>CAVJHY010000081.1:0-9244 GCA_963649405.1 bacterium
CGCGAGGGCGGTCACACTGTCGGCGCCGGCGCCGTCACCCGCACGGTGGAATAATCCGCATGAATCAGGGGCGGGGGAGAGCATTCTCCTCCGCAGCCCTGTGACTGACGCAGAAAGAGGTGTTTCCTAAATGGCAGCAAAGGATGCCCGCGCCAGCATCGTGCTTGCGTGCACCGTATGCAAACAGCGCAATTACAACACCAAAAAGAACAGAAAGAACACACCCGAACGCATTGAGCTGAATAAGTATTGCCGCTTCTGCAAGAAGCACACAGCTCATCGCGAGACCAAGTAAGGGGTGTAATTATGGCAGACGAGAAGACCATGCAAAAGGATGTTAAGCCGTCCTTCTGGCAGAAATTTTTGAATTTCTTCAAGAATCTGCCTGCGAAAATTTCCAAGCCCTTCAAGAATATGTGGCACGAGCTAAAAAAGGTGACTTGGCCGACCCGCAAGGATTTGATCAACTACACCTTAATCGTGCTGGCGTTCATGGTGTTCATGGGCGTTGTGATCGGTTTGTTGGACATGGGTTCGACTTCTCTGATCAAAGCGCTTTTGGGCTGAGGCATCATCGCACAATTCGGCGGCAACGCTCAATGTGCCTTTTGCGCCATCTGCGGCTCTCCGAAATCTCGACTTACGTTTCGAGTGAGCCTTCGATTTCTCCGCTTGCACCTGACGCAAAATTCACGATTGATTGTACCACCTCATTTGTGCGCTGCTGACCTCATGACAAACGCCCTTTGTGCGCCGCAGACAAGATTTGCGGCGCGCAAAAGGGCAGGCAAGGAGATTCCGACATGGCAGATACCAGCGATCGTCCCGGCACACTGGAATGGTATGTTGTGCATACCTACTCCGGCTATGAAAACAAGGTCAAGGACAACCTCGAAAAAGCCGTTGAAAACAACGGGATGCAGGGCCTCATTCAAGAGGTGCGTGTGCCTTTGGAGGAAGTCGTTGAAATTAAGAACGGCAAGCGTGTGACCTCCCAGCGCAAGACCTTCCCCGGTTATGTACTGGTACACATGATTATCACCAGCGAAAGCTGGTATGTCGTGCGCAACACACGCGGCGTGACGGGCTTTGTAGGCCCTGAAAGCAAGCCTGTCCCTCTGACATCGGATGAGTTGGACGTGATGCTGAACAATACTGCCCACAGGGTAGAATACAAAATCGCCGTCGGCGAAGATGTTCGCATCCTGTCCGGCCCCTTGGAAAACTTTACCGGCGTGGTCGAAGAGATCGATTTGCTCCGCCAGAAGATGCGTGTCCGCGTCAAGATGTTCTTGGGGCGTGAGATGCAGGTGGAGGTTGACTTAGACCAAGTCGAGAAGGTGAAGGATAACGCCTGAGCCGGCACTTTGACGGGCATTTGTTAGCCTGTCCTTCGCTCATGCCTTTGTCCTGTGTTCCCGTGGGAGGCAGATAGTGCCTCTGCCGCCAATACCACAAGTTTTAAGGAGGTGCCATCCAACATGGCAAAGAAAATTACCGCCCTCATCAAGCTGCAGGTTCCGGCCGCCAAGGCTACGCCCGCGCCCCCGATTGGTCCTGCTCTGGGCCAGCACGGTGTGAACATTCCCGGCTTTTGCAAGGAATTTAACGCCCGCACTGCCAAGCAAGAGGGCTTGATTATCCCTGTCGTCATCACCGTTTTCTCCGATCGTTCCTTTACCTTCATCACCAAGACGCCGCCCGCTCCCGTGCTGATTAAGAAGGCGCTGGGTCTGGATTCCGCCAGCGGCCGTCCTAACAAGGACAAGGTTGGTCAGCTGACGCAGGCGCAGGTGCGCGAAATCGCTACCACCAAGATGCCTGACCTGAACGCAGGCTCCATCGAGGCCGCGATGAGCATGGTCAAGGGCACCGCCCGCAGCATGGGCGTCACTGTCGCTGACGAGTAATCAAGGAACAATGTGGGAGGACTTTGCGCCGCTAATACCACAGGGAGGATATAAAGATGAAACACGGCAAGAAATATCAGGACAGCAAAAAGCTGATTGATACCACCAAGCTCTATGACCCCGCTGAGGCTGTTGAGCTGGTGAAGAAGACGAGCAAGGCCAAGTTCGATGAGACCATCGAGCTGTCCATCCGTCTGGGCGTTGACCCCCGCCACGCTGACCAGCAGGTTCGCGGCACCGTCGTTCTGCCTCACGGCACCGGCAAAAAGGTGCGCGTCCTCGTGTTCGCTAAGGCTGACAAGGCCAAGGAAGCACAGGCCGCCGGCGCGGATTATGTGGGCGATGCCGATCTGGTCGCCAAGATTCAGTCTGAAAACTGGTTTGACTTTGACGCTTGCGTCGCCACCCCTGACATGATGGGCACCATCGGTCGCATTGCGCGTCTGTTAGGTCCGAAGGGTCTCATGCCTAACCCCAAGTCCGGCACCGTCACCATGGATGTCACCAAAGCCGTCCATGACATTAAAGCCGGTAAGGTCGAGTACCGCGTTGACAAGACTTCCATCTGCCACTGCCCGATCGGCAAGGCTTCCTTCGACAGCCAGAAGCTGACGGAGAACCTGAACGCGCTGATGGATGCCATCATCAAGGCAAAGCCCGCCACCGCGAAGGGCACCTATGTTCGCTCTCTCTACATGAGTACGACCATGGGTCCGTCCATCAAGCTGAACAGCCTGAAATTTTAATTGATACTGTTTCCCTTGCTAAAATGTAAAGCCTTCGGTCTCCTTTTTCGCTCCGGCGTTGCCTCATTCCGGTCAACATAGCGCTGCTACGCCTCTCTTGTTCGGCTTAGCCGGAAATGAAAAATCCATCCCGAATCCTTTATATTTTATTCGTAAACAGTATCCTTGGCAGCCAGCTAAGTGGCATATAATGCTTAGTACTCCGACACGGTGAAAATCGTGCCGGAGTTTTTTACAATTCGTTCATTGTCAAATCTGTGCCAAAATGGTATACTGGTTGCATCAGTCGCGGGGCGGCTGGTGCGGACGGAGCGAATCGTCCGGCATGAAACAACGAAAAAGGAGTTTGAAATGATGAAAAAGCCGATTTCCCTTCTGCTGACCGTTCTCGTCGTGCTGAGCGTGATGCCCGCCATGGCGTTGAGCCGCGATTTCGGCAGCATCAAAATCAGCGAATTTATGGCATCAAACGGCGACACCTTGGAAGACAGCTTCGGCGAAGACCCTGACTGGATTGAGCTGTACAACGATTCGGACGAGGATATTGACTTGGAGGGGCTGTGCCTCTCGGACGGCAAACGCACACTGGACAAGTTCGTCTTCCCCGCCGGTGCAGTGCTGCCCGCCCGCGGCTACCTGGTGATTTTTGCCTCCGGTCTCGACACGACCACCACCAACGATGACGGCGTAACGGAATATCACACCCGCTTTAAGCTGAGCGCGTCCGGCGAAAAAGTCGTCATTTCGTATCAGGATGTTATTCTGGACATGGTGAAGTTCGAGCAGCAGGAAAAAGATGTTTCCTACGCTCTCAAGGACGATGGCTCTTGGGATTTTTGCCATACGCCGACCCCCGGCGCGGCGAATGTGTTTGACTAATTATCAATAAAATCAAGCTCCGCTGTTTTATGATGCAGCGGAGCTTTTTGTATGGGTTTACTTGCTCAATAATTCATTTGTCATATTGTTAATTTGCGTCCTGCTTTCCTCGTTCAGCGCGGACTTAATGCGCACGGTGTTTTCCAAGAAGGTGAGAGTCTTGCACGGCTCAAGCATCCGCTGCATGATTTTGGCGGCTTGCGGTGCCCAAGTGCCGTTTTCGATGAGACCGATGGTGCGATTCTGATAATTGCGCTCGGTCAGATGCTCGATGAACGCCCGCATCGGCGGGAAAATATCGCTGTTGTAGGTGGTTGTCGCCAGCACCAAGTGTTTGCAACGGAAGGCATCGGCAACCGCCTCCGCCATGTCACAGCGGGCAAGGTCAAAGAAATGTACATCCGCGCAGCCGCCTGTTTGAAGCTGCTTTGCAAGCTCCTCGGCGGCTTCTTTTGTGTGTCCGTACACGGAGGTGTAGGCGATGGTCACGCCGTCCGTCTCCGGCTGATAGGATGACCAGAGGTCGTATAAATGGAGATAATGCGCAAGATTTTCGGAAAGAACAGGACCATGCAGCGGGCAGATGCGGGCAATGTCGAGCGCCGCAGCCCTTTTCAGCACTGGCTGCACCTGAGCGCCGAACTTGCCGACAATGCCGATGTAATAGCGCCGCGCTTCATCGTCCCACGGTTCGTCGGTATCCAACGCGCCGAACTTACCGAAGGCATCAGCGGAAAAGAGCGTCTTGTCTGCTTTGTCGTAGGTCATCATGACCTCCGGCCAATGCACCATCGGTGCGAAGCTAAACTGCAATGTGTGCCGACCAAGCGTCAATGTATCGCCGTCCTTGACAATCAGCGTCTTAGAAGCAAGGGTGGGATAAAACGCCTTCAGCATAGGGAGTGTGCGGGCGTTGACGACCAGCACAGCGCTCGGAAATGCCGATGAAAACGCAGTCAGGCTCGCCGAATGGTCAGGCTCCATATGCTGGACAACCAGATAATCGACTGTGCGTCCGTTTAGCGCCGTGCGCAAATTTTGCAACCATTCGTCGGTAAAATGTGCATCCACAGTGTCCATGACCGCCGTTTTTTCGTCCAAAATCACATAGGAATTATACGCCATGCCGTTCGGAACGCGATACTGCCCCTCAAATAAATCCACCTGATGGTCACTGATCCCGATGTACAGGGTGTCATTCGTAATCTTCATGCGCTTGCACCTCCAAAATTCAATGAAATGTACCTGTATATTATACACAAAAAACCGTCGTTTCAAACACAAATTAAAAACGAAATTATATTCAATTGTTTACTAAATTTTGCATAAAAACAGTTTAATTTATATAATCTGTGAAAATTTATGCATTTCTGCCACAACTTCGCCTTTTTTCACATGAATTATGAAATCTGTGTCAAGAGGAAAAAAAGTGTGCGCAAGGCGCATTTTTCCTGTATAATATGATAGGATGCGGGAGTTTGGGGTTTTGTTATGACAAGCGCATTCAGCAAAAAGCTGACAATTTCCGCCATAAATCGGCGTTTACATAATCACTGGGTTTACCATCCTTTGACAGATATGTAAGGAGGAAACATGACATTCTTTGATCTGCTCAACCTGTTCGGCGGAATTTCTCTGTTCCTGCTGGGCATGAAAATGATGGGCGATGCGTTAGAGCAGCGGGCGGGCGGCCAGCTCAAAACACTGCTCTCGCGCCTGACTTCCAGCCCCATCAAGGGCTTCTTGGTCGGCCTCTTGGCCACGGCGGTCATTCAGTCATCCGGCGCAACCACAGTCATGGTCGTTGGCTTTGTCAATTCCGGCGTGATGCAGCTTTCACAGGCCATCAATGTGATTATGGGCGCAAATGTCGGCACGACCGTGACGGCATGGCTGCTGTCCTTGACGGGCATTCAGGGCGACAGCTTCTTCATCCAGCTCTTAAAGCCCTCGTCCTTTTCGCCGGTGCTGGGTCTCATCGGCATCATTCTGTATATGTTCATCAAAAAGGAAAAGTCCAAGCAGACCGGTATGGCGCTGCTCGGCTTCTCCGTGCTGATGTACGGTATGCAAACCATGTCCTCGTCCGTCGAGCCGCTCAGTCAGGTGCAGGAATTTACAGACTTTCTGCTCCTCTTGAGCAACCCCATTTTGGGCGTGCTGGCGGGCGCTGTGATGACTGCCATCATCCAGTCCTCATCTGCCTCTGTCGGCATTTTGCAGGCGCTCTCCGTGACCGGCGCATTGACCAACGGCTCGGCTGCCCCCATCATCATGGGTCAGAACATCGGCGCTTGCGTCACTACCCTGCTCGCTTCCGCAGGCGCGAACAAGAACGCCCGCCGCGCCGCGCTGGTGCATCTGTATTTCAACATCATCGGCACGGTGTTCTGGTTGATTGTCTATTCCGTTGCCAGCGCCGTGTTCCATCCCGATTTCCTGTCGGCTGCGTCCACGCCGTTGTCCATTTCCATCATTCATTCCTCGTTCAATATCGGCGCGACTGCCCTGCTCCTGCCGTTCGGCAAGCAGCTTGAGCGCTTGTCCAAGATGACCATCCGCGATTCCGGCACGGACGAACGCGCCCTTTTGGATGAGCGTCTGTTTGTCAATCCCGCTGTGGCGCTTCAGCAGGCTCAGAGCGTGGCCGTGGATATGGAAAAGGTCGCCTTCTCCGCCTTGGAGGATTCCCTCTCTTTGTTCATCAGCTATGATGACAAGAACGCGGAGACAATCAAGAAAAAAGAGGATGAGACGGACGGCTACGAGGACGCGCTTGGCTCGTATCTGGTCAAGCTGTCTGAGCATAAGCCCAGCGAAGCGGATGTGCGAGGTCTGACCGAGCTGCTCCGCTTGATTGGCGATTTTGAGCGCATCGGCGACCATGCCGTCAACCTCATGGAATCTGCGCAGGAAAAGCACGACAAGAATTTGCAATTCTCCGAGGCGGCTATGGGTGAATTGCATACGATGGCCGATGCCATTCTTGAAATCATGCACCTTTCCAAGACCGCCTTTGAAACGGGTGACTTGGTCATGGCGCGGCGCGTGGAGCCGCTGGAGCAGGTCATTGATGACTTGCAGCAGGAAATCCGCACTCGCCATTTGCAGCGTCTTACCAACGCGCAATGCACCATTGAGATGGGGTTTGTCCTTTCTGATATCCTCACCAATTTGGAACGTGTCGCCGACCACTGTTCCAATATTGCTGCCTGCGTGAGCGAAATCGCCGAAAACCGTCTCAACCTGCACGCTTTCACCCACGAACTCAAAGAAGACCCCGCCGACTTTGATAAGGCGTATGGGGAGTACAAGAAGAAGTACGCCTTGGCGTGACGAGTGATTAGTATGGGGGAAAGGTCACTGCTCTAAAGTCATATTTTATTTCACCGCTGATTTCGGCGGTGATTTTGATTTTCTGCGTAATTCGCTCCACGCTTCACTCTCAACTCTTGATCATTTTCCTCTTGCATCCCGCGTCAATTTCCGCTATGATTAAAGCCATGAAGGGAGGCGGCGGAATGAACAACGCGGAGGAATTTTTGAATCTATACAAGTCCTTGGAGGAAGCGCTGGAGACACGGTATCGGGAGCGCGGGCAGGGTGCGTCTTCGCCTGTTTCGCAGTATCTGCGGGAGAAGGAGGCTGAGCCGTTCCGAAACGACTTGGATTTGTGCCGACAGGTGCGCAATCTGCTTTCGCACACGGCGGATGTGGACGGCGAAACGCCCGTGCAGCCCGCCAATGCGCTGCTTCGAGTGCTTCAAGAAGTGCTTGATTTTGTGCAGCGTCCGCCGCTGGCCGTCGAGTATGCCACGCCCTTTGATGCGCTACTCAAGGCAAAGCCGGACGACCTTGTGATGCCAGTGATGAACAAAATGGTGGAGCGCGGCTTTTCTCATGTGCCGGTGATGCGCGGGCGGCTCGTGCAGGGCGTGTTCAGCGCGTCCACACCGTTTTCGCAGCTCATCACGGGGCGCACGCCCTCGATTGACGAGCAGACGGAAATGAGCGCCCTGAGCAATTTGACACGCATTGATCAGCACCTGACAGAGCGGTTTTTGTTCGTGCCGGAAGGTATTTCCGTGCCGGAAGCGCAGCGCCTGTTCACGATGGACAAAAAGCGTGAAAAGCGGCTTGTTGCGCTGTTTCTAACTACAAACGGGCAGCAGAGCGGGGATTTAGTCGCTATGATGACCCCTTGGGACATGGTTAAATAAACTGTGGCGTAAGGAGTTATATCTCCATTCTATATATTTTGAGGTGAAAACATGGATTTAAAAGCAGAAGCCTTACAGAAGCACTATGATTGGCACGGGAAGATTGAGGTCGTATCCAGAACGCCCGTTACGAACGCGAAAGAGCTGTCGCTGGCGTACACGCCGGGCGTGGCTGAGCCGTGCCTTGTCATCAAAGATGACTCCAAAAAGTCGTGGGAGCTGACCCGCCGCAGCAATATGGTCGCTGTCATCACGGATGGCACGGCTGTGCTGGGTTTAGGCGACATCGGACCGGTGGCGGGTATGCCCGTGATGGAGGGCAAGTGCTGTCTTTTCAAAGAATTTGCCGATGTGGATGCCTTCCCACTGTGCGTGCGTTCCAAGGATGTGGACGAAATTGTCCGCACCGTGTACCTGATTTCCGGCTCGTTCGGCGGCATCAATTTGGAGGATATTGCCGCGCCGCGCTGTTTTGAAATTGAGCGCAGGCTTAAGGAAATCTGCGATATTCCCGTGTTTCATGATGACCAGCACGGCACGGCGGTCGTGGTCGCCGCCGCCATGCTGAACGCCCTGCGCGTGGTTAAAAAGGACATTGCGGCGGTCAAGGTGGTCATTAACGGCGCGGGCGCTGCGGGCATTTCCATTGCCAAGCACCTGTTGACTTTGGGTGTGCAGCATCTGATTTTGGTCGATCGTTTCGGCATCATTTGCGAGGGCATGGAGAGGCTGAACGCGGCGCACGAGGAGATGAGCAAGGTCACCAACCGCGAGCATCTCAAGGGCAATTTAGCTGATGCCATGCGCGGCGCGGATGTGTTTATCGGCGTGTCCGCTCCGAATATTGTAAGCAAGGAGATGGTCGCTTCGATGGCCGCTGGCGCGTGCGTGTTCCCGATGGCCAACCCCACGCCTGAAATCATGCCGGAGTTTGCCAAGGAAGCGGGCGCGGCGGTCGTTGGCACGGGCCGTAGCGACTATCCGAATCAAATCAATAATGTGCTGGCATTCCCAGGCATTTTCAGGGGCGCACTGGATGTGCGGGCACGGGATATCAATGATGCCATGCAGATGGCCGCGTCTCAAGCCATTGCTTCTCTCGTCAGCGATGACGAGCTGTCCGCCGAATACATCCTGCCCAAAGCGTTTGACAAGCGTGTCGGCAAGGCCGTTGCTGCCGCCGTCGCACAGGCCGCACGGGAAAGCGGCGTGGCGAGAATATGATTTTTTATTGCGGGGAAACCATTCTTTATACGCCAATGAATGGTTTCCCCATACCCCTTCCAAGAAGGCGTATAGGGGAAAATGAGCGATTAGTAGTCCATAAATAGAAATATCGGTTTTCTGTGATGAACACGAGAGTGGATTCATTGATCTAAAAAGAATCCACTCTCGCAATATTTTTGACAGCACCGCACAAATGAGTGTGTGCTTAATAATGGCAAAAATGGTATTATATAATGCCAACAAATACAATGGCGAAAATGGG
>CAVJHY010000082.1:0-9048 GCA_963649405.1 bacterium
TAAAATACCAATGCATTCAAAACTGCAAAATAGCCGACGGCATTTGCCGTCGGCTCAATAGTTGTAAGGATTGCTCTATTACTCAGCGGAGTAATTTTCGGGGGTGACAAGCGCGGGAACATTATATTTCGCAACGCGCTCATCATTGATAACGCCACTCCAATTCATACCAAAAGCAAAGTCATAAGTGTTACCATCCGCATCGGTGTAAGGCTCGGTGTCGCGGGGAATGTCCTCAAGCTGTGCTTCCACAGCCGTCATGTCCTTGGGCATAACGACAGGCAACAAGCCCTGTGGCTCATAGTTTCCGGCTGCGATTTCAAGGAACAGGGTGTTCTCGATGCCGAAACCAACCAGAATGGAATCAACATTGTCTTCAAATTCATCCACGCAGAACGCGCCGGTGGAGTTGACGGCCACGATGACAGGCTTATCACCCATGTTGTCCGTAGCATAGAGGATAGCATCCAAATCGTGCTCATGGTTGCTGGTCGCACTCTTGCCGTAGTAGGAACGGTTTTCCTTGGACAGATTAGTGGTCACGCCATAGGGCGTTTCCAGCTCGGTAACGATGGTGTTACCGGAGATGGACTCGCTGCGAACACCCTCTGACTTCGCGGTGTATTCACGATACTGAAGCGTAATCGGAATATATTCTTCATTCGTGCTGTCATAGCCGGATGTCGTGCGGGGAGAATTGACGATAACAAATGCGAAATCGCACTGAGCCAGTTCCTCGGCAGAAGGACGCTGGATATCGTTCGCCGTGTAGGTCGGGTTACCATCGGTATCCGGTTCGCCGGTCGGATTAAGAACGGTATCGGTGACAACATTGAAATACTTTTCGGCCGTCTTCAGGTCAACTGGCAGATCCCAAGAAGCATAGGTCGCATACATATAGCCCTGCTCAGTGGGGGTGTAAAGCATCGGGATATACACAGTGGGCTTGGTCTCAGAGCTTTCAGCCGCTTTGATAGCACCGTTGCTGTTTTTCAGCATAACGATGGACTTCAGATTGGCTTCTTGATACAGCGCTTCGGTCGCTTCGTCATTCATGACAGCAGAGGTCTTCGCCAGTTCCAGATAGGGATTCTCAAAGTTGCCGGCCTTGAAGAAGGTCTTGAGAATGCGGCGAGCAGATTCCTGCAAACGGATCAAGGCAGCTTCCTCGCCCAGCTCGTCTACCAGCATCGGCCATACTTCGGTCATGTAAGCGGAAGGATCGGTGTCACCGCCAATCATATCCACGCCAACCATAATCATCTTAAAGCGTCGTTCAGCGGGCGTCCAGTCTTCCGTGCCGAAGCTCTGCGCATTGAACAGCCAGTCCGTGCAAATCAAGCCGTCATAACCACAGCGGTGACGCAGAATGGAAATCTTATACTCGCTGCAGGCAGATCCAAGCAGCTCACCATAGGACTCATCATCGGAATAAGCGATGGACATGGAGAGCATCACAGCAGCGGATTCCTCCGTCACGCTGTCCAGCTTCAATGCGCCATCCAAAAAGGGAATCAGAGAGGTTTCAAACTGACCGCCGGGATACACATTGTAAGCGCCAGTGTCGCTGTGCGATTCACGGCCGGATTCGCCCTGACCGTCGCCGGGAAAGTGCTTCATCATGCCGATTACGCTGTCTTCACCCCAGCCAAGGTCGTTTCCGTCTTCATCATAGGTGGACTGCAAGTCGCTAATAATCGCACTGGCGATGTCGCGGGACAGAGCCGGATCTTCACAATAAGTGCCTGAAACACGAGTCCAGCGGGGCTCGCTCGCAAGTTCAATGGAGGGTCCAAGTTCGGTAGTCACGCCGGTCGCACGATACTGTTTCGCCTGAGCCTTGGAAATTTCCAGTGCCAGCTCAGTATCGAAGGTCGCACCAATGGCCAAGTTACCGGGAGCACCGAAGGTCTGAGGGTTGGTGGCAATGTTCATCGGAATGCCGTAGGTCAGCCCTTCGGCATATGCCTGACCATTGTTGCTCATCTTTGCAATGGTAACAGCCGGATAGCTTGTGGCAAAGCTCAGGAAGGAGTAAACGCCTTCGTCCATCTTTTCAAAGATGGTATGCTTCTGGCCATTGTCATAGCCCTTGCTGCCGTCTGTTTCAATCGTAAAGATGTCGGAATACATCATCAGGCCAAAGCATTCGGCATTTGTCAGACGCTTGCTCAAATCAGCGGCGCGTTCGTCATCCGTCAGCCGCCAGTCTTCATAAACATCCAGTTCGCCGTCTTTGTCCAAATCCTTGAACGCATAGCCGTCATCTTCGATGATGGTCACACCGCTGTCCGGGCTATAGCCCAGCACGATGCCGTTATCATTGGTGACCTTAATCCAACCGTCTTTGGTGGTTTCGGTCGTGTACTTGGCAGCGCTTTCCGCGAAAGAAATGCCGCTCATGCAGCTGACGAGAAGCGTCAGGACTGCAACCCATGAAAGAAACTTCTTCATGTGAGAGTTCCCCTTTCTGTTTTGTGACAGGGCAAGCTGCCCTGTCTTTTAGAGTGCAGTATACAGGAACGGGAAAAAATTCGCAATGCGCGTCGCATAACTGGTTGATTTTTTTGCACAATCGGTGAGCCTGAAAAATTGCATCCGTCGTGTTTCTATGCTATAATGAATGTGCATATAATGAGAAAGGGAAAGTTTTTCATGGTTTACAACATCGCAGTCATTGAGGATCAGGACGAGGATGCGGAGCGCTTGAGCGCTTTTTTTGCCCGTTACGGAGAGGAGAAGGGCGCACAGTTCCAAATCACCCGCTTTCCAACGGGCGACCGTTTTATTGCCCGCTACCAGCCGATTTACGACATCGTGCTGATGGACATCATGATGCCCGGCAGCAATGGCTTGGCGGCCGCGCAGGAATTGCGGAAAATAGACAGCCATGTCACCCTTGTTTTCGTCACCAACATGGCGCAGTTTGCCGTGCGTGGCTATGAAGTGGAGGCATTTGATTTCGTGGTGAAGCCCGTGGTGTACCCGAACTTCGCCATGAAGATGGACAGAGTGTTGAAAAAGCTTCAGAACGAGCAGCGCGATACCTTCATCGTGCTGAATATGCCGGACAGCAAGAAACGCATTCCCCCTTCGCAGATTTGCTATGTGGAGGTCAGCGGCCACAAGGTGCTTTACCACACCACCGAGGGCGATTATATGGTCTACGGCTCGATGAAATCCGCTGAGGAAAAGTTAAGCTCCAAACTCTTTTCCCGCTGCAACAATTGTTATCTGGTCAACCTGAATTTCGTGTCTGCCGTCAGCAATACCACCGTCACCGTACACGGCGAGGAGCTGCAAATCAGCCGCGCCCGAAAAGCCGCATTCATCGACCGGCTCAATGAATTTCTCGGAGGAAATTTTTAACCATGCTGTTTCTGTCGTCCTTGGATGTTTATAAATATACCTTCATGCTGGCGCTGTTCGCGTCAGAGTCCATGTTGCTTCTGCGTCTGCCGAGAAAGCCGCATTTCTGGCTGCGAATGGTAGCCTCCCTTTTGACGCTGCTATTAGTCGCCACATTGTACCCTGTCATCGAAAACAATGCCTTCACCAATTCGCTCATGTTCGGCTGTTTTTTTGTCGTGTCCGTGCTGCTGGCGAAATTCTGCTACCACATCACATGGAACAGCTGCCTCTTCTGCACTGTGGCGGGATATTCCTTCCAGCATATAGCGTCCATCCTGTGTAATGTCTTGGTCGTGCTGGGCGGCTTCGGGCAGTCCGCCTCTTTGTACAGCAGCGAGCCAGCGAGCTTTAACTATCTGCAAACTGTCATGTGTCTGGAATGCTATTTGCTGGTTTACTTCCTTTCCTATCATTTCTTTGTCAAAAAGCTGAACAAAAACAGCGATGTTTCCATCACTCAGCCATCTTTGTTCGGGCTGATTATTCTAATGATGGTGGTGGAAATCATCCTGAACGCCATCGTCATCGAGCGGCAAAACCATAGCCCTGATTGGGTTTATTTCTTCTCCGCCTGTGCCACCAACATGCTTTGCACCCTGTGCGTGCTGATGGTGCTGTTCGGCCAGCTTTTGCGCCGAAATCTGGAAAACGAGCTGGACATCGTGCGCCAGCTCCGTAAATTGGAAAAGCGGCAGTATGACATCTCCCGCGAGGCCATTGACATGATTAACATCAAATGCCATGATATGAAGCACCAGATTCGCCACCTGCGGCATTCCGGCACTGTCACCAATGAGGCGCTGCAGGAAATCGAGCAGCGCATCGGCATTTATGATTCCATCGTCAAAACCGGCTCCGACGCGCTGGACATCATCTTAGCAGAAAAGTCCTTCTTCTGCCAGAAAAACGGCGTGTCCATTAATTGCATCGTGGACGGTGAACGCCTTCGCTTCATGAGCGAGGCGGACATTTATTCGCTGTTCGGCAACCTATTGGACAACGCCATCCATTCCGTGATGCAGCTTGAGGAAGAACGCCGTGTCGTCTCCCTGACCGTCAAATGCCGCGGACAGCTTCTGTCCGTCAATATCCACAACCCCTACGCCGGCGTGTTGAAAATAGAAAACGGCATCCCGCAGACCACCAGCAACGACCAGAATACGCACGGTTTCGGCATTAAGAGCGTGATGATGACCGTGGAGAAGTACGGCGGCTCGATTTCTTTCCAAACGGATAATCAGATTTTCAATGTCAGCCTCCTGTTCCCGCTTTCCTCCGACCCTGACCGACCGAACGAAACGGAGGCGAATGCATGATGCACCCCAGTGTTCGGAAAAAATGCCGCATTCTTGTGCCGGTGCTTGTACTGATGCTGACACTGGACGGCACGGTGACGGCGGGCGCACTCCAAAATGCTGAAACCCTTGACCTGACTTTCGGCAAGGGCGAACAGCGCGTCATCAGCTTAGACAACACCCAAAAAAATGTGCAGTATTACACGCAAAAATACCCGACGCAAAAACAGGCAAAGGCGGCGGCGGAAAAAGTGTCCAAGCAAATCAGCGATGAAGGCACGGTACTGCTTAAAAATGACGGGCTGCTGCCGTTGAATGCGGAAACCGTCATCTCCCCGCTCGGCCTCGGCTACTTTGACCCGCTGTACTGCGGTACAGGCTCGTCCGCCATCAGCACCTTGGAGGAGGATGTTATTTCACCCTTAGAAGGGCTTCGACAGACATTTCCGCACATCAACGAAGAGATTGCTGCGGCACAGCAAAGCGCCTACGAAGCAGCCGCCAAAACGGAAAACGAACACTTAAGCGCCACACATCCCATAGACGGCAGCGAACAGGTGCTGTATGAATTCAAAACCGAGGTCATTGAAAATGTCGCTGCTTCCTTAAAGGACACCGTGGGCGTTATCTATTTGGTGCGCCATGCTGGAGAAAACACCGATACGCACATCGGCGCGTATGAAGACGGCACGCCGCATGCGCTGGCCATCACACAGGCGGAGTGCAATTTGATTGCGCTGGCGAAAGAGCACTGCCGCGACGTGGTGGTCATCATTTCCTGCGCCTCCCCGATGGAGCTGGCATCCCTCGAAGATGATGCAGGCATCAGCGCCGTTCTGTGGCAGGGCGGCGCGGGCAGCACGGGCTATCAATCGATTGCGGACATTCTCAGCGGTCTTGTCAATCCCTCCGGCTGCCTCCCCTTCACCTTTTCCGCCAATTTTACGAAAGATGCGACCTTTGCCAATCAGGATGATGGCAGCGACCGTTTCACCTATTCAAACGCGCTTACGACGCGCCTCACGCATATCGAAACCGAAGAAAACGCCGCCGCTCCCTTTCACGAATACGAGGAGGGCATCTACATCGGCTATCGCTATTACGAAACGGCTTGGGCGGTGGGCACTCTTTCCGAATATTACAGCCGCGAGAACGGCGTTGTTTACCCATTCGGCTACGGTCTGAGCTACACGAGCTTTTCTCAGAGTATCATCGGCGTGGAAAGCCATCATGCGCAGTTTGTCATCCGCATTCGGGTTATCAATACGGGCAAGGTGACCGGAAAACAGGCGGTGCAACTCTATGTGACCGCGCCGTATACGGATTTAGATGCAGAATACGCCATTGAAAAGCCCGCCTGTGCCTTGATTGCCATCGGAAAAACCGATCTTTTGCAACCGGGCGAAAGCGAAATCGTTGAATGCACGGTCGGCTTGGAGGATTTAGCCTCCTATTGCTATACCCATGAAAATGAGGACGGGACAACGGGTTGCTACATGGTGGAGAACGGGGATTACTTGCTGACCCTGCGCACGGATTCGCACAATGTATCAGATTCGTGCAGTCTGAATATTTCCAATGACATCTGGTTTGCGGACGGGTTTATCCGCGAATCAGAGCGGAATGCGCAGAATGATTTGAACGAAGAGGAAACGAATGCCGTCAGCAACGCCGACTATATGTCCGCCGTCAATCGTTTTGAACAAATAAACACCTACATGACGTCTGCCGAGGTGAGCGGTGCAGTCTGCCTGACCCGTGCCGATTGGGAAAACACACAGCCCTCTGCGCCAACAGACGAGGACAGAACGGCTTCCGAAACAGTCATTCAATGGATTCAGGAATCGGATGTCTTCGAGGTTGATACTATTTTGCCCGATGCGCAACAGCCCGTTTCCGGACAACAAAATGACTTGACCTTGGCAAGCTTGCGCGGCATTTCCTATGATGACCCAAGCTGGGAACGGCTGCTCAACAAATTAGAATACAACCAACCGGAAGCGTACCGTACCCTGCTCTTTGAGGCGGCGTACCAGACGGAGGCGCTGTCCTCCATCCGCAAGCCACGTTCTTCGGAAAAGGACGGCCCGCAGGGGCTGACGCTGGCAGGGTCAGATGGAAAAAACTGGCTGAGCGGCGTGTGCGGCTATCCTGCAGCGCCGGTCATGGCCGCCACATGGAATCGGGTGCTTTTGTATGAATACGGCGCGATGGTCGGACAGGAGGCACTCGTGCAGGACATTAACGGCTGGTATGCGCCTGGTTTGAACATCCTGCGTTCTCCCTTCTGCGGTCGCGCCTCGGAATATTACAGCGAAGACCCAATTTTAGCGGGCTTACTCGGCACCGAGGCCGTGTCAGGCGCGGGCGATAATGGTCTAACCTGCGCGGTCAAGCACTTCTGCCTGATGGAAACCGAGGTGCATAAGGGACCGAACACCTGCCATTGGATGACCGAGCAAACGCTCAGAGAAATCTACCTGAAGCCTTTTGAAATGGCCATGAAGAAAGCCCGCAAAAGCATTCTTTGCTATGCCGACACCGATGACAGCAAGATGACTCTCAAATTCATGCGGGCAGGCGACTTCATTATGGCCAGCGACAGCTCCATCGGCACGGAATGGACGGCGGCTTCCTCCGCCCTGCTCACCGAGGTACTGCGCGGCGAATGGGGCTTTCAGGGGACTGTCGTTTCGGATATCCACATGAACGCCAATACGACCATGCTCCGGCGAATGCTGGTCGCAGGCTGTGATTTGCTCATGTCCTCCACCGCCAGCCGCAGCGTCAACTTTGACAGCTACGATACCGCTGAAGGGCAGGCACTTATCCGCCGCGCCGTTAAAAACCTGTGCTACACACTGGTTAATTCCGGTCTCATGCAAGGCATTTCGCCCAGCGCAATCATTGAATATGAAATAAGCCCCTGGCGAAAAAGCCTCATCGTCCTCAACGTCTCCGTCCTTTTTATTTCTATTATATTGATTATCTATATGCTGATTCCGAGCAAGAAGAGGAAGAGAGAGCAAATATATTAGGGCATTACCTTACAATGCATCCGTGCAGACCAAGTTCACTTTGGTATCGCCCAAAAGTTTCTCGAAGGTCTCCGGCAGCGTGGAGTCGCCGCAGATAACCGTGTGCTTGCCCAAGTGCCAGATGTCACCGGTTTGGCTGAAGCAGGGCTTTTGCAGCTCGGCATCCACATCGAAATCGTCTTCTTCGGCATCCTTATTCTTGCCGAACAGCGCATTCAGCTCCTTGGTATCGAAGCCGGTCAGTGCCATGTCAAAGTCTGCGCCTTCCAGCGCTTCCAATTCCACGCGCAGCATATCCTCGTCCCAGCCGGCATCCAAAGCCATGCGGTTGTCCGCAAGAATGTATGCCTTTTTCTGTGCTTCCGTCAGATGGTCAACAAAGACACAAGGTACTTGCTGAATGCCTTCCTCCTTGGCAGCCGCGATGCGACCGTGACCGGCAATCACGCCGTAGTCCCTGTCGATGAGGACAGGATTGATAAATCCAAACTCCCGCAAGCTGGAGCGGAGCTTATTGATTTGCTCCACGGAATGCGTCCGAGCATTATTCGCATATGGCACCAGCTTCTTAACATCGACCAGCTCCATTTCGCTGGTCGTTTTTCTTTTTTCAGAAGTGTTAGTATTTTCCATAATATTCGATTCCTCCATATTCCGTTATCTTCCAGCCTTAGCAAACAGCAACCGTTCCATAACATCCTCTTGTGGCGTATCGCCGTTGTACTCCGAGGAGCAATTCTCTTTCACAATCTGAAAGATTTCACCCCACAGCCTGTTCGTCTGATTCATGTATCCTTGCCCAATTGTTACGAAGGGAGAAGCCATTGGCTGCCCTGTAGTTGGGTGCTTTCCTAAAAGACCGTAAGTGGTCAAGGCTTCCTCGCACTGAATCCAGCGTGCGGCGCACATTGCGTACCGCTCCAGCAGCTGCTGAGAGACTAACTTTTCACATTTTCTGTCTGCCAGCCATTTCCATGTGGTCTCAAAGATTTCTTCTGCCTGAAGAGGACGACCATCACGCTGCTTGGCTGACAGCATTTCATGTGGCTGTGGCATATTCACACCGTCTACATCTGGAATATCGTCAAACTTTAAAACTGTAATCGGTCGCTTGCCGGGGTTGCCTTCCAGCAGCTTATCTGCCAGCGGCTTTTTCTTGCGTCCAGCGCCGGGACGCGCACCACCACGATGCGTTCCGTCTCTTGCCATAGCTTTCTCCCTTCTGCCCGCAGAAAATGCGGGCTTTTTTTGTTTGATTTCGTTTGATTTCTCCGAGCTGAATTCAAACAGCCCTGCAGCCACAA
>CAVJHY010000083.1:0-9038 GCA_963649405.1 bacterium
CTGCGGTGCCATGCAGCATTCACAATTGTCCATTGCTCATACATCCTTTCATAAGTTCATTTGCGCACAGGGCTATTATAGCACGATATGCGGCGTTTGACCAGTGTGATGTCTTTTGAAAAAAAACGATGGATTTTATGATGAAATGACGAAAAGCGGTTGGGCAGCAGCGCATAAATGAGGCGGTGCAATAAATCGAAAATGGTAAATCGAGATTTTTGCAAGAAGCTGATGCGCAAAGAGTGGAAAGCTGAAAGATTTTCAATTATGCCTATGGCAGACTGTTGACGGCTTGATCGTAAATTGAGACAAAGTACCGAAAAGGGACATTTTCGCGCACTGCCGAATTGGGCGGGGATGTCCCGAATTTCCTTTATTTTACAACATATATTGAGCTATTTTTGAAAAGAAAAATGTTCGCACAAGCAGGAAAAACAACCAATGATGTCGAACTTATTATATGCTCCTTACCGGTGGGAGCTAAAAGAGAAATATTGAATAGAGACTCTGATGACAATTTCTCAATAGGGGCTATGGTAGCCCTACAGAGAGGGGCTAAAGTTGCCCCAGAGAGGGGCTATGGTAGCCCCCCAATATATATATATTATAGACACGGTGAACTTCTGCATACAACCCCATCTGCAGGGTTTCCCCACATCCGCGCCGAGCAGGAAGATGCCGACAAGATGCAGACGCAGGTTGCTGGAAGTCTCGGCATTGTGCAGCCGGTGTAGACACCAGACAATCTGTCCGTTGATATGGACAGTGGCTGCGTACTGCCGTTGCGAGTGCGGACAACAGCTATTCACTATGCACTATCCACTAACCACTTGAGTACACCCTCTGCGAACGCGGGCACTGCCTTTCCCACTTCCGATTTTGCTTCGCTCGGCAGATTGGTACCATGTCTCGCCGGACTATTTAAGCCATCGCCAAATTGTGCGGTGCTGCCTTAAGAACGCTCTCGGAGGAAGGCGGCATACATCGCGTTATGGAAGCGGCGGCGGAAGCGCAGGTGCAGCTCGTTTTCCCGCGTTGGGTGGACGCGATTGCTGAGCAGCACGACAAAGTAGCCCGTGGTCGGGTCAACGCCGATGGATGTGCCGGTGAAGCCGGTATGCCCAAAGGAGCAGGCGGGCATTAAATCACCAAGGTAATTGCGATTCGGTCCGCCCAGATGGAAGCCAAGCCCGCGATGTACATCAAAGCCGGGCGTGTAGTTAAAGATGGCCTTGTCCATCGTCGCCTTTGTGATGAGCGGCGCACCGTGCCGCGCCAGCATCTGCGCAAACAGAGCGCAGTCGTTGATGTCCGAAAAAACACCCGCATTGGCCGATACGCCGCCCATGAAGCGCGCATTTTCATCATGCACGATGCCCTGCCAAGCATTGCCTGTGGCATGGTCAACCTCGGTTGCGGCGATGTTGCCGCCGGTCGGACAATAGGAGGTGTGCGTCATGTGAAGCGGCGCAAAGACATACTTCTGCGCCAGCTTGTCCAGCGTGTCACCATAGACCTTTTCCAAAATTTTTCCAAGCACGATGTAGCCCATGCAGGAATAGCGCGGGACACCAGCCTCGCCGACAGTCGGCGCATTTAAGATGACATCCGTCACATTCTTCGGGTCGTCCGTCTGCTCTTCCAGCAAAATGTGCGGGTTGATGCCGGAGGTGTGCGTCATGAGCTGGCGAATGGTGATGTCTTTTGTGGCATCCGGTGCGGGAAAATAATCGCCCACGGTGTCGTCCAGCGTCAAAAGACCCTTTTCCAGCGCCATCAGCGCCAGAATGGTGGGGCTTAAAATTTTCGAGCAGGAGGCCATGTCATAGCGCGTTTCAATGGTTGTCAAAGGGCCGTCCGGCAGGCTGATACGACCCGCCACCGCCGTTGCAAACACCTTTTCGCCGCACCCGACCGCCGCCGCCGCGGACGGAAAACACCCTTCCTGAACACCCTCGTTCAGCAGCGATTGAAGAAGCTCCTTCATCACAGAAAAACTCCCTTCTAAAAACAATTTGAGATGCTCCTATTGTAAGCAAAGAAGAGGAAATTTTCAAGTAAATTTTGAACGGAATCCCGGTTGAAACGGAAAAAAATGTGGGTGGGTGTTGACATGAGCCGTCGTTTACCGCTATAATAGGAAACGGCGATGAAGGGGAGAAGTAGCCCGTTTTCGGCGCATTTAGAGAGCCTTTGGGTGGTGGAAAAAGGCAGCGCGGGATGAGTGAATACACCTCGGAGCTTGGCGCTGAACGGGCTTGTTCCCCGGTAGGCAGCCGCCGGTGCGCCGGTTACAGCGTGCATGAGGAAGCGCGTAAATAGCGCTTCAAATGGAAGTGGTACAGCGGTTTCCCCGCCTTCCGGTTTTTTCCGGCAGGCGGTTATTTTTTAGGACAACAACGCACAAATGAGGTGGCGCTTAGGCGCATTGCCGAATGGTGCGGTGATGCCTAAGCAAAGCAGGAGGGAAAAGCATGGATGTATCTGAGCTGCAATTTGCCGAGCGCTTTAACGGCGTATCCGGCAGCGCCATTCGTGAGATTTTTAAGCTGCTGGCCAAGCCCGGCATGATTTCCTTTGCGGGCGGCAATCCGGCAGCCTCTGCCCTGCCGGATATGCAGATGGCGGAGCTTGCACGGGAAGTGCTTTTGAAGGACGGGAAGACCCTGCTTCAATACGGCGCAACGGAGGGCTATAAGCCGTTTTTGGAAAGCCTTGTGCCGTATGTGAAGGAACGGTTTGACATCACCGCTACGCCGTCCGAAATTCTTCCGACAACCGGCTCTACACAGGCGATGAACCTGCTCTGCTCGGCGCTGATTGACAAGGGCGATGTCATCCTGGTCGAAGACCCGACCTTCCTTGGCAATATGCAGTGTATGCGGCTGTATCAGGCACGTCTTATCGCCGTGACGAGCGATGAGGACGGCATGAATACGGACGATTTGGAGGAGAAAATCAAGCGCTATCACCCCAAGATGGTATATATCATCCCCACCTTCCAAAACCCGACAGGGCGCACCTTGTCCTTGGAGCGGCGCAAGAAAATTGCGGCGCTTGCCGAGCAGTACGGCGTAGTGGTGGCGGAGGATGACCCGTATCATGACCTTCGCTATGCGGGAGAGCCGCTGCCGACCATCAAATCCTTTGACAAGGTGGGCTTTGTGGCCTTCATGGGCAGCTTCTCCAAGGTGATTTCGCCCGGTCTGCGCGTGGGCTTCCTCGTTGCCGAGCCTTCCCTGATGCGCAAGTGCGTGATTGCCAAGCAGTCCTCTGATTTGCACACGGCACTGCTCAATCAGGCCATCTGCGATGCGTATCTGCGTCAAGGGCTTTTGCCGCCGCACGTGGAGAGCATCTGCAAGAGTTATGCACAGCAGCTTCATACCATGCTGTCCTGCATGGAAAAGATGACGGTGTTTAAGGCGTTTACGCGGCCACAGGGCGGTCTGTTCATCTTTGCCGAGCTGAAGGAGGGCGTGGATGCGCTCAAAGCACTCACCAAGGCCGTTGATTTGGGCGTTGCCTATGTGCCGGGTACGCATTTTTATGCAGAGGGCGGTCATGAAAACACCCTGCGGCTGAACTTCTCCAATGCGGACAAGGACACCATCATTCGCGGCATGGGCTTATTAGAAAAAGCATTATTATAATTTATTTGAAGGAGACAGAACGATGCAGAATGTACTCGATACCTTGAAAGAGCGCGGATTCTTAGCTCAGATTACCTTTGAGGATGAGCTGTACAAGCAGCTTGAAAAGGAGCCGACAACCTTCTATGTCGGCTTTGACCCAACCGCCACGAGCCTGCATTTCGGGCATTTCATCCCGATTATTGCCATGGCGCATATGCAGCGGGCAGGGCATATCCCGATTGCCTTGGTCGGCGGCGGCACGGCCATGATTGGCGATCCCAGCGGCAAGACCGATATGCGCAAGATGATGACCGTGGAGACCATTGACCACAATGTCGCGTGCATCAAAAAGCAGATGGAGCGCTTCATTGAATTTGGCGATGGCAAGGCACACATCGTCAACAATGCAGATTGGCTGCGCAATTTGGGCTATATGGACTTTATCCGCGACATCGGCTCTCTGTTCTCCGTCAACCGTATGTTGGCGGCGGAATGCTATAAGCAGCGCTTGGAGCGCGGTCTGACCTTCCTTGAGTTTAACTATATGCTGATGCAGAGCTATGACTTCCTCCAGCTCTTCAAGAATTACGGCTGCCGTCTGCAAATGGGCGGCGATGACCAGTGGAGCAATATGCTCTCCGGCGCGGATTTGATTCGCCGCAAGGAGCATGAAGCCGCGTTCGCCTGCACCTTTAAGCTGCTCATGAATCATGAGGGCAAAAAGATGGGCAAGACCGAAAAGGGCGCTCTGTGGCTTGATTCTGCCTTATGCAGCCCGTATGACTTCTATCAATACTGGCGCAATGTGGCTGACCAGGATGTGGAAAAGTGCCTGCGTCTGCTCACCTTCCTGCCGATGGATGAGGTGCGCCGTCTGTCCGCTTTGCAGGGCAGCGAAATCAACGAAGCGAAGAAGACCTTGGCCTTTGAATGCACCAAGCTCGTGCATGGCGAAGAAGAGGCTGAAAAGGCACGGCTGGCGGCAGAAGCGCTCTTCTCTGGTGGTGCGGCTGCGGATGTCCCCACCTTTGCCGTGGAAAAGGAAGCCCTCTTGAACGATGGCCGCCTGACCACTTTGCTCAACGACTGCGGTCTGTGCGTCAGCCGCGGCGATGCCCGCAAACAGGTGCAGCAGGGCGCTGTGCTGGTGGCGGACGGCAAGGTCACGGACATTGACTTTGTGGTGAAGCCGGAGGATATTCCTTCGGATGGTCTGCTCCTGCGCAAGGGCAAAAAGTCCTATTGCCGAATCGTGCTCAAGTAAATGGCGGGCGAGTATAAGACGCTGCGCGAAGCGGCGACAGATGAATACATCATCAATAAAAGCCGTTTTCTCTGTCACGCAGCCCCTGCGCAGACAGAGGAGGCGGCGCTCGCCTTTTTAAGCGAAAAGCGCCAGCAGTATCGGGATGCAAGCCATAACTGCTATGCCTATGTCATCGGCAAGAACGCTGGTATCATGCGGTACAGCGATGACGGAGAGCCGGGCGGCACGGCGGGTATGCCCATGATGGAGGTACTGAAGGCACAGGGCGTTGTGGACTGCTGCGTGGTCGTCACGCGCTATTTCGGCGGTATTCTGCTGGGCGCGGGCGGACTGGTGCGGGCGTATTCGCATTCCTGCGTGCTGGCCGTCAAAAAGGCCGGTGTGGTGGTGATGCTGCCGTCCGAGCGCTGGCTGATTGATGTGCCGTATCCGCTCTGGGACAAGGTGAGCCATACCTTGGCTGCCCTGCCTGTTCAAATCGAGCAGACGGAGTTTTTGACCAGTGTGCAGGCAACCTTGCTTCTTCGTGAGCGTGACGCGCAGGATGTCATGAACAGATTAACGCAGGAAACCAATGCGCGGATGGATTCATTGCGTTTGGATGAGCTATACGCCGCGTGGGATGAAAATCAGGAAGAATAAGAATAAGGAGGATGTACAAATGGCAACGGAATTGAAAAAGCGTCAGGAAATGGACCCGCGCTTCCAGTGGAAGCTGAGCGATTTGATTGCATCAGATGAAAAATTTGAAGAGGAATTTGCTGCGGCAAAGGCAAGTGTGGAAGCGTTCGCCGCGTATCAGGGGCATGTGAAGGAAAAGGCGCGGGAGGCTATTCGGGAATTTTTTGCCGTCAATTTGAAGCTGGAACGGCTCATTTCCTATGCCATGATGAAGCGCGATGAGGACGGCGAGAACAGCGTGTATCAGGCTTTGGCTGCGCGGGCGGAGAGCTTGGCCGTCACGGGCGAGAGCATCAGCGCATTTTTGCGGCCGGAGCTTTTGGCAATGGACAAGGTCGAATTAGAAGCAATGCGCAATGACCCCTCTTTTGGCGAATACAGCACCTATCTGGGCAACCTTCTGCGCGACCAGCCGCATACCCTGCCCTATGACCAGGAAAAGCTGCTGGCGATGGCGGGCGAGGTCATGGGTACGCCCAGCACGGCGTATGCCATGATAAACAATGTGGACATTCCTTTCCCGATGGTGAAGGACGAGGACGGCAGCGAGGTGCGTCTGTCGCACGGCAAGTACGGCGCGTTGATTCGTGCGCATGACCGCGAGGTGCGCAAAATTGCCTTCCAAGGCATGATGAACGCCTATAAGAATTTCGGCTCGACCATCACGGCGCTCTATGCAGGCTCGGTGAAGGGCGATTTGTTCGCAGCCAAGGCGCGGCATTTCAATTCCGCTTTGGAGGCTTCGCTGCATCCCGATGAAATTCCTATGTCCGTTTATGAAAACCTGATTGCCGCCGTTGATGATGCCCTGCCGGACCTTAACCGTTATGCGGCGCTGCGTAAAAAGGTGCTGGGCGTGGATGCGCTGCACCTTTACGACCTGTATGTGCCGATTGTTTCCGATGTGGATATGAAGATGGACTATCCCGATGCCTTCAAGCTGGTGCTGGAGGCACTCAAACCGCTGGGCGAGGACTATTTAACCGTCCTGCGCCGCGCCTATGACGAGGGCTGGGTGGATGTCTATGAGAACAAGAATAAGCGCTCCGGTGCGTATTCTTGGGGCTGCTACGGCTGCCATCCATTTGTGCTGATGAACTATCAGCCGGGCTTGGACGGCGCTTCCACCTTGGCGCACGAGCTGGGGCATTCCATGCACTCCTATTACAGCGATGGGAATCAGCCCTATGCCAAGGCTGGCTATTCCCTGTTTGTGGCAGAAGTCGCCTCCACCTGCAATGAGGTGCTGCTGGCGCGGTATCTGATGAACAAATATAAGGACAACAAAAAGACCTTGGCGTATTTGCTCAATGACCTGCTTGAATCCTTCCGCACCACCCTGTTCCGCCAGACGATGTTCGCCGAATTTGAAAAAAAATCGCACGAGATGGCGGAGAACGGCGAGGCGCTGACCAAGGAATCCCTGTCTCAGATGTATCACGGGCTGAACGAAAAGTATTACGGCGCGTCCTGCGTGGTGGATGAGGAAATTGATGCCGAATGGATGCGCATCCCGCATTTCTACACGGCTTTCTATGTCTATAAGTACGCCACCGGCTTCTCGGCGGCGGTCGCCATCGCTTCCCGCATTCTGAATGAGGGCGAAAAGGCCGTTCAGGATTACAAACGATTCCTGTCTGCCGGCGGCAGTGTGCCGCCCATTGAGGCGCTGAAATATGCGGGCGTTGATATGTCCTCTCCCGCCCCCGTCCGCGAGGCGCTCAAGGTGTTCGGCGATACGGTGAAGGAGCTGGAGGCGATTCTGTGACCGATATGCTCGGTTATGATAAGAATGCGGCGCGTTTGTTCATCTTAAAAAGGCTGAACAAAAATCAGTTTGCTTCCCTTGCGGACGAGCTGCCCCTGCTTACGGCGCGGCTGATTGACGCGCACATAGCCTATCTCCATGAATGCGGCGCGTTGGATGAAGACGGCGACACGGGTGAGGGCGAGTATGACGAGGACGAAGCGTTTGAGTATATGCTGGAGACCGTGTCAACCGATGCGGGCGATGAACGGCTGAACGCCCTTGCGATGCTCATTGAAGCCTTTCTGCCCGTGGAGGAGGCATTTATGGAACAGGAAGGCTTGGTTTCGGACGAGTACGAATAAATGAATCGTAATCTGCCCTGCACCTGATTTTCATCGGGCGCAGGGCGATTTTTTTGAAATACTCTCGATAAATTGACCGAATTGATGTATAATG
The DNA here is from genome assembly GCA_963649405.1 of bacterium. GTDB lineage: Bacteria > Bacillota > Clostridia > Christensenellales > Aristaeellaceae > CAVDRM01. Next base: position 7,790 of record CAVJHY010000083.1, read on the forward strand.
CGTTGGTGCTGCATTGGATGTGCAAAAGGATGGAGGAAGAGTGTGAAACGCGCATTGAAGTGGCTGTGGAAAGAAAAGATGCTCCTGTTGTCTTTGTTGGCAGCGGTTGCGGCGATGATTATCACCCCGCCGACCGCGCAGCTTTTGTCCGATATTGATTGGCGTACACTCGGCACGCTGTTCATGATGCTGTGCGTGCTGGAGGGCTTCAAGCAGGAAAATGTCCTGCGTCCTTTAGAGGCGCTCGGCGCGAAAATGGGGCATATCACCACGCTGTCGCTGTTTCTCATCTTCGGTGTGTTCTTTGCGTCCATGTTCGTCACCAACGATGTGTCGCTGATTATTTTCGTGCCGCTGACCATCACACTTTTCCGCAACGGCGGCAAGGAAAAATATATCCTGCCCGTGATTTCGATGGAAAATATCGCTGCCATCCGCGGGTCGCTGCTCACGCCCTTCGGCAGTCCGCAGAATCTCTTTTTGTACGGTCAGGCGAACATCACCGCAGGGCGCTTCATGCTGCATATGCTGCCCATGTGCCTCATGTCCGCCGTGCTGCTCATCGGCTTTGTGTTTTTCATGTGCCGAAAAGATGTGCATGAAACGGTGTCCTGTATGCCGCAGGGCGAGGCTTGGAAGCCGGAGGGACGGGTGCGCCGCATCGGGTATTTGGCTTTGTTCGCGCTGATTATCTGCGTGATTTTAACCCGCACGGCGCTTTGGCCGTATGCCGTGCTGGTGGTGCTGGCGGCGATTTTTTTCTTGGACAAGAGCCTAATCAAAAAGGTGGATTATGTGCTGCTCGTGACCTTCCTGTGCTTCTTTATTTTCTCCTCCTCGATTACGGAAAATCCCGCCATATCCGCCGTTTTGAAACGCGCCGTCGCCGGACATGAATATTTCTGGGCAATCGGTCTGAGCCAGATTATTTCCAATGTACCCGCGTCCATCGTCCTCTACCCGTTCACCGAAAACTTTGCCGGTCTCATTTACGGCGCTGATACAGCCGGTCTTTGCTCCATCATCGGCTCCTTGGCCTCGGTTATCAACTACCGCATCTATGTCCATGATTACCCCAAAAACGGCGGAAAATTCCTCAAAACCTTTACCCTCATTAGCTGGGCCTTCTTTGCCATCGTGGTCATCCCTGGTCTGCTGCTGTCAAGCTGGGATTTCTTTCGCTGATACAAATTATACAAAAAGCCCCTGCCGCAATTGTTGTAGCAGGGGCATTTTTCGTGTGTTTACA
>CAVJHY010000084.1:0-695 GCA_963649405.1 bacterium
TATATTAGTGCTGGAAAATAACATACGAAGACTTCAGCGGGTAGACCTGCACGGTGCTGCAGGAGTAGCCGGTGCTTTGGCTGGCGGATTCGTATTTCTGGACATAGGCGGCGGTTTCGGTATACGCCTGCTGCAAGGTGACGGATTTGCTCGACCATGCAGCCGTGCCTGCGCCGCCCTTATTCGGGGTCACTTTGAAGCCGCCCGCCAACGCCAAGCCGCGGACGAAGTAGTCATAGCACCCGCCCTCGTTCAAGGTCGCGGTCATGCTGGTGTCGTTCCATTTGCTCACGCTCGCCAAGAAGTAGGTCTCTTCATAGGCGGAGGAAGCGGTGATGACATAGAATTTGTCTTGCCGCAGCTCGCCCCAGTTCGCCTCGGTGACGGAGCCGTCCTCGTTGACAGTCGCTTCGGGCGGGAGGATGGCATTGCCGTTCTCGTCCAGCGGGTACACCGTGACGGTGGACTGGCGGCTTGCGAAAGCGTTCACAAACGCGCTGTTGAAGCTCGATCCCTGCGACACGGCATTGGACGCAGCGACCATCTCCTTGCTGCCGTCGCTGCTCTCGGTGATGTAATAACCCGCATAGTCGTTCGCCATGAAGACGATGACGCGGCCTTCGATTTGATCCAGCGCCTCGGCGAGCGTCGCCGCGCTTAACGCTTCATCGCCCAGCCAAATGGTGCCGTTGTCC
>CAVJHY010000084.1:705-9025 GCA_963649405.1 bacterium
GCCATAATCGCAACCACGGTGACATCGGACTCCTTGGACTGATTCGCAATCGCCGCAATGGCGGAAATCGCTGTCGCCTTGGTCGCATTGGCTTGGGTGGTGATTTGGTAGCCCTTGCCGCCGTAATTCTGCAATTTCAGCATATTGCGCATGGTGTTGACATCGGTCGTGCGCTGCCATGTGACATTGTATTCCGCGCCCGTGCTGCTGCGGACAACCGATTTTTCGGACGAATGCGCCAGAATCAAAGCGCGGTAGGTGGGGGGATAGCTGCACGCAATGGTCAGAGCATTGGACTGAATGCCCGTCTTTTCGTCTTTGCAGATGATGGTGACATAGCCCGCGCCTACGGCCTTGATTTGCCCTGTGGCGCTCACGGTGGCGATGCTTTCATCCGAGGAGGCATAGGTAAGGCTTGCGCAGGAAATCGAGCCGGCAGGCAGGGAGGAGGTGTTGACCTTCAGGGTGCTGCCGACCAGCAGGGAAAGGCTGGTGGTGCTGATGGTGATGCTCTCCACGGCGATGTACTTAGTGAAGGTGACGGTGACGGTCGCGCTCTTGCTGCCGCGGGCGGTTTGGGCGGTGAAGCGCACGGTGCCATTCTTCTTGTAGGTGACGCAGCCGCTTTGATCGATGGTGGCGACAGCGGTCGCGGAGGATGTCCACTTGACCGTGCCGGTGTCCGCCTCATAGCCATCGCCGCCCTTGGCAGTGGCGAGCAAGCCTAAATTCAGCTCGCCGTCAAGGGTGTTGTCCCAGCTGATCTTTGCGGCTAATTCTTCGCCCGTATCGGCGTTGGCAATCGCAACCGTTTGGGGCAGGGTCGGGTCGGAGACGGTCAGCTTGATGGACGCGGACTTGCTGTTGTGGGTCTTCACGGTGATGGTCGCCGTGCCCTCGGCAAGCAGGGTGACATTGCCGTCCTCATCCACGGCGGCAACCTTTTTGTTGCTGCTCGTCCATGTGAGCTTGGCTCTGGCCGTATTGGGGTACAGGGTCGGCTCTAAGGTGATGGGGCTTTGATCCACAAAGACCGTTTCGGCGGTTGTATCAAAGGCGATTTTGGTGGGCGCGTAGGGGTCCGTGACCACCACGGTCACGGTGTCCTTCTTGCCGTTGTGGGTGGCGGCGGTGATGACGGCGCGTCCCGCCTTGAGCGGGGTCAGCTCTCCCTCTTCGGAAACCTGCACCACAGCGGAAGCGGAAGATTTATAGGTCACTTTGGCGCGGGCATCATCCGGCGCTAAGGTGTAGGAAAGCTGCGCCGTGTCATACAGGTCAAGGTAAATGACGCTCTCGTCAAAGGTAATCTTGCTGGGCGCGTAATTGTCCTTGACCACCAAGGTGAATTTCGCCGTGACCTTCTTGCTCTGGTAGCTGTTCTTGGTCGCCACGGTGATGGTCGCCTTGCCCGCATTGCGCGGGGTAATCACGCCGTCGCCGGAGATGGTCGCCACTTTGGTGGAGGAGGAATAGAACACAAGGTCGGTGTAATCCAAGGCAGATTCGGGGTAGATGTCGGCGGTCACGGTCACGCCCTCATCGTAAAGGTCAATCGTTTCCGTGCCGGAGAAATTCAGCGTCAGCTTCTGCGGCACACGCGGGTCATACACGCGCACCTTCACGGAATCCGTCTTGCCGTTGGATGTCCGCGCCTTGATGGTGACAGTGCCTGCTTTTATGCCCGTGACCGTGCCGTTTTCGTCCACAGTCGCCACTTTCTTGTTGGAGCTGGTGAAGGTCAGCGTTTGGTCGGCTGTGTCGGGAAAGATGGTGGCGTTTAAGGTCAGGGTATCATCCATCGCCAAATCCACCGTGCCGGTTTCTTCAAGCGTGACATACTGGGGCTTTAATGGGTCATAGACGATTACGGTGATTTTGTCGGTCTTTTTGCCCGAAGCGGTGGTGACGGTGACGGTCACCTTGCCTTCCTTCACGGCCTCCAGATAGCCGCTCTCATCAATGGTCGCATATCGCTTGTTGGAGGTCTTCCAAGTCACGGAATCGTCCAGCGCGGTGTCGGGCAGGACGGTCGCGCTGAGCTGCACACCCTCGCCGATGGCCACATAAAGCTTGGATATGGCTTCGTCATCGTGTTCAATGCTGACGGCATAGGGGACATCGGGATCATAGACAATGAGCTTCAGGCTGTCCGTTTTGCCGTTGCTGGTGGTCGCCTTAATGGTGGTCGTGCCGGTCTTGTTGGTGACCAATTCGCCGGCATCGTCAAAGTACGCAACCGAGGTCTTGGAGGAAGTCCAAGTGACATAGGTCTCAGCATCATCGGGGGTCAGGATGCAGGGCATAAAGACCGATACATCCTGCGCGAGATAGAAGGGATTGTCCAATTTGATTTCAATCTTGGACGGGGGATTGGTGTCCGTGACCTTGACGGTGACTTTCGCGGTCTTGCCGTTCGCGGTGCGCAGGGTAATGTACGCCGTGCCGCTCTTGCGGGCTTCGACACAGCCATACTCGTTCACGGTTGCCACGGCGGTCTTGGAGGACTTGAAGGTCACATCGCTCTCATCGCCCTCCAAGGTGTAGCCGATGATGGTCTCTTCGCCGACATTCAGCGTGATGAGCGTTTCATCGGGGATAATCTTGGTGGTCGCGTTGGCACCGGCTTCCGCGTCCTCGCCCGGCTCGTCCGCTTCGGGGAGCGGCTCTTCCTCCACGGGAATTTCAACGATTTCGATGGTCTCGTCAATGACGGGAATCTCGTCTTCGTCCATGACGGGGATTTCGTCAGGGAGTTCGACAGAGGGGGTTTCCTCGGAGGACTTGCTGTCAGCGGTTTCGCCGGCGGGGACTTCTTCGGCGGGCTTGTCCTCGGCGGATTCGTTCTCGGTGATTTCGCCGGAGGATTTGTCCTCGGTGCTTTCGTCAGAGGGGACTTCCTCAGCCGCCAGCACGGTCAGAGTCTTCTTCGCTTGCAGCTTGCTCCACTCGCCGTCCGTCAGATACCGCACGGCGATTTCATGCTCGCCCACGGTCAAATCGGCGGTTTTCACGGTCACGGTGACTTGATTGTCCTCAACAGCCAGCGCGTTTTTCAGCAGCAGCGCGGCAATCTCGGCATCCTTCAGCCCGTCGGTGTCCAGCGCAGGGTACACCTCGCCGTCCACGCACAGCAGCAGCTTTTCAATGCCCTGCACCTTCACCCGCACGACCACGCTTTCGCCTTGCACGGCGGACGCGGGACGCACGCTCAGGTCAAGCACTTCGGGCTTTGCCGCCTCAGCAGCCTGCTCTTCGGCAGGGTCGGACGCGGCTTCGGGATTGACATCAGCGCTTTCGGTTTGCTGCTCGGCTGCGGATTCAGCAGCGCCGTCAGCCTCGGCCTTTTCTTTAGTGTCAACAGCGCTTTCGGTCTTGGTGTCTGTTGACGCATCGGAAACGCCCTCAGCCTCGGCATCAGCCGCGCCTTCGGTCTGTTTCTCAGCCGCAGACGCATCCTCGCTCGCGTCAGCAGATTTTTCTGCCGCAGCGGTCTCGGAAGCGGATTTTTCCGCCGTCTCAGCGGCACTCTGCGCCGCGCTTTCCTCGGCGGCAACGCCGCTCTGTGCGCCCGCATTCAGCACAACCTCCTCGGCAAACGCCGGAAGTGCCAGCATCAGCGCCATCAGAACGCATAAGAGCTTAACATACCATGAATTTCGCTTCATGACTACCTCCACCTTCAGTCAGTTCAATGCTAACCCATCCAACGAAATGCGGCAGCGGCTTCGCTTGCGCCGTCCGTTCGCCGGACAGGGCTTCACTCATAAAACGAGCGTACACTCTCTTTTATTCCCTAAAAATCAAAAAAATCCTCCATCATTTCCAAGGAACTTTTCCCGGCTTCGCATATCCGCTGCGCGTCTATGCTCTGCACCCGCCAGCTTGAGTGCCGCTCCCTTTCGGGAAGGGAACCCTCCCCTTCCCTCAGCCCACCTTCGGGTGTCCGGCATACGCCGTCCACCCTCTGCATCGCACAACTTGTCTGCCGCGTCCTAAGTGCAAGGGAACCCCGACCCTTGCACCGGACGCTGTTGCCAACTCCGTTTTTTTATTCATCGACGCATATCCGTCAAAAAGGTCAATCCACAACGAAATCAAAAAAAAGAGAGAGAGCTGCCCCGTGTCTGTTCCGTCACCCAACACCGGCGCCATCACCCCATCTCTCTCTTAACTCTCTCTCTTTACCTAACCTTATCTTACCTAACCTATACTAACCTAACCTGTGGCAACCAAAATCCGCGATTTGTCAACCACCCGACAACCATCAGACAAACACCTTGCGGAAAATTGACAACCATCCGCAGAATTTTGTCAACCCAAAATAAAGAGGGGGAGAGAAAACTCCGTACCCCACTATCCACTATCCACTATCCACTATCCACTAATCACACCTCCCTCTCTCTCTACTGTACTAACCTGTACTGTACTAACCTGTACTGTACTGTACTGTACTATGCGGACATTTGACGGGCAAATGACGGTCAACTGACGGACAAGGGTCGTTGAAATATAAGGCTTTGAAGCCTCTTTTTTGATAAAAATCGAAAAAGCAAATTTCACTTTTTTCAAACTGAACACTTGGTAACTCAATTTTTTCGCAAATTAAACACTTGGTAAGCAAAAGAAGGCACTCGATAGACCATCAGCAAACGCAAAACGGCTATGCTTAACGCCCGTCATCCCTGCTGATTTTTCATTTTTCGCCAGCCATCTGCGGAAAATTGACAACCAACTGACAACCATTTTCAAAATTCTGTCAACCAAGTGACAACCAAACGCAGAAATCTGTCAACCAACTGCCAACCAAAATCCGCGGAATGACAACCACCAATCCGCCAAGCAAAAAAGATTTGACAGCCACTCGACAATCATCCGCATAAATCTGTCAACCAACTGTCAACCATCCGCAGAAAATCGCCTATGTGCTTTATATCCGCATCAAGTGCCGGACTAAAGGCATCACCGCACAATCTAACTTCACTACATGCTTTTATAGTGCGCTTAATGAACTCTTTTCTTTATGCTCGTCTGAGTTATCGTCATTTCGGTCTATTTCTAATAGCATAATTAAAGAACACCGCTGAGAAGTATTGATTAATGCCGTTCAGCGGTGTTCTCTTTAATTACTGGTTTATTATTACTTATGGCATCACCGCACAATTTGCGCGTTGCTGAATTGTGCGGTGATGCCTTAACTATTCACTAAATCGTTTCGCCAGTTTCTCCACATGCTGTCTTGCGATGGACGCATCCTCTCGTCTTTGCGCCTCGGTCTGCGGGGCATCGCCCATGAGGGAGAGGAACTGGCTGACTTTAAGACCAAGGGCGGCCTGAATATCGCTGTCGCTGCCATGCGGGGAGACGAGGTAATAGCACAGCAAAGAGTCAGTCTGACCGATGCGGTGCGCACGGTCTTCCGCCTGAGAATGCACGGCGGGCGACCAATCCAGCTCGCCGAACACCACACATGTGGCTCGTTGAAGGTTAAGCCCGCTGGCGGCACGCAGGGAGACGCAGCACAAGGCAGTCTTACCCTCCATGAAGCGGCTGCACGCCTCCTCCTTCTGCGCCGCCGTTTCCCTGCCCGTGATAAACACAGGGTGAAGCGCCTTCAAATCCTGCTTGTAGGCATCCATCACCGCGTGATGGTGCGCGAACAGTAGCACCCTTTCGCCCGCCTCGCATAGAGCGCGAACGAACTGACAGACATACGGCGCTTTGGCCAAGCCCGTTGCCTGCCGTTCCTGCTGACTGATTTGGTCTTCCAACAGCGCCCGCTCGGACGCGGTGAGCTTGGTGTCCGTTTGCCAGCGGTGCAGTTTTGTAATGACAGGTGCCATCAGCGTTTTATAAAGCACATCGTCCGCGTCTATTTCCTGAATGAGCCGCCGCTTTTCAGGCAGCTCCGGCAGCACCTCCTGCTTGGTGCGACGCAGCATCAGCCCTTCGTTACGCAGATAATTGCCTAAAAGCTCCGGCTTTTGCACGATTCTGCGTCCATAGCCCACGCACCATTCACGGGAAAAGGACTCGTAATCGCCCAAAAAATGGAAATCAAGGATGTTGACGACATTCCAAATCTCGCCGCCCAAGTTATAAATCGGCGTGCCGGACAGCCCGTACACGCGGTCACAGCCCTCGGACAAGAGAGAGGCGGCAGAATATTTTTCAGACCCTGCGCGGCGCAGCTCCTGAATTTCATCGAACACGACGGCGCGGAAAAAGTCGCCTTTGAGCGCGTCCTTCCAGCCGCGCAAAAGGAGATAATGAATGATGTAAATGTCCGCTTGCGGCAGCTTATAGGGCGTGAGACCGCGGATGATATGTACAGACGGCGCATGGCCGGAAACGCGGACAAAGCGAGCAATTTCCGCCTGCCAATTCAAAACCAGATGCGGCGGCACGACCAAAAGTGCGGGGAACGCCCGCAAGGTCGAAAGCGCCGCCAATGCCTGCACGGTCTTGCCAAGCCCCATATCGTCCGCTAAAAGCGCCCGCTTGGTGCGCAGCAAAAAAGAAAGGCCGACCTGCTGGAAAGGCTTTAATTCACCCGCAAAGACGGCGGCGGGCGGCTGCACGCTCTGCGGCGTGAAACGCGCCAGCTCACGCATTCGGTAATCCGTCTGCGCCTCTTTCAGTGCCTCCTGCCAGCGCTTTTCGTCCTGCTCGGCAATCGCTAAGGGGAAACGGAGCATCAGCCAACCGATATCCCCGATGATGCGTCTGTGCGCCGTGAAACGCGCCTCGCCGCGCCTTGCGCCGGACGAGCCGGGAAACAGACGCTTGCACATCTCCGTCACGCAAGGCTCACCTTTGATGACCCAGCGCTTCACCCGTTTGTTATAAGAAAGTGTGCCGTAATAATGCAGCGGCGCGTTTTTTTCTGCCTGTAAATAAGCGGGGAGCGGAATCGCATTCAGCGCGTCTTCGTTGTCGAAAAGATGGAAGGCTGATAAATCCTCATCTAGTGCTTCATCCTGCACGCTTTCCTCTTCGCCGCCCATCAATGCGCCGGACGCGGCATCGGGGTCGTCCTGCATTTGCGGCGTATCCTCCGGGATAGGCGCGGCGGGCAGCGTCTGCGCCTCGCTCGGCTCGTCCAAGGCAATGCCCCAGAGCTTTTGCAGACAAAGCTGATCAACAGGCTTGCCGCAAAGCGTGTTCGGCAGGGCGCAGGAGCGCTCGGAGACGACAATCAGCGCGGTTAATTTCTCGCTCGATAAATAGCGCTCCGCCTGCTTTTTTAACTGCTTTGCGTCCGGCTTGCCGCGCTTTAATTCAATGCCGACATCGCCGCATAAAAAATCAATGCGGCAACGGGCTTTGAGCGACGCTTCGTGCGCAAATTCCAGTCCCGCGTCCTGAAGCGCCCCAGCGACAAGCGCATGTATGTCATACTCACTGAAAGAAAGCGGCGCACGCAGGGTGGACAGGACATCCACGATTTGCTTAAAATCAGCAGCCATTATTTTTTCGCAAACAGACGCTTCTTGTCAATGTGCCGTTCAAATAAATCCCACATTTCAACGGGCGTGGCATCGGTCTGACCGTCCGGCAGAAGGAAAGCGCGGGTGGGCGTGGCGTAAAGGTAGATGAAACCCGCCACACGATACACGGCGTATACCTTGTTCCAAGGCAGATTCTGCGTTTCTTCCTTTTTTCGGTCGTTCTCGATTTGAATCCCCTCAGGGCTGAAGCGCAGGGTGTAAAACGCCTGCGGAGTCTTTAATTTCAGCGTTTTCACCTGCGTGTGAATCTGATAAAAGAAGGTGCCGAAATAGGTCAGCGGCATCAGCACGGCGATTAAAAACAGCACCGTCCCAATCAGCGCCGACTGCTCTTTTTTCAGCAGAAAACAGACGACCGAAAACGCGGTTAAAATAAGAAACAAAATAATCGGGCGCGTCCACCGCTGCCGGAGCAATAGATTGTCAAATACAGCAAAGCGCCGGAACGCCGCCGCGTCCAGCTTCACATGCGTGGTCATACACTCTTTAGACATCATTCATGCCTCCCATTTTATTTCCTATATTGTGACATAAAAAGACGAAAAATGCAAGCAAATTAGTGGATAGACGGTTAGTCGTTAGAAAACAGGAAATAGAAAACAGGGCTTAGAAGCCGTTAGCGGTTAGCCGTTAGCTGATTTTAGCGGCACACAGAATAAATTCTCTTCGTTGCAACCATAAATATTGTGTATCGTTTTTCCGGTAGAGGTGCGGGGGAGGGAACTTTTTTCAAAAAAGTCCCCTCCCCCGCAAATAAGGCAGCACCGCACAAATGAGGCAGCGCGATAAATAGTGAATTTTGTGTCAGA
>CAVJHY010000085.1:0-7287 GCA_963649405.1 bacterium
TGATCCTGGTCGCATCACGGAAGACTGATATTTACAGAAAGAATTTCACAGATCCGATACTTGTTTATTTCAGAAATTAATTTTCCATGCTACGAATTTAAATATCGTTCATTTCTATCGTCACCAACTGTCGAGCGCATTGCTCTGCGCTGGCGAAACTAAAGTAATGCACTGGTTTTTCGGCATTGCTCGCAACACGGATAATCTTAAAAAAATCAGAATGTGACATGCAATTTGGTTGTAACCACACAGCATCTGCATTGCGAATTACTTTTTCATCCGGCTGTTGATTAGGCGCAATGAATCGAACACTGGGCAAAAGAGAACGAATCTTATTTAGCCAAGTAATATGTCCGCCAAAGGAAACGATTTTCCCTTCTGAGCTAAAAGGAAATTTAATTTCTATCTGTTCTTGCTTATCAGATGGCTCTTTATCATTTTGGAACCGATAAATGCTTTCGCGTAATTCCGCTAATTCTTGCCTTAAACGCTCCTTTTCAGCCTCGATTCGTGATTTTTCCTTCTTCAAATCCTTAATGGTAAGATTTGCTTGATGCCGCTGCGTATTCAAAGCCCGAATTTCTTCTTCCAGCTTTTTATAGGAATCGGATGAATTTTCCTGCTCGATTACCTGCTCATTCTCTTCTATTTTTTCATCTTTTTCCGGCTTATCCATTCCGAGCATTTCAGCAATAGAAAATTCTTCGTCATGTTTACTTTCTGTACATATCGGAGAGAGCAGTAAACTATACACATCGTATCCGTCTTTTTCCATTTGCTGCAGGGCATCACGCAGTTCGGTCGGTAATGGCGCACAATCATTGTAATGTGGCCAAACCATACCTGTATAGCCGTACAAAAAATGCGACAAATTGCATCCGATTGAGCGATTGATCGGCTCATCATCGCAATCGTTCTCGTCTTCATGCTTTCCATAGCATGGATATCGATAATCGTATAAAGTTCGTGTTTCCTTTTTCGAGAAAGAAAGGGGAATTTCCGATAAATTAAACTTTTGATACGCAAAGGGAAGTTGATCTAGAGCCGTATATGTTACGGATAATGCGCCATAACGCAACCATGGAATATTACTTCCAGAATCTAATAGATATAGAATTGCAAAACAGATTTCATAAGGATCATCGACGCTGAAATGCAATAATTCTTCATATAATTCATTCGGTAATTCCTGCTTAATCCTTTTCAACAATTTTTCACGGCTATTGGGTAAAGAGAGCTCCGTGAACATAGAGAGCGTGGCTTTAAATAATTCATCTTTTTTATGCGTTGCCTCAACAATGTTCTTCTGTAATGGAGTTGCTTCAGGTTTCAGCATATTTATTATATCCCATTTAGGAGGCGCTGCAAATGGGGCAAACGCATTATTTCCGCTAAATGGAATCTGTCCGGATTCGTTTTGCAAACTCTGAATATATCGATCGTACTTGGCTAATTTTTCATCAACAATCCGGTTAAATTGCAAAACAAGACGCATAAATGTCCACATTTTTTGTTCAAACCGTTCAGCAGCAAGAGAAACAGCTTTTTTGTCCATTAAACTCATGATCACTTCAAAAGTTTGCCGTTGCTGATAGCCTTCTGTTTTCTTGCGATGCATGCTAACAGTCCATTCATCAGTAAGAGAGCAAGGCATCATAGACGGCTCAACCAATTCAGCGTTTCTGTTTGCCAAATGACGAATCAAAGTCCAAATATCGGAAGTATGATAAATCGGATGGTTAATTAAGGGCATTGTGGAGAGTGGTCTTTCGGCGTTTTCACAAAGAGGCATTGGTAAAATATGCTACGGCTATAAATTCAACAGCTCTTCTAATTTTCCTTCAGCATATGCCTGATCTAAAATCCATAATGCAGCACCTGCTAAAATATGGTGAGCGCTTTCATCACGATGATCATAGCCGCCCATTAGCTGAAGTCCGCACATACGCCCCATTCCGAAGCAAATTCAGCCTTATTAGAAATATCGTACAGTTTTTCTTTCGCTTTTGAATAGTATTGTAAGGCTGCTTTTTCTCTTCGCTCCCACTTACTGTTTGTAGTATCATAATGTTCCATCTGCTGCGTTTGTGAAATGCCAAGGATCCCTGAATCTTCATCCTGAAGTGTTGCAAATAGGTCTTGAGCTAAAAAGTAATTGTCCGAATCGTTTTTAATATCGAAATTACGTCTGCCAGCTATTCGTAACCAATCCAATACTTCGCGTTCCTCACGGGTTAATTTTGCACCTGCCATGTTCATTTTCCTTTTATTTTGATGTATCTGTTCAAAAGCAACTTTATGCATTACTGTAGCTTTTTTTAGTTCACTACCACCCCGACTCCATCGGGGATAACTGTCACTTTTGCATCCTTCCCTACAATTCCCTCAGCAATCTCCATCGCCTGTTCCAGACTGCCCGCCCATATCATGTGCATATCCTCGATTAGCTTTCTGTTTTCCTCGCCCGTTACAAAAACACAGTGCGCTTTGCGCATGACACGCGCCAAAATCTGCGCCTCCCACTGGTCCATGTGCGTCTCGGTCGGGGGGATATTCTCGATGTCCCGCGCCACCTCGTCCGCGCTTCGCCTATCCGCAAACCAATGATAGAACGAATCGCCGCCGTGACCGTCGCCCAGCGCCGCGCACATAATCAGCACGCCGCCTTCGCGGACGCAAGCCTCGCCCGCCGTCATGCCCTTCACGGACTGGTACACATTCTGATCCAGCGGATAGCCGCCGTTAGAGGTCACGGTGATGTCGGCCTGCACGCCGCTCACTTGAGTGTGACGCAGACATTCCGCACAGCCTGCCTTGTGCGCCTCCACCAAATCGCCCGCATAGGCGGCAATGATGTGCTTGTCCGCGTCAATCAGAACATTCAGGATGAAACACAGCCCCGCCTGCTGCGCGGCAAAAACCATATCCTTGTGGATGGGATTTTCCGCAAGGCTGCCCTGCGCGGCGTTCTTGTTGGCGATAAACACGGCGTTGTGGTTATATAAAACAGTCTTGGCGGAGGCAATGCCGGGCAGGATGCTCTTGCGCCCGCCCGAAAAGCCGGCGAAAAAGTGCGGCTCGATGAAGCCCTCGCTGACGACCAGCTCCGCCCAATTAATGAGGTTGTTCAGCCACAGCTCACCGCCGCTGGGCAAAATGCCCTTGAAGACCATTGCCTTTTCGTCAAGCGCCGAATGGACGATAAAATGCTCCTGTTCATACACTTTATCGCCGAATTTGGCACGCATTTCCGCTTCCGTGGTGGGGCGGTGCATTCCTGTGGCAATCAGAATGCGGATGTCCGCATCCGACGCACCGCGGCGGATTTCCTGAAGATAAAGCGGCAATGTGATGGCGCTCGGCACGGGGCGCGTATGGTCGCTGGTGATGACCAGAATGCGCTTTTTGCCCTTCGCCAGCTCGCTCACACGCGGAGAGCCGATGGGGTTTTCCAAGGCATGAATGACCAGCTCCTGTTCGCTATTTTGCGCCTTTTCGCCCGCTGCAGGACGCAGAACGCCCGCCAGCCGCTCATCCGCAATGTTCAAGGTCAAATGGGTTTTTCCGTAGGGAATCTGAATCGCTGTCATAATTTCCGTCTCCTTAATCATTAATTTCCGTTTTATGCATATGCATTCCGCTGTCGCGTAAAGCATTCTGTAAAGTGTTGATATTGAGCCGGCTGATGACGGCACCGTCCTTCAGCGCCAGCGTTGCCGCCGTACCCGCTGCCTCGCCCGTTGCGGCGCAGCATGGAATCACGCGGGTCACATCCCACGCCCAGCCGGAGGACGAAATCATGCGCCCGACCGCCAAAAGATTTTCAAAATTCGGGTGATACAGGCACTCAAACGGCACTTCGTACCAATCGCCGGGCTTTTCAAAGTCACCGAGCAGGGCAATCGAACGCTCCTGCGGCTTTTGGTTGTCATTCTCCGTCAGCGTGTAGCCGCCCGCCAGACGGCGCGTCTTGCGGAATTGTGGCAGGGTCGGCAGGGTTGTGATGTCGCGCTTCATGCGGTCGTCCTTGCGGATAGAATCCAACAGCATTTGATGACCGTCGCGCACAAAGCTCGTTTCCTCCGTGTTGTCCAGCCCTGTAATCATCGGATAGTCTTCTGGGTGACCGTGACCGTACAGGTCAGCGCCGAGCGCCATCCACTTGCGGCGAGAGAGAATGTTGTCAACCGCCGATGCGTCCATCCGGTGGGCGACCATCGACAAAAAGTTGTGACCCTCCACGCACGGCACACCCGCCCGATTTAACACGGTCGCATCGCCTGTCGCATCGATGACCATCCGCGCCAGAAACGCTTCGCGCCCGGAAATGCTCTCCGTCACCACACCGAGACACTTTGCACCGTCCATCAGCGGACGCACGCCCTGCGCATCCAGCCGAACGCGCACGCCCTCTTTTTTGAGCAGCTCGTCCAACGAAAGCTGAAAAACGGTCGGCGAAAAATAGGTTGCGTATCGCCCGCCGACAGGATTCTGCTTTTTGTCGCTGACCAGCGCCTCGTCAATCGGTTTTGACCTGTCCTGCCAAATCTGCGGCAGGGTATCGGGACCATACTGAATGGACAGGCGCAGAAGCTCCTCCGCCAAGCCGTAAATGAGCTGCGTGCCGCGCCCGTCGCACAGCGGCTCGTACCACGAAATCAGACCGTTGGTCGCCAAGCCGCCCAGCAAAACGGATTTTTCAATCAGCAGCACATCCGCGCCGTGCCGCCGCGCCGCAACCGCCGCCGCGACACCCGCAATGCCCCCGCCGACAACCAACACATCCGCCTGATCCGCCACACGGGTTTCCAACGATTCATGAATGACATTCATTAAACATAAACCTCCGATACTGCGTCCCTTTGGACGCTGATACGCATTCTTACATGAATAGTATATAATAAAATGGCGGAAAATTCCATACATCAAATTTGCTTTGACATGATACAGATTATGTGATATGCTAAAAATACAGCAGAGCAAGCGGTTATTCAGTGAATTGTCTGCTTTCGCACCAATGAATGGCAAAAATAAGCAGCAAGGAGGTACACGCATCCATGCCCCAACAGTTAGAACAAATTCTGCAATACTGGTACTGGATTCCCATCGGCATCATCATCCTCATCCTGCTGGTGAAGCTGCTGCCGCGGTACAAAATCGCCCCGCCTGACACGGCGCTGATTATTTCCGGTCTCTTGCGCCGGAACTATAAGGTGCGCAATTCGGACGGCACGACCTCCGTGAAGCGCTTCGGCTACCGCATCATTCGCGGCGGCGCAACCTTCTGGATTCCCGCCATCGAACGCATTGACAAGCTGGATATGTGTCTGATGCAGGTGGACATCAAAACCGCCCAGCCCGTGCCGACCAAGGAATACATTTCCGTTTTGGTAGACGCTGTGGCCAACATCAAAATCGGCTCGGATGATTTGTCCATTGCCACCGCTGCCGAGCAGCTTTTGCACTATGATGCCACGCAGATTAAGTCTCTGGCCAAGGATGTGCTGGAGGGCAATATGCGCGAAATCATCGGCCAAATGACGATTGCAGACCTTGTGCAAAACCGCGACAAGTTTGCGCAGGAGTCCATCAAGGCGGCTATGGCCGACATGGGCAACATGGGTCTTGAAATCATCAACCTGACCATTCAGAATTTCTCAGACAAGGACGGTCAGGTTATCGAGACGATGGCGCAGCAGAACATCGTTGATAAGGAACGCGATGCCAAGATTGCCCGCGCCAAGGCCGAGCAGGAGGGGCATAAAGCGGAAATCGAAGCGCAGGCCGTCATTGCCGAGCAGGATAAGGAACTGGCGTTGCGCGAGGCTTCCTACAAAATCGAGGCGGATCAGGAAAAGGCCAAGGCAGATGAGGCATACAGGATTGAGCAGGAGCGCATCCGCAAGACCTACGAAACTGAACGCGCCGCTGCTGAAATGACCAAGCTGCAAAAGGAAACGGAGCTGAAAAAGCAGCAGGTCGAAATCGAGCGTGAACGCTTGAATGTGGAAATCCGTGAAAAGGCGAACGCCGAGAAGGATGCCCGCATTGCACAGGCGGAGGCCGAGCTGTTCGAGCGTCAGGCGAAGGCAGATGCCGAGCTGTATGAATCCAAGAAGGCGGCGGAGGCCATCGAGCTGAAGGGGCGTGCCGAAGCGGAAGCCATCCAGCGCAAAGCCGAGGCCATGCAGGAATACGGTCAGGCTGCCATGCTGGAAATGGTCATTGATAAACTGCCGGAGGTCGCCCGCGCCATCGGCGAGCCGCTGAGCAAGACGGACAAGATTATCCTCTTTGGCGAGGGCACGGCCACGGGGCTGACGCGGGATATGACCGGCTCCATGATGCAGTCTTTTGAGGCCATCAAAGCCGCCACAAATTTGGACATTCCGAAGATGCTGCAAATGGTTGCCGCCGGCGGTTTGATCGGTCAGCAGGTCAAGCCGGAAACGCAGGAAAACAGCGAGCCGGAACAAGCAGAACAGCCGAAAGAACAAGAATAAGGTATATAGGCAGCACCACACAAATGAGGCGACGTGATAAATCGTGAATTTTGCGTCAGATGCAAGTGGAGAAATCGAAGGCTTGCTCGTAGCAGTAAGTCGAGATTTCGGAACGAAGCAGATGGCACAAAAGTCACATTTTGGCGAGTCGCCGAATTGTGCGGTGATGCCTAAAACAGCTCCGTCCAAATGGGCGGAGCTGTTGTTATATGATTATTTTAACCGATAGACCCGCTCTGCGTTTTCGCAGACGATTGTCGCCATTTCTTCGGCAGGGATATTTTTGAGCGCCGCCAGCTTTTCCAGAACGAAGCGGACATTGGACGGGTCATTGCGCCGCCCGCGCACAGGCTCAGGCGCTAAGTAGGGGCTGTCCGTCTCCACCAGTACCCTGTCCAGCGGGACAAGCTCCGCAGCGGCGCACAGATGCGGCGCTTTCTTGAAGGTCAGCGGTCCCGCAAAGGAAATATAAAAGCCCATTTTTAGGTATTCCTTGGCAATCTCCGCGCTGCCCGAAAAACAATGAATAATGCCGCTCGGCAGGTTCTTTCGAGCGCGGAGCAAATCCAGCATATCGCCATGCGCATCCCGAATATGGAAAATGACCGGCACATCCATCCGGACGGCCAAATCAAGCTGCTCATTCAGCACTTTTTTCTGCACATCCCGCGGCGATAAATCGTAATAATAATCCAGCCCGATTTCACCCAGCGCAACCACCTTGTCCGCCCGCAAAAGTAGGGCAAGCTGCTCCAAATAGTCCTCCGGCGCGTCCTTGGCTTCA
>CAVJHY010000085.1:7297-9009 GCA_963649405.1 bacterium
TCCCTGGCTTCATGCGGATGCACACCACAGGCAGCGTATGCGCCCGAATGCGCATGCGCAAACGCAATGGACGAGCGGGAAGTGGGCAAGTCGCTGCCAACGCAGACGCAGCGCGTCACGCCAGCTTCCTGCATTTTTTGCCAAACGGCTTCCCTGTCCTCGTTAAATTTTTCGTCATCCAAATGGCAATGTGCGTCAAACAGCTCCATAAATAAATCTCCTTATAAAACAGGGTGTCAAAAATCTTTGACACCCTGTCATCATAACTGATTATAAATGTTAGTAGCTCATAGCTACAATCACGCCGCCCATATTGTCAATGGACACCTGTGTTTCTGTGGCACGGGAAACGACATCCAGCGTCATGCTCGTGCTTGTATCCGTCACGCGATTCAACTCATAGCGGAGCGTCCCATTTTCATACACGGCGATGTGCGGATGATCAATCATGTACTCGATGAATTCCTCCAAGCACATATCTTCCTGATGCATCACGGCGGCGGCCGCCTTGCCGACATAGCGGAAAAGCATCAGCTTTTTGCTTTCGCCCGTTTTCCAAGACTTATCCGTGGAGGTTGCCGTGGGATAGCCATCCAATTCAAAGCGGAACACAAAGCCGTACTCCCAAGCGTGCTCCATCAGCCATGCGAAATGCTCGGTTTCCTCAAACGCGGGCTTGTTAAACTCCGTGTCGCCCTTCTTCCAGCGCTTAATTTTGAACGAAAATCCCGTCTGATATTCGCTGGTGCCGGGAACATTCGTGTTTTGCCGCGCCTTTTCAATCAGCGCATCGCCGGTATACTTGGACTCCCACTTGGCCTTTTCGTTATTGAAATACTCCGTCTGCTTTTCGTTGGTGCGGTAGCCTTCCTGAATCAGATAATTTTCAAAGCCCGCATCCTTGGCGGCGGTCAGCATTTCGCTGAGTGCGTTATAAGCATTGATATTTAACTGAACAGTGGAGTCCGTCACGGGAATCGTATACTTGGATTCCCCACCCACGCTGACAATGGAGTCCTCCGTAAAGTCGGAGGGCAGAGAATGCCAGCGATTGACGAGCATCAGCCCGCCGTCCAGCAAATCCTGACGAGAATAGGTCTTGCTGGTCGTTCCTGTCAAGGCAAAGGCGCTGACATCCACAATGTCCCAGCCTTCCTGCTTGGCTTCCGGCCACTGGATGTTCTCGCCCTGCTCTTCTTTTTGATTCTGCTCAGCCAAGCGCTGCTGATACTGCTCGGTCAGTTCCTCGTTCTGCGCGTCGATTTCCTCCTGCCGCGTCAGCACGGCCTGGTTGACATAATCGCGTGTCAAAACAAAACCGCCGCCGGCAAGCAGAGCCAGCACCAGCAAAACGATTGTCACATGACGCAGACGCACAAATGCGTCCTTCTGTTCCTTCTTCGCCATATCATTCACCCTTTCCATGCCGAAATAGCATGACAGCGGGAATTCGACTCTTCCCCTCTGTAATATATCAAAAAGCGCGTATTTTGTCAATCATTCCATCATTGATGAAGAAAACAGACGGTGAGGAGCTGTTAGCGGTTAGAAAACAGGAAACAGGAAGTAGGGAACAGAGAGCGGGAATCACTATCCATTAAAAAAGCAGTATGCCAGCGCACACTGCTTTAAGGCAGCACCGCACAAATGATGCGGCGCGATAAATTGTGAATTTTGCGTCAGATGCGATTGCAAAAATCGATGGTTTACTG
>CAVJHY010000086.1:0-8949 GCA_963649405.1 bacterium
AACCTCCGCGCATCTGCTGCGTTCCGAAATTTCGACTTACTACTGCGGGTAAGTCCTCGATTTCTCCATTCGCATCTGACACAAAATTCACGATTTATTGCGCCGCCTCATTTGCGCGGTGCTACCTTAACCGAAAGGGTGTGGGTTTTCATTGAGCAGTAAACGAACATTTCATGGCGGTATTCATCCGCTGCCTGAAATCAGGCAGGGAAAAGAAGCGGCGCAGCATCAAAAAGTTCGCCCCTTCGTTTCGGATACGGTCTGTATCCCGATGAATATGCACATTGCCGCTGCGCCCAGCACGCCGTGTGTAAAAAAGGGCGACCATGTGCTGTTGGGTCAGGTCATTGGCGATGCCGTCGGTCCGCGCGGGCTGCCGGTACACGCCTCTGTCAGCGGCACGGTGACGGATGTCTCCGCTGTCCAGCAGATGGGTAAAGAACCTGCCATGTGCGTGACCATTCAGAACGACTTTGCGGATGAATGGGTGCCGCTGCACGGGCTTGGCAATGTGGAAAGCTGTGACCCCACGAAGATTATTCCCGCCGTCCGCGATGCGGGCATCTGCGGCATGGGCGGCGCGAGCTTCCCGACACACGCAAAACTGACCATTCCCGAAGGCAAGAGCATTGACACCATCATCTTAAACGGTGCGGAGTGCGAAACCTTCTTAACGGCTGACCATCGTCTGATGCTGGAAAGCCCCATCCGCGTGGTGGATGGTTTGCGTGCTTGTATGCGTGCCCTCAATGTCAGTCGCGGCTTTATTGCCATCGAGGATAACAAGATGGACGCGGTGGAGGCTATTCGCAAGGCGGCCTACGGTCGGACGGGCGTGGAAGTCGTCGTCCTGAAGGCTAAGTACCCGCAGGGCGCTGAAAAGCAGATTATTAAAGCCGTGACAGGCCGCGAAGTTCCCTCCGGCGGGCTGCCGATGGATGCACACTGCGTGGTTGTCAATGTTGCCACTGCCGCCGCCATTGCGGATGCAGTAATTGACGGAAAACCGCTGGTGGAACGCATCACAACCGTGACAGGCTGTGTGCGTGAGCCGGGCAACCTCCTGCTTCGTGTCGGTACGATTTTCTTGGATGCCATCGGCGCTTGCGGCGGCTATTCGGAAGACCCCGGCAAGATTTTTGCTGGCGGCTCCATGACAGGCGTTTGCGCCCCGAACGATACCGTTTCCATGACCAAGGCGAACAACGGCATCGTGGTGCTGAACGAAAAGCAAGCCAAGAGCATGACGGAGACCTCCTGCATCCGCTGCGGCCGGTGCTTGGAAGCCTGCCCGATTCATCTTGACCCCTATAAGCTCAAAAACCTCTGCGACCAGAACGATTTGAAGGCGGCCAAGGCCAACCACATCATGGATTGTATGCTGTGCGGCTGTTGCTCCTACGTCTGCCCGGCTCGGCGGTGGATTATGGCATCCATCAAGAACGGGCGTGAACTGATTGCGGCAAGGAGGATTTAAGGGATGAATTTACATATTTCAACCGGTCCGCATATCAGGTCGCGTCAGGATACGCAGTCTCTTATGCGGGATGTGCTGATTGCTCTGCTTCCGGCAACGGCAGCAGCCATCTATTTGTACGGTATGCGTGCCGTTTGGCTGCTGCTGGCATCCACGGCGGCGGCTGTGCTGGCCGAATTTGTCTGGCAGAAGCTGACCAAGCGCCCTGTCCGCGTGTCGGATTTGTCCGCTGCAGTAACGGGTCTTCTGCTCGGTCTCAATATGCCTGCGAATGCGCCCGTTTGGGTGCCCGTCATCGGCAGCGTGTTTGCGATTATCATCGTCAAGCAGCTCTTCGGCGGTGTCGGTCATAACTTCTTAAACCCCGCTTTGGCGGCTCGTGCCGTGCTGCTGACCTCTTGGCCGGCGCACATGGCCTCCGCCATCCTGCCCATGCGCACCTTCGGCACATCCTCTGTGCAGACGAACGTGGACATGGTGACGAGCGCAACACCCCTGAGCGGCAATTTTGAATGCTCGACCTTAGACCTCTTTCTCGGCAACATCCCCGGCGCGATTGGCGAAGTCTGCAAGGCTGCCATCCTGCTTGGCTACATCTACCTTGTTGTGCGCAGCGTCATCGGCTGGCACATTCCGGTGGTCTTTGTGGCGACTGTCGCTTTGATGACATGGATTCTTGGCGGCGACCCGCTGACGGCGATTCTCTCCGGCGGCGTGATGTTCGGCGCTGTGTTCATGGCAACGGACTATGTGACCAACCCCATGCTCCGGCGCGGTCAGGCCATCTACGCTTTCGGCTGCGGCCTCTTAGTCGTGCTGATTCGTAAATTCGGCAACTATCCCGAAGGCGTGACCTACGCCATCCTTCTGATGAACATTGCGACACCGCTGATTGACAGGTCGCTGAAGCGCAGAATCTACGGGGAGGTGAAGCAGCATGGCTGAGAAGAAGCAGTCCCTTCGCGGCGTGTTCCTGAACGGTATCTTGAATGAAAACCCGACCTTCCGTCTGGTCTTGGGCACCTGCCCAACGCTGGCCGTCACGACTTCGGCCATCAATGGTGTCGGCATGGGCTTGGCAGCCACCTTCGTGCTGATTTTCTCCAATATGGTTATCTCCATGCTCCGCAATTTTATTCCCGATAAGGTGCGCATTCCGGCGTTCATCGTCGTTATTGCGACCTTCGTGACCGTGGTGCAGATGGTCATGCAGGCGTTTGTCCCTTCGCTGTACGATGCGCTTGGCATCTTCATCCCGCTGATTGTGGTCAACTGCATCATCTTGGCGCGTGCGGAAGCGTTTGCGAGCAAGAACGGCGTGGTTGCCTCCGCTGTGGACGGCCTCGGTATGGGTCTTGGCTTCACCTTGGCGCTGACACTGATGGGCTCTATCCGTGAGCTGATTGGTAACGGCAGCATCTTCGGTCTTTCCATCCTCGGCGCTTCCTATGAGCCGATGCTGCTGTTCGTGCTTGCGCCCGGCGGCTTTATCACCTTCGGTCTGATGCTGGGCATCATCAATGCCATCACCGAGCATCGCGCCAAGAAGCACGCGGAAAAGGAGGTGCAGTAAATGCGGATTACGGATATCAGCTCCTTCCTGCTGTTCATGGTGAACTGCATCCTGTGCAATAACTTTATTTTTGCCCGCTTCTACGGCTGCTGCCCCTTCTTGGGCGTTTCCAACAAGGTGCAGACGGCAACTGGCATGGGTCTTGCTGTCACCTTCGTTATGGGTCTTGCATCCTTCATGACATACTTCGTCAACCTTCTCTTGGTTGCGCTCGGTCTTGAATATCTGCAAACCATCGCGTTCATTCTGGTCATTGCGGCGCTGGTGCAGTTCGTGGAAATGTTCATGAAAAAGTCCATGCCCGCGCTGTATTCCGCGCTCGGCATCTATCTGCCGCTGATTACCACCAACTGCGCGGTGCTGGCCGTGACCCTGCTCAACATTCAGAACAACTATAACCTCTTTGAATCCGTGTGCAACGGTGTCTTCGGTGCGCTGGGCTTCATGCTGGCCATCGTGCTGATGGCCGGTGTTCGTGAGCGCCTTGAGTCCTCCGACATTCCCAAGTGCTTCAAGGGCTTCCCGTCCAGCCTGATTATCGCAGGACTGATGTCTATCGCGTTCATGGGCTTCTCCGGGATGGTCAAGTAAGGGAGGAAGAGCCAGATGAATTGGATGAATATCGTGTGGGCAATCGTGGTGCTGGGCGGACTGGGTGTCCTGTTCGGCGTGGTACTTCAGATTGCCGATAAAAAATTCGCTGTCGAGCGCGATGAGCGCGTTGACAAGGTGCGTTCCTGCTTGGCAGGCGCGAACTGCGGCGCTTGCGGTTATCCCGGCTGCGATGGCTTCGCCGAGGCAGTTGTCAAGGGTGAAGCGCCTGTGAACGGCTGCTCTGCGGGCGGCGCAAAGGTGGCGGCTCAGGTCGCCGAAATCATGGGCGTGAGTGCTGGAAACGAAACTCCGCGTGTGGCGCGTGTCATTTGCCAAGGCGAATGCGGCGTGGCTAAGGAACGCTATGAGTATGACGGCTATCAGAGTTGCCAGATGGCGGCGCAGATGGTCGGCGGCCCCAAGATGTGCCGGTTTGCCTGTGTCGGCTTGGGCGACTGCATGGATGTCTGCAAGTTTGATGCCATCCACATTGAGAACGGCATTGCCGTGATTGACCAGAATAAGTGCACTGCGTGCGGTCTGTGCCAGAAGGCTTGCCCCCGTGGGGTCATTCAGCTTTGGCCGAAGCAAAACAGTGTCATCGTCCGTTGCCGCAACAGCGATTCCGGCCGCGTGGCGCGTGAAGCCTGCATGAAGGCTTGCATCGCCTGTAAGCGCTGCGAAAAGACCTGCCAGTACGACGCAATTCATGTGGAAAACGGCTTTGCCAAAATCGACGAGACCAAATGCACCCGCTGCGGCGAATGCGTTAAGAATTGCCCCTGCGGATGTATTACCATCAATGAATAAGCATGAATAATTGCTGATATGCACATTCCCCGTATCTGTTTGACAAGAACAGATACGAGGTTTTATATTGAAAAAGGCACTGCCGGATTTTTCGACAGTGCCTTTTCCAATTCTCTGAGCTATGCTAATTTGTGTTTTAATCCAAATGCCGATACTGGTGGAAGTTTTCGCGGAGCATGGTTTTATGGACAACTGCAGGCTGATAGCCGATGTTGATGATTTCATAGTCCTCGATATCGGCGGGAACAAGCACGATATCCAAGAATTTCTGGTGATAGCTGAATTCAGGATGGGACTTGGAGCGCACCATTACCTCCTCGCCGTCCACCAGTGTCAGCACGGTGAACGAGCCGAAATTGTTCTTAAATTCAGCCGTTACGCCCGGCTCCATATCCAGACGACGGGTCATGTAGTACATCAAATCTGTCTTGCCCAGGATATGCTGCTCCCAGCCTTCACCCTTCGATTCGGGAATCGGTTCGATGGCGACATTCTGATTGACCCATGTGCTGTTGCGCTCCCTGTGCAGGGCGCGTTCGCCCATTGTAGAGTGAATGGGGCGCAGATTGCCCTCGGCATCGCGACGGTTGTAATCGTACATCTTGTAGGTGTACGAGCCGATGGTCAGCGAGCCAAGCTCCAAAATAAGCTGGTTGCGACCGGAAGCATGAATGGTGCCGCCGGGAATCATGACCTGACGGCCGGGGTAGGAGGTGACATGGTTGACATATTTCTGATAGTCAATCATGCAGCCCTCTTTTTCGGAGCGCTTGGCCTCGGCAATAAATTCTTCGACATTTGCGCCGTCATTGAAGCCGATGAAGGTCTTCGCGCCGTGACCGGCATCGATGACATAATATGCCTCATCCTGACTGCCCAATTCACCGTATTCTTTGGTACAGAGCTGAGCATCAGGATGGCACTGCACGGACATATTGCCGTTGGAATGCCATGTATCGTCATAGTTAAAGCGGATGGGGAAGTAGCCGCCAAATTCCTCGGCGCATTCTTTGCCCATCAGCTCCACGGGGCATTGCGCAAGGAAAGTGGAGAAGGGAAATTCTGCCGTTTTGCCGTTGCACTCGACGACAACGCTGACTTCCATCGGAATCATGTCAAAAATCCATGCGACATTTTTGGACTCCATCGGCAGATGGCGTGCCTTGCGAATCAGCTCACCGCCCCAGATGCCTTCCAGATAGACGGGCTTGGTGCGCAGCGGATACTGCGCTAAGGTGCGCAGAATTTCGCGCTCGGTCGCACCCTGCATAAGCACAAAGTCATCATCGTGGTCGCCGCAGATGTAGTAGGTCAGCTTTTCATTTTGCAGCAGGAATTTGCGCTGGCGGACGATCATTTCAAAGTCCACATAATAATTGCGGCGCATCATTTCAGCAAACGGACGCGGCTCGGTGTCGCCAATATTGATCAGCCCGCCGCTTCTGGCGCGGATGGCACAGGTCTTGGGCGTGACATCAATGAAGATTTGCCGTCCTTCCGGCAGTGCGGCGCTTGCGCCATAGCCGCTGAGTAAGAGCAGCTCGCCGGATTTTATCTGCTTTGCTGCTTCTTGCAATGCTTGCCACTTCTCCGTATTAAAAAAGTCAGCATAGCCGCCCTTAAACAGACGGCCAAAGAGCAGCACAGGGTCAACATCATAGTTGAGCGGCAGATTTGGCTCGACCATTTTGTCGATTTCAGCGGTGGGCTTGTACACATCCTCCATTTTTTTATGGCAAGTTTTGACCTTGTTCTGATGCAGCGTCTGAAGAAGCGCAGTGGTGAAGGTGTCAAAATGGGCAGACGCATAGCCGTCCACGCAGAGAACAGCGCCTTGCGCCTTGAATGTTTCGTCTGCAAGCAGCTCTTTGGCAACGCGCTGTGCTGCCTTCACCGTGCCGTAGGTCAAATCATTCAGCACGGATGCGGAAAGCTGAATGTGGTTGACTGCATTTTGGTCGTCCCAAGGCAGGGGCTTGAACATAAAACTCATGGAAGATGACCTCCTTAAACATGAACTAATTTATTTACATTATACATGAAAATAAAATAGTTTGCAATAGTTTATAAAAAATTCCCGCACTCAAAATTAGAATGCGGGAAAAAATTAGCAAATCAAAATCCGAATATTACTCCGCTTTTCTCCCAATCGTCGCCTTAATGCGGCGGACACCGGCGGAAGAGGATTCTTCTTTCTGAATCTTAAAGGAAATCAGATCGCCCGTATTCTGAGCGTGCGGACCGCCGCAGATTTCTTTGGAATAGCTGCCCATTGTGTAGACGGATACCTTCTCGCCGTACTTGCTCTCAAACAGACCCATAGCGCCCTGCGCCTTGGCCTCCGGCACAGTCATTTCTTCTTTGACGACGGGAATTTTTGCCTGAATCGCTTCGTTGACGATATCTTCAACCTGTTTCAGCTCTTCCGGCGTGACCTTGCGGCCAAAGGTGAAGTCAAAGCGGAGGCGCTCGGCGGTGATGTTGGAGCCTTTCTGATGGACTTCATCGCCCAGAATGCGGCGAAGAGCGCCTTGCAGAAGGTGGGTCGCGGTGTGCAGGCAGGCCGTCTGCTCGCTGGCATCCGCCAAGCCACCCTTGAAGCGCTGCTCCGCGCCCGCGTGGCTGGTCTCCTGATGCTGCTTGAAGCGGGCATCAAAGTCCGCCTTATCCACTTTCAGACCCTTCTCGCCCGCCAGCTCGATGGTCATTTCGATGGGGAAGCCGTAGGTGTCGTAGAGCTTGAAGGCGCTGCGGCCGTCCAAGGTTTCCAGCGTTTCCATACGCGCTTTGACTGCGGCGCAGACAGCCTCAGAATCTCCCGTCTTCGCGGCCTCGATGATGGGCATCATATCGGGTGAAGGACGCAGACGCTTTTTGTCGGCGTTCTCAGCGGCGCAGGCAGCGGGATTTTCGGCGGACAGGATTTCGCTGAGTAAGGCACGGGTATTCTGCACATTGTTCAAAATCTTGTCAAATTCCTTTTCACCTTGACGCAGGGTGCGGGCAAACCGATCCTCTTCCAGATGGAGCTGTTCCAGCACAAATTCGCGGTTTTCTTCCAGTTCTGGATATACATCCTTGTACTGGTCGATGATGACCTTGGCGATTTCCTGCGTAAAGCCTGCTTCCAGCCCCAGCTCCATGCCGAAGCGCACGGCGCGGCGAATCAGGCGGCGGAGGATATAGCCCTGATCCACATTGGACGGGGTGACGGCACGCGGGTCGCCCAAAATGAAGGTCGAGGTGCGCATATGGTCGGCCACGATACGGAAAGCGCGGGTAGTGCGATCATCCGAGCCGTAGGTCTTGCCGGACAGCTCGCCGATTTTCGCCAAAATATTTTCAAACAGGTCAGTTTCGTAGACGCTCTTCTTGCCCGTCAGCACGCAGATGGTGCGCTCCAAGCCCATGCCGGTGTCCACATTCTTCTGAGCCAGCGGGATGAAGGTACCGTCCGCCTGCTTATTGTACTGCATGAACACATCGTTCCAGATTTCCAAATACGCGCCGCAGTGACAGGCAGGGGAGCAGTCAGGACCACACGGCTCTTTCACAATCATGAACATTTCAGTGTCAGGGCCGCAAGGACCGGTCACGCCGGCAGGACCCCACCAGTTATGCTCCTTGGGCAGATAGAACAGGTGGTCATCTTTGACTCCGCAGGAACGCCACAGGTTAGCGGCTTCTTCATCGCGGGGGCAGTCATCATCGCCTGCAAAGACGGTGAACGCCAGCTTGTCCTTGTCAAGCCCCAGATATTCAGGGCTGGTCAAAAATTCCCAGCTCCACGGTATCATTTCCTTCTTGAAATAGTCGCCAAGGCTCCAGTTGCCCAGCATTTCAAAGAAGGTCAGGTGGCTCATGTCGCCCACCTCGTCAATATCGCCCGTGCGGATGCACTTCTGCACGTCCGTCAGGCGTGTGCCCATCGGGTGTTTCTGCCCCATCAGGTAGGGGACGAGCGGATGCATACCGGCGGTGGTGAACAGCACGGTCGGGTCGTTCTCCGGAATGACGGAGGCAGAGGGAATGAGCTTGTGTCCCTTGTCCTGAAAGAACTTCAGGAACATGGCGCGGAGCTGTGCGGCGGTCATGTTTTTCATAATGTGTTTCTCCTTAGAAAATGATGTAGACAGTGAAAAATTGCGGCGTTTGGGACGGCGATGCATTCATCAACCAGACACAAAAACACGGCTATAAAAATATGGTGCGTCCCTTCGTTCGAAGACGAACAGACACACCATCATTCGCGGTACCACTTCGATTGGCGCAGAACGCGCCCACCTCAAGGCGGATAACGGACGCCGCCGACCCGCCTTTTCTGTCCGGCGGATGGCTCCGCAGCGGCCTTCTCCTGTCAGCTGAACGCCGGACTTTCACCATCCTCCGGCTCGCTTTTTTTCACCTTTACAGGGTACTTTTCTGCGTCTAAGCCATATGAAATTCGCGTATCAGTATAACAGGCAGGGGAAAAAAAGTCAAGGTTTTGGGAAAT
>CAVJHY010000087.1:0-8941 GCA_963649405.1 bacterium
TGGCGCAAAAGGCACATTTTTGCGAGTCGCCGAATTGTGCGGTGATGCCTTAGATCCCATCTCCACCCCTTTTCCTAACCGCTAACGACTAACCGCTCCGCGCTATTTAAGTAGGCACTATTCACTATCCACCTAATCAAAAACGCCGCCCCATATAGGAGCGGCTTGAAAATATAAAGAGTTTCAAATACTCTTTTCAAACGCCTCAAAAAATTCCGGGCAGACCCAAGTGCCACAACCCATGACCTTTTCGCCGCTGACGAAGAGCTGCAGGGTCACGCCGTTGGAAAACTTGATAAGCAGAGTCTGTTTGGTCGTCTGTGAGGAGGCGCTTTGATAGGAGGCGTTGCTGATCAGCGTATCAAACAGCGCCTGTGCGGTGTCCGCATCCGTCACCTTGCCGACATCCGAAAGCGTCATTTCGGAGACGAAGACACTGCCCAAGGTATCGCCCAAGGTTTCGCTGCCGATGACGGCATTCCCGTCCAAGGACACGCGCTGGAACACGCGCATTTTGCCGTCCACATTCGCCGCGACCGCCGCGCCTGACATATTCTTGACCTCGTAGACGGTTTCGCCCTCCAGCACCGTATTGGAAACGATGCTGCCGGAGGACAGGGACGGCTCTAAGGTGTATTCGCTCACCGTGCCGATTTCGCTGCCGAGCCGCTTTTCAGCCAGATTGCCCGGCGTGGTCAAAAGGCGGTAGACGCGCCCTTCCGCCTCAATCAGCGGGAAATATGAGCCGGAGACCGTCGCCCAAATGCTGCGGTAGGCGGGGGCTTCGTCTGAGGCGGTCAGGGAGACGCTGCCAACCGGCACATCTGCCCGAAGCGCTTCCGTCGGCTGACTGGACACGCCTGCGGGCTGAGCAGCCAAAACCTGCTGATCCGGCCCTTTCAAGAGCTGCGGAATGCCCCACACAGCCCCGACAAACACAATTAATGCGCAGCACAGCGCGGGAATAGCACGCAAGGGACGGAAGCGGATTTCCGTCTTATCTTTGACCTTTTGGCAAATTCTGGTCTTGAGCTGCTCTCCGGCCTCTACGCCGGACATCATTTCATCGGCAATGCTCGGCAGCTCGTTCAGCTTCTTGTCCATATTCACCGGGCATCACTTCCTTTCAATAATTCTTCCAGTTTTTTTCGTCCTCTGGACAGACGGCTGGAGATTGTCCCCTCCGGCAAGGAAAGCATGGCGGCCATTTCGGAGATGCCATAGTCCTGATAGTAGTGCAGGAGAATGACCTCGCGGAACTGCGCGGGCAGGCTGTGAATGGCTTGCATCAGCTCGCCCTTTTCCAGCGCATCCCCGACCTCGCCCTGAGCGGGGGCCAATTCCAATGCGGGACTGCCAAGTACCACGCGGCGCACCCACGCCGCCCGCCACAAATCGCGGCAGCGATTCAGCGCCACTTTGAGCAGCCATGCCTTTTCATGCCCCTGTTCGAGCACAGGCGCACGGGTGAGCAGCCGGACGAACACATCCTGTGTCACATCCTCGGCCTTCTGCCGGTCGCCCAAATAGAAGTAGCTGACGCGCAGAACATCATTCGCGTACTGACGATACAGCGCTTCAAACTGGTCATTGTCCATCCGGACACACTCTTTCCCTTCGGACTGCTCCCAGTCACTCATAAAACGAAAGTGCCCTCCTGTTTCATTCCAAAATAGCGAAAAAATTTTCTTACAAATTTCTTACAAGAATTTTGCAATTTATGTTGCAAAGCCTACGGCTTGCAAAAAAATTATATCACGGGCTGTCATATTTGTAAATTATGCGAGGACGGAGTTGGGAATTAGGGATTAGAGATTAGAATGCTATTCTCCGGTTACTGCCCCAAATTCCCTGTTTCCTATCTTTCCAACCACTATTTACTGGTCACTAATCACTATCCGCTAAATAATCTTATGCTGCTGCCATTTTCCCGACCGATACCGCAGGGCGAAACAGATGCAGCGGACAATCCAATCGCAATACATGGCCAGCCACACGCCGTCCAAGTCCCAATGGAAGGCGTAGACGAAGAGGTAGCTCAGCGCCAAACGGCAGGTCAAAATGCTGGTGATGGACACAACCATCGTGAAGCGGACATCGCCGGCGGCACGCAGCACATTCGGCAGACCGAAGGAGAGCATATAAAAGATGATAGAAAAGATGGCATAGCCCTTCAGTACACTGACGGCCACAGCCGAGCCTTCCGCCGACAGCCCGAAAATATTGACGAACACGGGCGTAAAGAAGAGCAGTGTCAGGTTGGTCGGCATGGTGAAGAGCTGCAATAGCCCCATCAGCTTGCGGGCGTAGTACCGCGCTTGCTTCAGCTCGCCCGCGCCCATGCATTGGCCGATGACCGTGACCGTGGCAAGACCGATGGCCGTGCCGGGCAGATTGACCAGAGAGGAAATGCTGCACGCGATGGAATGCGCAGCAATGACCGAAGTGGAGAAGGTGGAAATAATCCGCGCAATAATGAGCTTGCCCACCTGAAAAAGACTGTTTTCCATGCCGTTTGGAAGACCGATGGACATAATGCGCTTAATCATATGCAGGTCAAAGGTGAGCTTGAAAGGGCGGCTTAAATGCAGCGGCAGGGATTGATTCAGGAGCATCCGAATCATCAACAGCGCCGCCAATGCACGCGCCGCCAAGGACGCAATCGCCGCGCCGGACACGCCAAGCCCTGCGCCGAACACGGTGGTGCCGAACGCAGTGTGCGTTTCGTTAATCAAAAAATAATTGCCGATGATGTTGACGATATTCATGACCAAGGACACCAGCATGGTGCTGTTGGTGCGCCCCATGGCCCGCATCAGCCCCGCGCCGCTGTTGTACAGCGCAAGGAAGGGATAGGAAATCGCCGACCAGAAGAAATACGCCCGCGCCTTGTCCATCGTGTCGGCATCGAGGCTGCCGAAAATGCCTTGAAGCAGCGGACGGTTAAAAATGACCGCTGCTCCGCCGACAAGCAGAGAAACGACCAAGATGGACAGGAAAAGCTGCTTGGCCGAATCACAGGCGTTTTTGATGTCCTGATGACCGATGTACTGCGCGGCGATGATGGAACCGCCTGTCGCCATCGCGGAGAAAAGCTGAATGAGCAAGATGTTGATGGAGTCCACCAGCGAGACAGCCGAAACCGCCGCCTCGCCGACACCTGCGACCATCGCCGTATCCGCCATGCCGACGGCCACTGCTAAAAACTGCTCAATGACCAGCGGCAGAATCAGTGCAAAAAGATCGCGGTTTGAAAACATCGTCCCTTTTTCCAAGCGTTCCGCCGCCATGAGCATCCCTCCGCACAGCCGTTATATTCATACATATATATTATATCCCGCTTGACAAATTTCGCAAGTGACTTCATAATTTTTTAGTGGTTAGTGGATAGTGATTAGTGGATAGGCAGAGTGTCATGATGAGGCATTTCCAGTCCCACTAACAATTCAGAAGACTATTCACTATCCACTATTCACTCATCACTGCCCGCAAGCGCGGGCAAGGGGTTTGCAATGCGTAAAAAATGTTGTATAATAGCTGTTGTCTGTGTCTTTTTCTGTCTGCTTGCCGTTGGATTATGGTTTGCATTTTTTAGTGAGGACGGGCAGAATGACCGGCATGAGGCAGCGAAGCGCTTAAACAGCGCGGCTGAACAGGTGGACACTTGCACGGTTAAGGCCGTGTTTCGTTCCGATGAAAAGACGCTGGCTGTCACACAAGACATCACCTTTGAAAACCGCACGGAGGAAGCGCTCCAAAGCATCGTCCTTCGCTTTTATGCATCGGCCTATGCCTCGGAGGGCACCGCGCCCGGCGCGACAGAGGAGCTGTTTGACGCAAGCTATGGCGACAGCTTTTCTTCAGGCGGCTGCTCTTTCATGGGCGCATGGACGGCTGGTGAAACCGTCAAAACCATGTGGCTTGACGATGCGCAGACTGCCTTGAGCATCCCCGTTTCCTTGGATGTGGGGCAGACTTGTACTCTTACGCTCCGCTATGTGCTGTCCATCCCCGATTGTGCGCATCGTTTCGGCGTTGCGAATGATGTGTATCGCTTTTTGGATGTGCTGGCGGTCGTTGCGCCGTATGCGGACGGCGCATGGCGGACGGAGGAATATTCCTCTATCGGCGAACCGTTCATGGTCGCTTGTATGAATTACGATGTCACGCTCACCCTGCCGGACGGCTGGATGGCGCTCGGCAGCGGCTTTACGGAAGAAGACGGCGTGTATCACACGAGCGTGTCCGCCGCAAGGGGCTTTGCCTTTGCGATTTTGCCCAAAGAAGAGCTGACTGCTGTTTCTGTGCGGGGAGTCACGCTCCGCACCACCAAAGGCAGCAAAAAGACGCTGGACACGCTTAAACCCATGTTGAACGCACTGGCTTCGCTCTACGGCGATTTGCCACAGGACACTTTGGATATATGCGTGACCTCGTATGCCCTTGATTTTGGCTCGTATTCCGGTCTCATTGTCTTGGATGAAGACGCGGATGAAACAGCGCTTTTGCGGGCGGCGGCGCGGCAATGGTTTGGCGTGCTGGTCGGCTCGGACGGCTATGAACAGGCATGGCTCAGTGACGCTTTGAGCGAATGGGCGCTGCTCCGCTGTGTTCAAAAAACGCAAGGGGCAGATGCCTATGAACACCTCAAAAAAGAGCTTGTGGATGAGCCGATGCGCGAGAACATCACTGCTTCGGTCACGGCGGGCTGCCCGGTTGATTATTTTTCCGATAGAGCGACCTATGATGTCGTTGTGCGCGGACGCGGCGCTGCGTATTTCTTCGCCTTGGACGAGATGACGGGCGGCAAAGTGGACGAATTTTTGCGGCAGTTATGCGAAAATTACGCCTATTCTATGTTAAGCCGTAAAGCGTTTGAAGAAGCCATGACCGACTTTTCCGGCATGGACATCGTTCCCTTGGCGCTTGATTATTTAGATACCTACATGGACTAAACGGGTTTTTCCCGTCTGTAAAGGAAGGTTTTTCATCGATGAATTTGAAGGACTGCTGCGTTCTCATCCCGTCTCTTGAGCCGGATGAGAAGCTCCCGAAATATGTCAAGGAGCTTGCAGCCGGCGGCTTTGGTCAAATTTTGGTGGTCGATGACGGCTCGGGCGCACAGTATCAGCCTATTTTTGAGAAGATTGCCTCGTGGGAGCGCTGTACGGTGCTGCACCATCCCGTCAATCGCGGCAAGGGCGCAGCGCTCCGAACGGGCTTTGAGCATATCCTAAACCACACCGAATTTCAGGGCGTGATTACGGCGGATTCGGACGGTCAGCACACCGTTCCCGATACGCAGCATTTGGCAGATTTGCTTAACCCCGACAAGGACGAACTGCTCCTTGGCTCGCGGGATTTTTCGAGGAAATCCAAGGCTGTGCCGCCCAAGTCCCGCATGGGCAACCGCATCACCTCCTGCATTTTCGCCCTGCTGTACGGGCATTGGCTGCCGGATACGCAGACAGGTCTTCGGGCGCTTAACCGCCATATGCTTTCCGAGCAGCTCACTGTGACGGGCGACCGTTTTGAATACGAGATGAATCAGCTCATTTTCTGCGCGGCGCACCACATCAAAATGCGCGTTGTGCCGATTGAGACGGTCTACCTGAACGAAAACAAAGGCTCACACTTCCATCCCTTCCGCGATTCTTGGCGCATCTACAAGCTGATTTTAACGGGCTTTTTTAAGTTTATTTCTTCCAGCTTGATTGCCACCCTCATCGACCTTGGCATTTTCTCCATTGTCAACAGTTATGTGCTGCAATATCTGATGTCGGAATCCAAGGTGGAATTTTTCGGCGAGAAACTGTCGGCGCGTTTCTTGGTCGCCACGGCCATCGCCCGCGTTTGCTCCTCCATCGTCAATTTCATGCTCAACAAAAACTTCGTCTTCCGTCTGCAAAAGAGCAAGGGTGCGCTTGCACGCTATATCATTTTGGTCATTTGCGTGCTGATTGTATCCTCCCTGTCCGTGAGCGTTATCAGCAACTGGCTGAACATTGCGCCGAACTCCGTCCTGAATACCTTGGTCAAGGCGATTGTTGATACTATCCTCTTCTTCCTGAATTTCAGAATTCAGAAAAATTGGGTGTTTGCCCAAAATCAAAATGTTGAAGGAGCTAAAAAGCATGAGTAAGTCTGTCAAAATTCTTCTCACCATTCTCTGCACGGCGATGATTCTCGCCCTCCCGCTGCTCATTCCCTCCGGCGCGATGCTGGGCGATGTGAAATGGACGCTGATGGACGAGATGGATTCCGAGGATGACGGCTGGGAAACCTCTTTCTTGAATCTCTTTTTCCCGTCCGCAAACGCCGAGGAAGCGGAAGTGCCTTACGAGCTGCCTGTTGATTTTTCCGCGGGCATGACTCCCAATCCCTCTTGCTACACGGAAGACGGCTATCAGGACGACAGCATCACCGTAAAGATGGAAACCCGCGTGGAGGGGGATGTCACCTACTGTCTCGCCTTCGTGGAAATCAAAAGCCCGACCCAGCTCCGCACGGCGATTGCCGGCTCGATTAAGTCCACCAAGACCGCCAAAATTTCCGCGATGGCGGAAAAGAACAACGCCATCATCGCCATCAACGCGGACTATTTTTCCAATAATCCCACCAAAACCTCTTTCGAATACCGCATGGGGCAGAAGGTGCGTAGCAAGGCGAACAAGACCAAGGACATTTTAATCATCGATGAAAACGGCGATTTTCACCTGTTCGTAAAGTCCGATGCCCAGAAAATGGAGGAATTTAACGCATCTGACCATCAGATTATCAACGCCTTCACCTTCGGTCCTGCTTTGGTCATTGACGGCGAAACGCAGACCATCGACACGAAATACGGCTATAACCCGAACGGCCGTGAGCCGCGTATGGCCATCGGTCAAATCGACACCCTATCCTATGTGCTGGTCATGGCTGAGGGGCGCACCAAGGACTCCGAGGGCGTGACTCAGCAGGAATTGGCGGACTATATGGGCACGCTGGGCTGCCAGCAGGCATTCAATCTGGACGGCGGTAACAGCGCCACCATGATTTTCAACGGTGAATACTACGGCTCCCGCACGGGCAACGAACGCCCGCAGAGCGATATGATTTACTTTGCCACTGCGGTAAACCCTGAATCATGGCAATAAGTCACTTTGAACTTTCAGGAGAACATGCATCATGTACGATTTATATGAGGATGCCGCCGCGTTTCTGATTGGCGAAACGCCTGTTTACCTCTATGGCGTGGCGCTGGCGCTGGGCGCTTGTCTGGCGCTTCTAATGCTGCTTGTCCAGCAAAAAAATCGCTCCCTGCCGGACGGCACGGCGCTCTGCCTGACAGCGCTGGCGCTGCCGCTTGGCCTCATTTTTGCCCGCGTCGTTTACTGCGCGTTTGACACGAATTTTCAGTCCGTTGCGTCCCTCAAAAGCGTGTTCATGTTGAATGCGGGCGGCTATTCGATGGTCGGTGCGCTCCTTGGCACTACCTTGGCGGCGCTGCTGACGACCAAAATCATGCGCGTTCCGTTTTCCACCCTCATGGATGCTTTTGTCCCCGCCCTGCTCCTCTTCATCGCCTGTGAACGGGCTGGCGAAGCGTTCACCGCCATTGGTTACAGCCGGCCGCTCTCGGACGATTTGCTCAAAGGCACTTTCTTGGCACAGTCGGACGAATATGACGCTTATCTGCGCACTTGGCTCTTGGAGGAGTTGGCTGCGATGGTCTTAGTGGTCGTGAGCCGCCGTATGAAGTCCAAGAAAGCGGGTGACACGGCCATCAAAACCGCGCTTTTGTTCAGCGCCATACAGGTAATTTTTGAAAGTCTACGCTATGACCAGCACCTCAAATACAGCTTTGTCGGCGTGCAGCACATCCTGAGCATGGTACTGATGGCAGCACTCGTCATCTATTTGGCCGTCCGAGTCCTCAAAACCGACAAAAACAAGGGTTTGGCTGTCACGGCCATCTGCATCCTGCCTGTTGTCGCCGCCGCGCTAGTCGGCATCGAGTTTATGATTGACCGCACGAGCATCAGTCATTACCTCCTTTACTTCATCTACGCCCTGCTGCTTGCCCTCCCGACCGTCTTGGGCTTCAAGTTGTGCAAAAAGAGCGAAGACGCATAACTTTCAGCGTGTCAAAGAATTTTGACACGCTTTCACATTAAGACAGCGCTTTGCAAAAGAGATGACACGATTCGTGATGATGCATTCGCTGCAAATCAAGGTATTTGCAAGAAGCAGAGGTGTAAAATTTGAAGGAGCTTTCAAATCCGTGTGCAGCAGATTGCCGATGTTTCTGAAGTAGATTAAGGTGAAGATAAATGATGCCGCCGAATCGGTGATAATGTTTTAATTGGAAGAGACTTTTCCCTTCGATCATTGCTTTGCCTTGAATGGCGAACGGTCATTGAATTTTAGCATACAAAGCGAAGAAATCGTCTTGTATCGTCCCGTCCGCTGCTGATAAGCATCCAATTTTTTTCAATCAAAAGGAGAAGAAATATGAAGAAAGAACATATCGAGCGCATCAACGAGCTGGCGCGAAAGTCCCGCGCCGAGGGCCTTCTGGAAGAGGAAAAGGCGGAACAGGCCGCCCTGCGCAAGCAGTATATCGATGAATTTCGTGAAAATGTCCGCCATACGCTAGACAACACCTATATCCAGCACTCCGATGGAACAAAGGAAAAGCTAAAAAAGAAGGAAGAAAAGAAATAAAGGCATCACCGCGCAATTCGGCGACGCGCAAAAATGTGCCTTTTGCGGCATCTACTTCTTGCCAAAATCTCGATTTACCTCCAGTAAATCATCGATTTTTGCAATCGCATCTGACGCAAAATTCACTATTTATCACGCCGCCTCATTTGTGCGGTGCTGCCCCTAACATAATATTATCAATCTGCATGGAGGGAAAACAGATGAGCAAATTCATCATCACCTGTCCGGTATG
>CAVJHY010000088.1:0-8937 GCA_963649405.1 bacterium
CCGATGCCTCTATCGTAGATTGAGGCGAGGCACCGTAAAGGCACATTTTGCGTGTTGCTGAATTGTGCGGTGATGCCTTAGCTTCTGTCCTTTCAGAATTTCAAATAAAGACGCGGCACGCATTCAATCCTCATTTGTGGCGGTAAAGGGAAAAATTCCCAATCTGTAATGTAGTACGACAAGCGGTAGCTCAGTCGGACGACTGCTGCAAATTGTAAAAAATCCAGTCACTGAAATTTTCAGCGGCAGTTACCGTAATGATGTATCTATATTATTTCATCCTCATATGCAGGAAAAGCAGAAGATACGGCGAAACATTTATGATAAAGAATTTGATGGCGGGGAGGCGAGAAAATGCAGAGACGGAAAAAGTCCTTGGCAGAAATGCTACCGGCAAGGATGAAGTGCTTTACCTTCGTTGTGCTTCTGCTTATGCTGACCATCATCGGTATTTTGACCATTGGGCAGCAGAAAAGCGACATTGCCGCGCTGACGGAAGCGGCGAAGGAGACGCAGCTTAAACAGATTGAGGTGCAGAGCGAGCGCAGTGAGCTGCAGCAGGAGCTGGCCATAGCCGGAACGAGTGACTATATCGCCGATAAAGCACGCACGCTGTATGGTTATCTTTTACCCGGTGAAATCCGTTTTAAGGTGACGAATCCTGAGGCACTGTACGGGGAAGAGCCGGTCGCCGAAATTGTGGAGGAAGGGCAATGAACAAAGCAGCCATCACCATCGGCTCAAATTCCACCAGAATGCTGGCTCGCACACAGACGAGCGAGCTGCGCGGACGCGAGGACACCCGCCTGATGCTTGGCATAGATGACAGCGGCTGTCTGACGAAGGAAGCCATGCAGCGGACGGCGCTGGCCGTTCTGCGTCTCAAAGAGAAAGCGCTTGCTTTCGGCGCGACCGAGGTTTCCTTGTATGCCACCAGTGCGACGCGGGATGCGAAAAATTCGCAGACCTTTGCTGAAGTGCTGCAAAGCGTCACTGGGCTGCAGTTAGCCATTATTTCAGGGCAGGAAGAGGCGGCGCTGGCGTTTCGGGCAGCGTCCGGTGGGCAGCCGTGCGCAGTGCTGGACATCGGCGGCGGCTCAACAGAATTGACATTCGGCAAAAACGGCGTTCCCGATGCCGCCATCAGTGCGCAAATGGGCGCGTCACGGCTGATGAAAAGGGGAAAGATTCATTCCATTCAGGATGCCTATAAAGTGCTTGACGCGGTGCAGGCGGAGTTAAAGACAATCTATGCGCCGCTGCTTTCGCTTAAAAAGCCCGCTTCCCTGGTGGGCATCGGCGGCACCTGCACGACGGCGGCGGCCATCAAACGGCAGGAGGAGTCGCACGGGGAGAGCCTTGAGGGAACAGTGGTGACGCTTGAGGAAGTTAAGCAGCAGCTTATCCGTATAGCGCCGCTTTCCGAAGAGGAGCGGGCAAAAATCCGCGGATTGTACGCGGCGCGGGCAGCCATCATGCCGCACGGTCTATGCATTTTACAAGCGGTGATGGAGCTGTTTTCCTATGACGCGCTGACAGTTTCCATTCATAATAATCTGGATGCGTTGGTCGTTTGACCTGCGTGGGAGGGTATTTTGGAGCAAGAAAAAAAATCAAAGATTATTCTGCTTTTGGTGATGATCGCCGTGCTGCTTGTGCTGGCAGCGCTGTATATCTTTGTGCGGCCGAGGTTGATTCAGCCAAAGGCGCTTAACCAAAGCGGGCTGACATCCTTTTCCTTTGAGCGCACCTATTCGGACGGGAGCAGGCTCAAATTCACCATGACCGCCTCTAAGGATCAGGTACGCGCTATGCTGTATGATTCCACGATGGGCGGCAAGCGTGAGCTGAATGTGTCGGTGGAGGCGCTCCATGATTTGCAGACGGTCATCGAAAGCAGCGGTCTTTACCTATGGGACGGTTTTTACGAGCAATGGCCCGTGTTTTTCGGAAAGAATGATATTCAGGTGACTGCCGAATATACAAATGGCTTGACGGTCAGCGCCTCCGGCGTAGGGCGCTTGCCCAATGATGCAGATGAGGTGACGGCGTCCATCCGATATTATTTTTATACACTCTTTTCAAATGTAAATGAGTAAATCATGCAAATAATTCTTGCTTTTTAGCGCCTCAAATGGTATCATTATAAATGACACGAAGGAAGCGTGTTAATTAAATGAGGAGGTACAACCGTTATGGCGTACAAAATTAGTGATGCGTGCATCAGCTGCGGCGCTTGCGAAGCGGAATGCCCGCAGCAGGCGATTTCTGAGGGCGATGGCAAGTTTGAAATTGATGCTTCCAAGTGCATCGATTGCGGCGTTTGCGCCGAGACCTGCCCCGTTGGCGCTCCCGCTCAGGACTAAGCCTTTGGTATCGAAGCCGTCTACTGGAAACAGCGGGCGGCATTTCTTTTTACAACTTTTCGGCAGGAAAATGACCGAATATGTCGTATAGATAATGTGACCAAACTTTGCAGCAAGAAAGGGAGAACGATGATGAAGAAACTGGCTGCTCTGCTCCTTGCACTATGTCTGCTGTTGATAAGCGTTTCCGCATTTGCATCCACCGCGAATGAGGCGATGCTCGTTTCCTTGCAAAAGGCATGGAATCCTTCTCTGACAACCGTGGGCGATATGACCCTGTCCGTTCCTCTGGAAAACATTTTGAACCTGTGTTCGAAACTGTATCCTTCCGCGCTTGATGAAAGCGCCGTGCAGCTTCTCAATGAGCAGTACGCCCCCGCGCTGAATGCCCTGCTTGCGCATACGCGCTTTGAGGTGCGTGAGGTGGCTGGAAAAGCGGTTGACATTCGTATTCTTTTAGACGATACATCCTTGTTTGATGTTACCTTGTACGGCGATTTTCTGAATTTGACGGCGG
This sequence comes from bacterium, assembly GCA_963649405.1. Taxonomy (GTDB): domain Bacteria; phylum Bacillota; class Clostridia; order Christensenellales; family Aristaeellaceae; genus CAVDRM01. Next base: position 2,884 of record CAVJHY010000088.1, read on the forward strand.
GCAATACGGTGTATGTCACCAGCTCCCTGATTCCGTCTACGGCGATTCTGGTGGATACGTCGCTCTATTCCAATATCAGTATGGCGGGCGCAACGGAATTTACCCAGGAGTTTATGAGCCTTCTCAGCGCAAACCCTGACCTTAACCCGATGCGCGAAATTCTGGTCAATGCGTATGACTATGTTTCTGCCCTGCTGGGTGAGGCGGAAAGCCTGACGCTGACGGGTGCTGAATTTGCGGCGCTGGATGCACAAGTCACTGAAGACCACCATCTGCTGTTTCAGCCGGATTCTGCGCTCAAGCAGATGTTTGATTTATTGATAGACTATTTGTACGATGTTCAGTATGCGCAGTATGCCAATACCTATTCGACTTATGCAGATTGGGATGCTGAGCAGGTCAAAGCGAAGCTTGAAGCGAGTAAGCCGGATCTCAGCACAGTCAAGCTAAGTGATATGCTGAGTGCCCAGAATGATGACCAAATCACCATTACCCGCAGCGAGGATGGCGTGGTGATCAGCTATCAGTATGATGGAACATATTGGGACGAAAACTACAACAGCTATACCGTTCCTTCTGAGGAGAAGCTGACCTTTAAGTCTGATTATTTTTCCATGTCCGCTACCGGCGCTTCCGCCGTCATGATGACGCTGGATGCACGGACGGAAGGAACAGATGCCTTGCGCTTTGTGACAAGCGATTTATATATTTGGATAAACAAAACGGACACTGCGGACGGCGGTCGTGTGGACGGCAAGCTGAGTGCCGATTATAATGGTATGCCGCTGGAAGCCACCTTCGGCGGGCGGGTCTATCTGAATGGCGAAAGGAATCTTTGGATGAAGCTGGCGCTGAACGAGCAGGAAATGCTGTCTGCCGCCTTTGCGCAGAGCTTTACGGATGAAGCTATGCCGGAGCTGGATTTGGCAAAGTATCAGGTGGTCACGATGGATGCAGACGGAACAATTTCCGATGCCGATAACGAAGCGCTGACGAATGATGTGATGATCGGCGCACAGCAGCTTGTCAATAATCTGCTGAACAATCTGCCGGAGGGTGCGGAAAACTTTGCGTCATTACTTGGTATGCTTATGGGACAGGCAGCCGCCCAGTAACGATTTCATAAATCAATCATGCACCGCCGGATCTTCCGGCGGGCTTTTTAAGGCATTCCCGCACAATTCGGCGGTGCTGCATTGCTGAAAAGGAGGATCCCTTGATGAATTTTTCCGCTTATGCTGAGACCCTGAAACCGGAAATTATGCATTTTGGTCAAAACGCCCCGCACGCTTATTTTATTCCCTTTGAACATGGGCAGGATGCGTCCTTGCCGCGTTCGGAAAGCGAGCGTCTGACACTACTGAACGGCGAATGGGCTTTCCGTTATTATGAGAGCGTAAACGACCTGCCGGACGATTTTTCACCCGAACGGGAGACGCTTTCGGACGGCATTCCCGTCCCGTCCGTTTGGCAGCTCCACGGCTATGGCGGCAAGCAATATACCAATGTCCGCTATCCAATTCCCTATGATCCGCCTTATGTGCCGGCGGATAACCCCTGTGGGTTGTATCGGCGGATGTTGAATGTGGAGAAGCGTGAGGACAGCGTGTATACCCTGACCTTTGAGGGCGCTGATAGCTGCCTGTTTCTGTTCGTTAATGGCTGCTTCATCGGCTGCGGTCAGGTGTCGCATTCGCCCAAAGAATTTGATGTGACGAAAGCGCTTAGGTCGGGGGAGAACAGCATTGCCGTGCTGGTGCTGAAGTGGTGCGCCGGAACATATTTTGAGGATCAGGATAAGCTGCGCTGGAGCGGTCTTTTCCGCGATGTTTATCTGCTTCGCCGCGATAAAGCACATATCCGCGATTTTTCTGTTTCGACCGTGCTTCAAGAGGATGCAGCGACCGTGAATGTTCAGACGGAATATGTGGGCGGGGCGCAGAAGACGGTGGCAACACTATATGCGCCGGACGGAACGATCATCGAACAGGAAATTTTGAAAAACGGGCAATGCACCTTCCGTGTCGCCGCGCCTTCTCTCTGGACGGCGGAAACGCCCAATCTGTATCACCTTGTCTTGGAATGCGGCAATGAGTGCATCGCCCAGCAGGTGGGCATTCGTGAAATTACCATTCAAAATGAGACCGTCTTGCTGAACGGGCAGCCTGTTCGCTTCCGTGGCGTGAATATGCACGAGAGCAGCTGCGAAACGGGCGCGTATACGCCGATTGAGCATATCCGCCGCGATTTAATAATGATGAAGCGCCACAACATCAATGCCGTGCGCACGAGCCACTATCCGCAGCCACCCGTGTTCTATGAGATGTGTGATGAGCTGGGACTTTATGTGTTGGATGAGGCGGACATTGAAACGCACGGCGTGGTGACGCTGGACTGCGACTATCAGGAGGAGAACTACAACCTCATTGCGGATGCCCCGACCTTCGGCGCTGTTATTTTGGACAGGGTGCAGCGGATGGTCAAGCGCGACCGCAATTTCCCGTGCGTCGTCATTTATTCGATGGGCAATGAATCCGGGCACGGCGTGAACTTTGATAACGCGCTGGCATGGACGAAGCAGTTTGACCCGTCCCGTCTGACGCACTATGAGCGTGCCTCCTTTCCACCGCAGGGACGGGACATCAACCGCATGGATTTGGATTTGTACAGCCGGATGTACCCTTCCACCGAGGAAATTGAGCAATATTTCAAGGAGCATACCGTCTGCAAGCCTTACATCCTTTGCGAATATTGCCATGCGATGGGCAACGGACCGGGCGATTTAGAGGACTATTTCCGCCTCTTCGAGCGCGAGAAACGCATCTGCGGCGCGTTCGTCTGGGAATGGTGTGACCATGCGCCCTTTGTCGGCACAAACGCGCAGGGTAAAAAAATGTACCGCTATGGCGGCGATTTCGGCGAGACACTGCATGACGGCAATTTCTGCGCGGACGGTCTGGTTTCGTCCGACAGAACGCCGCATCCGGGACTTTTAGAATATAAAAATGTGCTGCGACCTCTGCGCGTCGTGTCTGCTGACCTTTCACACGGCAGCATAACCCTCAAAAATCAGCTTGATTTCGTGTCGCCCAAGGGACTCATTCAAATCGACATCACGCTGTCGGGCGGGAATCAGCCGGAGGAAACGCTCTGTCTAGCTGCGCCGGACATCGCTCCGCGTGGGCTTTATACCCTTCAGCTTCCCGCAAGGACGGGCGGCAGCTGCATCTTGCGCTATCGGCTGGTCGTTGATATGCCGTGGGCAAAGAATGGCTATGAGCTTGGTCATGAGCAAATCGACCATGCGGAATGCCCCATGAAGCGCGATGAAAAGACGATGAAGCCGCTCAACGTTTCCCATGAAAACGCCCGCTATGTGGCGATTTCCAGCGATTTTTTCCGCTTCCGTTATGACATGATGAAGGGTATTTTTACGCATTTTACTGTGCGGGGACGGGAACTGCTTGACCGACCGATGGCATTCAATCTCTGGCGCGCCCCGACGGACAATGATGCACACACGAAAGAAAAATGGCAGGCGTATCAGCTTCGCTATGCCATGAGCCGCGGCATGGAGACAAAGCTGGATGTGCAGGAAAATATTGTCACGCTGACCACAAAAATCAAGCTCACAGCGCAGTCCGTCCGCACCTTGGCGGAGGGCAGTGTCCGCTGGACAATCACGGGCAACGGCAGAATTTCGTGCGAGGTGGACATCACCCGTGCGGCGGGCATTCCATCCTTCCCACGTCTTGGTCTTCGGCTGTTCCTGCCGAAATGCTTTGCACAGTTTGATGCATTTGCTTATGGAGCTGAGGAAAGCTATGTGGACAAACATCAGGCAGCCATGCTCCGTGCCTTTTCCGGCAGCGTCCAGACGGAGTACAGCCATCCGCTCAAGCCGCAGGAAAGCGGCAGCCATATGGGGGCGCAGGCGCTTGAATTGACCGCGCAAACGGACGATGCGCTCTTCTCCGCCCTCCGCATCACTGGTGACAATTTCAGTTTCTCGGCACTGCCCTACACGCAGGAAGAGCTGACGGACAAGAAGCATGATGATGAGCTTGTCGAGGCGGACAACACCGTCCTTTGCCTCGACTTTGCTCATGCCGGCATCGGCTCGAATAGCTGCGGTCCCAAGCTCAAATCCTGCTACGAAACGCCGGAACGGGTCAAGGGACGAGTTATCTTAGATTTGTCGGACATGTGACGAAAAGCGATTAGCGGATAGTCGATAGAACTTCCGTTCTATTATGCTAAGCTGCCTCTTGACGAATACCGCTATTCATGGCATAATACCCTTGAAAATCGGTATGGATTTTTCGGAGACATGAGCGCTCATTTTCGCCATACACCCGCCAATATGGGTGTGTGGCGTTTTTTATTGGGAGGAATGACCTATGAAGAAGAGAACGGTTTCTGCGGAGCTGGCGTATGTTCTGTCTGTCCTGTTGCTGTCGCTGGCGGTGGCGATTTTAACCTCGGCGAATTTCGGGCTTTCTATGATTGTCGCGCCTGCGTATCTGGTGAGTCAAAAATTAGGCACCATCACCTTCGGACAGGCGGAATACATCGTTCAGGGCATCTTATTTATCGCGATGTGCTGCGTCCTGAAGCAGTTTAAGCCCGTTTATTTTGTCTCCTTCATCACGGGTCTTATTTACGGCTGGGTGCTTGACCTGTGGCAGTCGCTGCCTTGCTTTGACACCGGCGTGACACCGCCCGATAGTATCGCGCTCTGGCTGCGGCTTGTGATGCTTGTCATCGGCATCCTGCTGACATCATTCTCCATCGCCCTGTTTTTTAAGACCTACTTGTACCCGCAGGTGTATGACTTTTTTGTCAAGGCCGTTTCTATGAAATACGGCATCAAGCTCTCAAAATTCAAAACGGCATTCGACTTGACCTTCTTCGCCCTCAGTGTGCTGCTGACCTTCTGCTTTTTTGAACGGTTTGTCGGCATCGGCTGGGCGACCCTCGTGATGGCGCTTATCAACGGCTGCATCATCGGTTTTTTCTCGAATTTCTTGGACAAGCACTTTGATTTTACCCCTACCTTCCCCAAATTCGCCGCACGTTTTGTGCTGGAGGAAAAATAAAACACTTATTTTGCGCAAAATTATTTTGTTGTCGCTTGATATTCTTCTTAGTTTCATGTATAATGAACATGGTAAGAAATTGCGTGATTTTTACATGAACGACAGAGTAAAGGAGGCAGCACATGGCGAAGAAGATTCTCAGCACGACAGTGGGCGGAACGACTTACCATTATGACGAGAGCGGTCGTTCACTCGGATCAAGCGTGAAGTGGGGTTCAAGCGTTTACCATTACGACAACAATGGCAATTTTCTCGGCAGCAGTACGCCCGGGCTTTTTGATAATCAAACACTCTATCATTACGACAAGAATAGTCAATCTGTCGGCTCTTCCACAAAGGGGTGTTTTTCTATGACCCATCATTCCGATGCGAATGGTCATCTCATCGGACAGACGGTCAATGGTCTGTTTGATAACAAAGTCACATATTTGAATGAAAAAAACAATAAAAAACGATAAGTCATGTTACTAAAGCGTCTGCTTTGAATACAGACGCTTTTAGTATAAGCGAAACTATAACAAGGAGGAGCACATGGCCAAGAAGGTTTACAGCAGACCCGGGTTATTTGGAACGACTTAGCATTATGACGAGCATGGCCGCAGAATCGGCGAAAGTCGGCCGGGATTTTGGGGTGATACCAAGCATTACGATGCGCATGGAAAGTTGGTCGGTCGCAGCACGCCCGGTTTGTTTGGCGGAACAACGAATGAATATGACGCAAAAGGGCATAAAGTCGGCCACTCCAGTTCTGGCATCTTTTCTAATCATCATTATGATGCGCATGGTCGTAAAATCGGCAAAACGGTCGATGGCTTGTTTGGCGGCAAAACCACATATTTGAAGAATAAAAAATAGAAACGCAAATTGCAAGTGCAAGTTGGACACCCGCATGAATAAAAATTGTTCGGCGCAAGCCGGACTTTACTACCGCACAGCAAGCACGGCTTGAGCTGTC
>CAVJHY010000089.1:0-8865 GCA_963649405.1 bacterium
AAATAAAAATACGATTTAGGTCTTTATTTTCGTCTTTATTTATTGGTTACATCGTAATTGCAGGTTCAAATTACCGTCATTAAATAAAAGCCCTCCGACTTCGTTGCATAAAAGTCGGAGGAGAAGTTACAAAGTTATACAAATTATTGTATCATTTTGATAGTGCGGAGCAGTTTATCCACCTTGGCGGCATCCGTCAGCATGGTGCGTTCGCCATCGGTCACGGTGTAATTATCTGCGCTGTATTCCGCAAAGGTGAAAGTGGCAGAAAGACCACTCTTAGTTGTCACGCTGATTGTTAAGACGATGGCGCCGTTCGCTGCTTCGTTCAAATGGCTGGTCGCCTTCAACGCGGTCACTTGGGTCCACAGTGTTTCGTTCGGGTCTTCCTCTTCCGTCGTTTCCTCGGAGGTTTCCTCGGATGTTTCTTCAGATGTTTCTTCAGCGGTCGCCTCAGCAGTCTCGGCTTCTTCCTTAGCGGTGATGGTGTAGGTGAATGCCTCGGTGGTGAACACAGCTTCCTGTACATCCGCATAGTCAGTCTCAATCAGCGAAAGGCTGATCATGTTGTCCGCCGTAGCGCTCAAGAGTGTGCTGACACTGGAAGAGGACACGGTGTACACCATGTGCGATTCGGGCAGACGAGCGTAGTAATTGCCGCTTTCATCCGTTGCGCCGAATAGAATGGATGCGCTCTCTTCACCCGCATAGCAGGTGACTTTGACTGCGTTTGCGTCATCCAGCTTCCACTCAGTGAGCTGGTCATCGGTGGCTACGGCCTCCGTCAGCCCTGCCCATTCGATACTTTCAAAGTCATCAATCAAATCATCCACATCGTCCAGCGCACGGCCGTCTATCGCGTACCAGAGCTGGGAAGCGTTGATGGTGCTGCTTTCCGTATGGTGGGAGGCATCAAAGGTCGTCCCGATGGTGATGCGGTCAGCGTCCGCCACGGTCGGCGCTTCTTCCATCTCAGTAAAGTCATCCATATCCTTATTGAAGATGGAGCTTAACGAGCTTGAAATGGTGTAAACGGCGCTGGTGTCGCCATTCAGTGTCAGGTAGTAGCCATCACCGAATGGCGTTTCATCGCCCATCTGATAGACGGTCGTGCTTCCGTCCGACCACAGCGCGGTCACGGTGAAGGCAGGCTCGCTCAGCCCGTAAATGCTCAAATCCGTGACATTTTCGAGCTTGCGTGTACCTTTCAAGGCCAGCAGCTTGGTGGACAGCTCCTCTACCTCGTCCGTTGCCACGGGATAGGCGGCGTTGCTCGTCATTTCCCAGACATCACCCTTGTGTGTGAAGGAATAGCTGACCCCATCATTTTCCCAAGAGAGGGTGGTTAAATCCTCAGCCGTCTTCGTCGTCAGCTCAAATGTGCCGGTTTTCTCGTTCACGCTCTCAGTTTCGGTCGTTCTTCTGGCCAGCATATAGCAGCCCAGCAGGACAACCAGCGCTGCTAAAAGCAGCAGCATTTTTTTCATCCGTTTCATCTACGCTTCCTCCTCACCCAGACAAAGATGCCAATGCCGACCAAGCACAGCGGAATCACGGCAATCATGATGATGCTCCACATCGAGGATGCGCTCTGCGAAACTGTCAAGCGCTGCGTATCCATCGACTTCGCACGAATGGAAATGCTCTCCTCCTGCCCGCCCATCCAGTTCAGGACATTCAGGAACAGATTACTGTTCGCGCCGGAGACAGTGCGGTCGATGTTGGTATCCAGCATGGAATCAAAGCTCACCCAAAACAGCTTGCCTGTGCTTTCCGACACAGCGCCGACATGGAACGAGCCTATGGCATCACCGTCTTCCTGCGCGGTCGTTTCCGTCTTTAAGCCTGCAGCCTTGGTGTAGGCGCTTTCGGAGGTGGTTAGCAGCCAAGTAATTTCCGCACTGCTGTCTTCGGTTTCGATGATGGGCTGTGCCAGCGGCGCTAAGATGTAGTACCCGCCGTCAATCAGCGCATCGGTGACTTCGTGGCTTTCGATGGTCGGCAGCAGATAATAGGCATAGCGGTTGATGTGCTTCTGGCTGTCGCCTTCAATGATGATACCGGTGTCGGTGTTGAGACCCATTGAGGCGGTCACGCGCTTTAACTGCGTCATCTCGTCCGCTTCCATATAGCCCGTCATCAGGGCAACATTGCCGCCGTTTTGTAAGTAAGTAATCAAGAGGTCAGTCTCATCCTCGCTCAAATCCGAAGTCGGCGCATTGATAACGATAGCAGTTGCGTCTTCTGGAGCGGCATCCAAGGAGAGCAAAGACAGGGTTTCGACTTCAAAATTATCCTGTTCCAGCATTTCTTCTACGCTGTCGCTCAGCTCGGTTTCACCGTGACCGCTCAACACATACACCTTGGGCAGAGAGGCACTGGACACATAGTGAATCGCATTGGTCAGCGCGTTTTCGCCGTCAAAGCTGGTGGTTGTGGTGTAGCTGTAGGAATAGTAATCCATTTCGTAATCCGTGACGAAAATGTCATCATAGCTCACCAAACGGTATCTCGTACCGCATTCGACCAGCACACTGTTAGCATACAGGGTGTTCAGCTCAAGGTCGTAGGCATCCAAGAAGGTCGGCTCCAAGGTGGGATCAACGGACTGCACCTTAATATGGCTGGACAGCGATGAATAGCGTTCCAAGAGACGCTGAATGGTGTCGTTCTCACTGCCCTCATTGCAGATAATGTAGAGGTTGACATCTTGATCCAAAGCAGCCACAATGCGCTTGGTCTGGTCGCTCAGGCTGTACAGGGACTGGTTGGTTAAGTCAATTTCCGTCACCGTTGATGGCAGAGAAGAAAAAATCAGGTTGACCACAATGGCAATGGCAATGACGATGACGGTGGCAAAGGCCGAATAGCTGCCCGCACGGAAGCGGCCGCCGAACATATGCTTCAAGGATTGCTTGAAATTTTTCATTCCGCCCACCTCCTCTTTTCCATCACCTGTACGGTCATGAAAAGCATCACCGCACTGATGGACAGGTAATACATGATGGCCTTCAGGTCAAACACGCCGTCTACGAAGGTGTCAAAGCGGTCGAACACGCTGATGGCATTCATCATGTCACCAAACAGGCCGGAGAAGGCAGAGGAATCAATGTGATACCAAATTTGCAGCCCGCCGACAGCCGCCGCCGCGACAAGCACCGCAATGATGGGATTTTTCGTCAACATATACAGGATAGTAGCAAAAATCAGCACCATCACGGACATGGCAGTAAGCGATGCAGAAGCGTCCGAGGAAACGAAACCGCTCAAAGAGCTCATGAAGTAAAGGAGTAGCATCGTGACCAGCGTGATGACAGCCGCCGCCACTTGACTTTCCGTCACAGAAGAAATAAAAAGACCAATGGACAGCAGGCACGCGCCCAGCAGGAAGAAGGCCAACAGTGCGCCGTAAGCCGTCTGGAAGGAGACCGTGCCGAACTGCGACAGGATGAGCGGATAAAAAGCCGTGATAAGGGTCGGCACAGCTAGCACGCAGAGCATCGCCAGATACTTGCCCAGCACCACATCGGAAAGACGAATGGGCAGGGAGTAAAGAAGCTGGTCAGTCTTCTGCCGTTTTTCTTCTGCCAAAGAGCGCATAGAGATGATGGGAACGGCAATCAGGTAGATGAACGCAATCGCGCTCAGGACATATTCAAAATTGGCGTAATAGCCGCTCAGGTTATAGGCCATGCAGTATATGCCTGCAAAGACCAGCAGGAACGCCGCCAGCAAATAGCCCAGCACGCCCTTATAATAGGAGCCAAGCTCCCGTTTGAACACAGCCGTCACTTTTCCTTGTCCTCCTTCTCAGGCGCTTCCGCTTCGCTCTGCGTCAACTCCAAGAACACATCCTCCAGCGTTGCCCTTGACCGCGCCATTTCCAGAATAGGCGTTTCTGCTTTTGCAAAGGCGGTGAACAGTGCCTCGCGGATGTCCCGCTCCTCTTGGGGTTTGATTTCCGCCATGCAGATCTCCCCTGCGCTCATGGAAAGCGTGGATTCCTTAATACCGTCCACCGTGTCTAAGATTTCGCGCACCTTGTCCTCGCTGCCCTTGATTTCGAGCTTCAGGGTTGTCTCTCCGGCCAGCAGTGCGGTCAAATTATCCGGCGTATCGCTGGCGACTAGATGCCCTTTGGAGATAATCATGATAGAGTCGCAGACGGCCTGCACCTCGCTCAAAATGTGGCTGGACAAAACCAAGGTATGCTCCTTGCCCAGTTCACGAATCAGCTCGCGGATTTCGATAATCTGCGCAGGGTCAAGCCCTACGGTCGGCTCATCCAAGATGATGACTTCAGGATTGCCAAGCAGTGCCTGTGCAATACCTACGCGCTGCTTATAGCCCTTAGACAGATTGCGAATTAGGCGGTTCTGCACGTCGTTTAGCTTGGTTTTTTCCACCACGCGGGTGATTTGCTCCTCCTGCTCCTTGTACGAAAGCCCCTTTGCCTGTGCCACAAAGCGTAGATATTCCATCGGGGTCATGTCCATGTACAGCGGGGGCTGCTCCGGCAGATAACCGATGAGCTTTTTTGCCTTCATTGGCTCTTCGGTGATGGAATGCCCGTCAATGAGTACCTCACCGTCTGTTGCACTCAAACAGCCGGTGATGATGTTCATGGTAGTAGACTTGCCTGCACCATTGGGTCCAAGAAAGCCGTACACCACGCCCTTTTCGATGGTAAACGACAAATCGGCTACGGCTACATGATTTCCGTAGCGCTTGGTTAAATGCTTAACCACGATCAATGCGGTTTCCTCCTTTGACCATACTGCTTTGTACTTTATAGAATGGTAGACAGGAAACCTTAAAACTACCTATGAAATTCTGTGAATGATTTGGAAATAATTGATGAATAAAAAGTCTTTTGACATTCTGTATACATTCCGGCAAAAAAATGATATGATAGGCATACCAGATTTTCGTTTTGCAGGAGGAAGAGCTTATGGACTTCATGCATCCCTTAGCCGCACCATTTTTTCTTTCCGGTGGGCAGCACGCTGTTTTGCTGATTCACGGCTTTACGGGCAGCCCTGCGCATATGCGTCCATTGGGCGAAGCGCTGAACAGTGCGGGCTTTACCGTGCGCGGCATTGCCTTGAAGGGACACGGCACCACCGTACAGGATATGATGAATGCCACATGGAAGGACTGGCTTTCGGAGGCGCAGACAGCCTGCAACGAGCTGTTTTCATCTTATCGATATGTCTCCGTTGCCGGTCTTTCGATGGGCGGCATTCTGTCTCTTATTTTAGCGGCAGAGCATTCGGGCAGTGACCATCCGTTGACGGTCTGCGTCCCCATCGAAGCTCCACTCGGCACGACCAACCGTTTCCGACATTTTGCCTTGGTTGCCACGCCATTCTGCCCCATTTTGCAAAAACACAATAACGGCAATCGGGACGCCTTGGACAAGAGGTATGACATCGACTACGACCAAATCCCGACCGCCAAAACACATGACCTCAATGTGCTGATTGCCCGCGCCCGCCGCAGTCTTTCTGCCATCACCTGTCCTGTGCTGGCCGTCCAGTCCCATATGGATAAAACCGTGTCGCAGGACAGCATTGACATCATTCTGAACAACATTTCCAGCCGCACAAAGGTCCCGCTCTGGCTGAACAATGCGCCCCATGTTGCCACCATCTCCCCCGAAAAAAATACCATTGCAGAGGGAATGATTCGTTTTCTGCACGAAGCGGAACAATAATCCATCACCAAAACACACAAAAAGTCCCGTTGATTCATCATCAACGGGACTTTTCTTTTATCCTCTCACCACACCGGCGGTGTCCACAGGTTGGCTTGACCGCTGGCCAAAGTCTTTTTCATGTCAATCAGGCGCTGATTGCGGCTGCCGCAGAATTTCAGCTCCAGCGAGCGCTGGGCTAAAATGAACGGGCCGTCCACCAGCACATCCGTAGCGCGTAAAAGGCGCATTCGCTGCGCATCATTTTCGGAAAGAAGCTGCTCCAAGGTATAGCCTGTGTATGTCCACACATTCAGGCTGTGCTTATGCGCCTCCTCCGCCAGCATTGCGCACGGCTCGGCCTGCTCCATCGGGTCGCCGCCGGACAGAGTGATACCGGACAAGAGCGGATTTTTCAAAAATTTCTTGACGATTTCGTCCGTGTCTGTCTCCTGCCCGCCAGCCGTGTCATGCGTCTCAGGATTATGACAGCCGGGACAGGCGTGGCGGCAGCCCTGCGTGAACACCGTGAAGCGAAGCCCCGGTCCATCCACAATGCTGTCGTTGACCGTACCGGCGATACGAATCTTCATAAGTTTTGTCCTTTCGCTTAAAGCGGACGAATCAGAATCAGCGGGGTCAGCTCATCGCCCTGCCCTGAAGGATTGTCATGCATCGCGTCCTGAATTTCGTCATCCGTTAGCGGGAAATTATCGCACTTGCCGAGCTGATTCTGCTCAATGTCGTTCGCATCCATAAGCACGACAGGAATGCCTGTTTCCTTCTCCAGCGCGTTGCACAGTTCCACGGGATTCGGCGGGTTAATCAGCGCAAGCTGCTTATAGCGTTCAAAACTGGAGCGGAAATAGAAACCGTCAATGCCACCAACACCCTGACCGCACACCTTGTAGAACACGCCGTGAATGCCGAAGGGCTTAGTAACAGCGGAACAGAAAACAGCCAGCAGCACACGTGGCAGACCAACCATGTCAATGACAAGCTGCAGCTTATACGGCTCGTGCATACCGACACCCGTTGAATTGATGCCCGCAAAACGCCACAGGAGATTCGCCCAGAAGCCGGGTTTTACCTGATCCCGCGTCCGCACATTTTTCGTACACATAGCCATGACCTTCGCGCCGAAGGAGAGGACATCGCCCTCCTTGACCAGCGGAAGCACATATTTTTTCACCAGTTCCGCCTGATTTTCGCCGACCTCGACAAAGTGCGTCTGAATCGCAAATCGGTCATATTTCCGGCCATTTTTCCCCTCAATCGTCCCGCGGTCAAAGTAAACGATACCGTTTTCCTCGTGCCGCTGCTCGTCTAAATTTCTGGAAGGAATGATGCCCATACGCAATACCTCCTTTTAGTACGCTTTAGCGAAGTACATAACCTTCTCGGCCTTTTTTCCGCAGCAGACGCAGGTATCGCCAATGGATGTTTGGTCGAAGGGCATATTGCGGCTGGTCGCGCCGGTCGTTTCCTTAATTTTATCCTCACAGGCGCGGTCGCCGCACCACATGGCTTTGGCATAGCCGCCGTTAACCTGAGCAGCCAGCTCATCCATGTTGTAAACATCCTTGGTGCGCTCGTTGCGGAATTTCAGCGCAATCTGATACATATTCTGTTGAATTTTGTCCATCAAACCCTTGACGGTCTCGGCCAAGTTTTCCAGAGCGACGGTCTGCTTTTCAAAGGTGTCGCGGCGCACAACAGTCGCCACACCATTTTCAATGTCACGCGGACCGACCTCGACACGGACGGGAACGCCCTTCAGCTCCCACTCATTGAACTTAAAGCCGGGAGAGACATAATCGCGGTCATCCAGCTTCACGCGCAGACCGATGGCTTTGAGACTATTGTAGACCTCCTCCGCCTTTTCCAGCACACCGCCCTTATGCGCGGCAATCGGCAAAATGACAGCCTGAATGGGCGCAACCTTCGGCGGGAGCTTCAAGCCGCGCTCATCGCCGTGTGTCATGATAATCGCGCCGATTAAGCGGGTGGACGAGCCCCAGCTTGTCTCGTGGCAGTATTCCAGCTTGCCTTCTTTGGACAAATATTTGATTTCAAAAGGCACGGAGAAGTTTGTGCCGAAATTGTGGCTCGTACCGGCCTGCAGTGCCTTGCCGTCCTGCATCATAGCCTCGACGGAATAGGTCGCCTGTGCGCCGGCGAATTTCTCCTTGTCGGACTTCCGACCGGAATAGACCGGGATGGCCAACACATTTTCGCAGAAGTCATGATAAACCTGAAGCATAGTCATGGCTTCCTCCTGCGCTTCCTCTGCCGTCGCATGAACGGTGTGACCCTCCTGCCACCAGAATTCCGCCGTGCGCAGGAAGGGGCGCGTCGTCTTTTCCCAGCGCATTACGGAGCACCACTGGTTATATTTCAGCGGTAAATCACGCCAAGAATGCACCCACTTGGAAAACATTGTGCAGAAAATGGTTTCGCTGGTCGGACGAACAGCCAGACGCTCCTGCAGCGGCTCCGTTCCGCCTTGCGTGACCCACGCAACCTCCGGCGCAAAGCCCTCAACATGGTCGGCTTCCTTGAGCAGCAGGGATTCCGGCAGCAGCATGGGCATGGCCACATTCTCATGACCCGTTTCCTTGAAGCGCTCATCCATCTGCTCATGGATCAGTTCCCAAATGCGGTTGCCGTAAGGCTTCATAGCCATACAGCCGCGCACTGGCGTGTAGTCCATTAAATCTGTCTGCGTCACAACATCTGTATACCACTGCGAAAAGTCTTCATCTCGCGGCGTAATGTGCTGAACAAATTCCTGCTTCTTTTCCTTGGCCACCGTAGTGTCCCTCCTTAAAAAAATAGCCCTCCGCCCTCTGGATTTTGCAGGGACGAAGAGTGCTTCGCGGTACCACCTTGCTTGGCGCATCCATACGGAAGCGCCCGCTTTTGCTGCCCGATAACGGGGGCAAAACGGCGGTGATTAACCGTGGCGCGAAGGTGGGTGCATCCCTGCTCAAAGCGCGTTTTCAGCCATGCCGCGCATCTCTTTGCCAGCCCGCAGGAAAATCCTCCGCATTGCCTGTGCAATTAAAAGCATTATACAGGAAAGCGGGGAATTTGGCAAGAGTTTGGCAAACAAAACAGAAAAAATGCTTCAGCCTTCTAAAGGCTGAAGCATTTCAACCCCCTGACAA
>CAVJHY010000090.1:0-8848 GCA_963649405.1 bacterium
GCATAATACATAGTAAATTATTCGTCAGGTGCGATTACAAAAATCTCGATTTACCGAATGTAAATCGAGATTTTTGCGTTTGCATCATCTGCGTGGTGCTACCTAAAAAATTTCCGAATAAGCGTCGACATTGGGCGTTTTCCTATATTTTTGTTCATGTGTGACCGTGAAAATTCTCCTTTATTTCAGAATGAAACATTACAGTGTTATCCAATATCGCTCAATGTCTTTGTTTTCATCAGGCTCTTGGACGGTGTTTTCGTAGATGCCGCCGTTTTTGAGGATGGTGCGGCGGCTTGCCTCGTTTTCCGTGTGGCTGGTGATGAGAACGCGGTCAAGGCCGAGGGTCTTGCAAAAGGGAAGGACGGCTTTAAGCATTTGGGTGGCATAGCCCTTGCGCCGCTCGGACGGGCGGACGGAATAGCCGATGTGGCCGCAGTAAAGCAGGAGATAATCGTTCAAGCAATGCCGAATTTGAAGCATACCGACAATGCGATGGTCGCTTTCGCGGACATAAATGAGCTGCGTTGCGGGGACTAAAGGCGCTGGCGTGGTTTCAGGATTTTCGTAAATCGGCAAAAGCCGCAGCCATTCAGCGGCATCCACTTTGCCCAGCATTCCCACGCCGTTCATCGAACGGCTCGAAGATAAAAATTCGGCACGGTAGGCACTTGCTTCGTCTAAATAAGAAGCGTCAGGACGGATTAAAAGCATTTTGTCCATCATCAAAGCCCTTCCTTATAGAAAAACAGCGAGACATTACTGCCTCGTTGTCATCAATTCTTGTTTTTTTAAGCGTCTCACATAAAAGTTGTTCTTTCGCTCGAACAACAAATTTTATGTATCCGCTTTCTTGAAAGGGGTGTGGGAGAAACATTCTTTATCGCATAAAGAATGTTTCCCCCACAAAAAATCATATCATCACTGTTTCTGTCCGCATTCAGGGCAGAACTTCGCACCGGCGGTCAGCTTCGCGCCGCAGCTCTTGCACACGGGATTTTGGCTCGCGCCGCATTCAGGGCAGAACTTCGCACCGGCAGCAATCGGCTTGCCGCACGCAATGCAAACGGCAGTCTGCGCTTGCTGAACGGGCTGCTGGACAGCCTGCTGCTGATTGAAGGTGCCGTTCATCATCTGGCTCATCATCGCGGCAGCGCCCATGCCGACACCCATGCCGGTCATGCTGTTCGGCGTGCTTGCGCCCTCGCGAAGTGCCTCCGCCGCTTGGAACTGCGTGTACTTGTTCAAATCGCCCACAACACCCATCGATGTGCGGCGATCCATCGCCTTTTCCACTTCTTCCGGCAGGGAAATGTTCTCAATGACGAAAGAGGTCAGCTTGAGACCAATGCTGGCTAAGCGCGGCGAGAGGGTTTGCAGGGCATAAGCGCCAAGCTCGTCATAATTAGCGGCCAAATCGAGCGCGGGAATCTTGCTCTGAGCGATGGCATCGGAAAGACCGGAAACAATCGTGCGCTTGATTTGCCCCGCAACATACGCAGTCGTAAATTCGCCGTTCGTGCCGAACACTTCGCGCAGGAACACCTTCGGGTCGCTCACGGCAAAGGAATAAATGCCGAAGGCACGCAGACGAATCATGCCGAATTCGCTGTCGCGCATCATCACAGGATTGCTCGTCCCCCACTTCTGGTCAAGGAACTGCTTGGTGTTGACAAAGTACACCTCAGCCTTGAAGGGAGAATTGAAGCCGAATTTCCACGATTTGAGCGCGGTCATGATGGGCATATTCTGCGTTTGCAGCTCGTAGCGACCGGGCGTGAACACATCCGCCAACTGACCTTCGTTGACCATCACGGCAACCTGACTCTCGCGCACGGTGAGCTGAGCGCCCATCATGATTTCCTTGCCGCCGCAGTCGTAGCGATAGACCATCGTGTCCTGCGTCGAATCTTTCCATTCGATGACATCCACAAGCTGGCCGCGGATAATGTTGGAAAAAATGCCCATAGGACAAGCCTCCTTCTATGTCGTAAAAATGTTTCGTAAAAATCAGTGACAAAACCTTGGGGATGCTTGAAGGGGATGCATCCCCTTCATTAGAATCCGCAACGACGGCGTGTACGCCGTGAGCAGAAAATCCGCGAAGGAGCTATGCTCCGAGAGAGGATTTTCATTCCTCTCAGATTTTCTGACCGTGAAGGAAAAAGAGACGGATTTTTTCCTTCACAAGAAAATCTGCAAACCAAATGGAAGCCAGCAAAGCGGGATTCCATTTGAAGCGCCGGAGGCGCATTAATTGTGTTTTGCCACTAAAGCAGTCATGGACGGCAAAACCTTTGTATCTAAAACCTGTAAGTCAAGGTCAAGATATTCTTTGATTAAAAGCAGGGAATCGTTCACATGCGCGACGGCCGTGTCACAGAAGGTCTGGTCATTGCTCTTTAAGGTCAGCGCGGGAACGGCGACCAAGCGGATGTGGCGGTTGGTCAGCACGGCAACGGCATAATAAATGTCGTCCGCATAGCGGCCAAAGAAATTGGAGCGCAAAGCGTTCTCCAGCCGCTCCTGCCCGTGATGCCAGCGGTCAGCCAGATAGACATCGCCCTGCGGCATATCGATTTCAAACAACACACAGGTGCGTTCGGGGTCCATGTGCGCACGGAGCATATGCAGCCAGTTCACCATCACGGATTTTTTCGTGATTTCGCCGGCCAATAAAGAGTGCGTCATTTCGTCCTGCACGAGACCAACCAGCGCATCGTCATCATACACCTCGTCCGAAAAATCGGCATTAAGGCGGTTGAGGAGGTGCTTTAAGTCCTTCAAAATCAGAAGCTGCCGCTCGGCGGTGGAGCGCACGCTGAAAATGGGCAGGGTCGGCGCTTTTACTTCCAAATAAGCCTCTAAACGCGCCGGATTTTCGTGCGCAAAGCGATAGCCGACTGCGTCAAAGGCAGTCACGCTGAGGCGAGCAATGGCATCATCCGCGTTGGAAACGATGGCAGGCGGGTTAAAACCGTTCTGCGCCCAGTCAATCTCCTCTTGCAGCAGCTTGTTGATTTCGGGTATATCCGTTGCCAGCAGCAATCTGTACATCCTCAGACCTCCAAAGTGTTTCGATACAGAATTATTATACAGGATAAATGACCATTTTGCAATAAAATTATGGCCAATTTATGGAATGTAATAACTGCGGATTATATTTGCAAAAATTCGCGCAGGGAGCAGCTTATGAAGCAGCACAGCCATTTTCTGCGAAGGGCTGGCGATGAGCAGCTTGCAGGGTAGGCGCTTTTTTTGAAGCACACGGGCGATAGAAAGCCCCAAAGCGTCCGGATCACTGCCGGTATGCTCGTCATGGGCGATTTTGCTGATGGTGCTTTGGCAGGCGGCGGCATAGGGCGAATGCGCGTCCGTCAATGCGGCGTGACGGCGGTAGGCGTTTGAGCCGCCGCGATGGTCGCCCGGCTCGACGACGCAAACGGAGATGCCGAAGGGCTTGACCTCCATGCGGAGTGCCTCGGCAAAGCCCTCAACGGCGTGCTTGCTGGCCGTGTACGCGCCCTGAAACGGGATGCCCAGCACACCGTTAATCGAGGAAAAGAGGATAATTTTGCCTTGTCCCTGCGCCCGCATCAGCGGCAGCACCCGGCGAATGACGCGCACCATGCCGAAGAAATTCGTGTTCATAACATCGAAAAGCTCCGCGTCCGTATACCCTTCGCAAGCGCCCAAATTCAGTACGCCCGCACAGCAGCAAAGCGCGTCCGGCGCACCGTGAAGAGCAAGCGCCTTTTCGCAGAACGCCGCGCAGGAAGCGTCATCCGTGACATCAAGCGGCAGATGGTAGCCGCCTTCGCTGTCGCCCTCGTTATTTTGGAAGGAGCGTGCGCCCGATACAACCGCCATGCCCGACTTTTGAAGCGCCATCGCCGTGTGCAAGCCTAAACCGCTCGAAGCGCCTGTAAGCCAAACAACCATTAAAATCACTCCGTGATTTTATTTCAAATGAAATCAGGCTAAAGCCTGCTTTCATTTGGACATCAATTTCTTGTAAAATGGATAGCAAAGCTATCTCATTTTACGGTCAGAAATTGATAGAGGAAGCGGTATTTCAACCGCTCCTCAGGCCGGCAAAGCCGGCATTGAGGAATTGACATGAAGGGGTTGCGACCCCTTCATACTACCCCAAGGGTTTTTGAGGAGTTGCATCGACATTATAGAGGAAATTATGATATAATGCAAATGTGATTTTGTTTTTGGAGGCATTGTATGGCAGACTGTGTATTGATTCCGGGCAAGGAAAAGCGGGTGTTCAGCGGGCATCCTTGGATTTTTAAGAGCGACATCAAGCGCGTAAACGGCCATTTTGAGCCGGGCGATGCGGTGAATGTCAAGGCCGCCAACGGGCGTTTCTTGTGCAAGGCGCTGTATAATCCTGCCTCGCAGATTGCCCTGCGCGTGATGACATATAAGGAAGAAAATGTGGACAGGGCGTTTATTTTTGACAGGGTGAAGCGTGCGATTGACTACCGCAGACGGTTTGCGGATTTGAATTCCTGCCGCCTGATTTTTGCGGAAAGTGATGGGCTGCCCGCGCTGATTGTGGATTCCTTCGGCGGCGTTTTGTCCCTGCAGTCGCTCTGCCTCGGCATTGACCGCTTTAAGGAAGATGTCTGCGATGCGCTGGAAGAGATGCTCCATCCCGTGGGCATTTACGAGCGCAACGATGTGCCTGTGCGCGAGTTGGAAGGAATGCAGCAGCAGACGGGCGTGTTGCGCGGGGAAGTGCCGGACAAGGTGGAAATCAAGGAAAACGGTGTGCGTTTCCTTGTCGATGTGAAGAACGGCCAGAAGACGGGCTTTTTCCTTGATCAGAAGGAAAACCGCGCGGCGATTGCGCCGTTTGTGAAAGGTGCGCGGGTGCTGGACTGCTTCACCCACACCGGCTCTTTCGCCCTTCACGCTGCCAAATTCGGCGCGGCGGATGTCACGGGCGTGGATATTTCCGAATTTGCCTGTGAATGTGCGCGGGAGAACGCAGCGCTGAACGGCTTCCAAAATGTCCGCTTTGCGGCGGCGAACGCCTTTGACTTTTTGAAGGAACAGTCCTCATTCGGCGAGCAGTACGATGTGGTCATCTTGGATCCGCCCGCGTTTACCAAAACGCGCTCCGCCGTGGCCGCCGCCGCAAGAGGCTATAAAGAAATCAATTTGCGGGCGATGAAGCTCATCAAAAACGGCGGCTACCTCGTCACCTGCTCCTGCTCCCAGCATATGCTGCCGATGCAGTTTCGGGATGTAGTGCTTGAGGCCGCGCATGATGCCCATGTCCGGCTCATGCAGGTGGAATACAGGACGCAGGGGCGCGACCACCCCATCCTCCCCGCCGCCCCCGAAACGCAGTATTTGAAGTGCGGTATTTTCAGGGTTGAAAAATGACGGATTGCCCATCAAAATGGAAATATACAGAAATATTGCATAAAAAGCCCTCTAATATGCATAAATCTCAAAAAACTTTCAAAAACATGAATAAAAATTCAAAAAAGTGTTGACAAGGGAAATAAGCCGTGCTATACTTGTCTCGTTCACTTGAGGAACACCAATTTTTGAAGGAAACGATTTTGAGGAGGAACGAGATTATGAAGAAGCTGCTTGCATTGGTTCTGGCTGTTATGATGGTACTGACGATTTCCGCGACCGCGATGGCAGAAGAGCTGCACATGGCGACCAACGCGAACTTCCCGCCGTATGAATATGTGGACGGCGACAAGATTGTCGGTATCGATGCTGAAGTTGCCGCCGCGATTGCTGAGAAGCTGGGCATGACGCTGGTGATTGACGACATGGACTTTGGTGCCATCATCGTGGCTGTGCAGACCGGCAAGGCTGACATGGGCATGGCCGGCATGACCGTGACCGAAGAGCGTCTGCAGAGCATCAACTTCACTGATTCCTATGCCACCGGCATCCAGTCCATCATCGTGAAGGAAGGCTCCGAAATCACCAGCGTTGATGACCTGTATGTGGAAGGCAAGAATTGGCAGATTGGCACGCAGGAAGCGACCACCGGCGCTATCTACGCCGCTGACGACTTCGACGGCAAGACCGGCACTGTGCAGACCTTCAAGAACGGCGCTGACGCTGTGGCCGCTCTGGCTGCCGGCAAGCTGGACTGCGTAATCATCGACAATCAGCCCGCCATCCAGTTCGTCGCTGCGAACGAGGGTCTGAAGATTCTGGACACCGCTTACGCCGTTGAAGAATACGCCATCTGCATCGCCAAGGAAAACACCGAGCTGCTCGAAAAGGTCAACGCCGCTCTGAAAGAGCTGATTGCTGACGGCACGGTGCAGGCGATTGTCGATAAGTACATCGTTGCTGAGTAATTGAACATAAAAGCTATAAGCGAACGGGAGCGAGCAATCGCCCCCGCTTCGCCTGTTCACGGATAAAACGCTAAACTGGGGGAAAAGACATGGCTGAATGGTTTCAGAGCTTTCAGGCAGATTTCTACCTGAATTTCATTGCCAAGGACAGGTGGAAGCTGCTGTTGAACGGCCTCGGCGCGACACTGGAAATTACGCTGGTCGCCTGTCTCATCGGTATTGCAATCGGCACAGTGGTGGCCATCATCCGCTCCACATGGGACAAAAATCAGGAGACGATGCGCAAAGGCGTTGGCCGCACGCTGTTTTCCCTCCTCAATAAGCTCGCCAAGCTGTACCTGACCGTCATTCGCGGAACGCCTGTGGTCATTCAGCTCATGCTGGCGTATTATGTCATCTTTGCTTCCTCCCGAAACAGTATGCTGGTCGCCATGCTGTCGTTCGGCTTGAATTCCGGTGCTTATGTGGCGGAAATCATCCGCAGCGGCATCATGTCCATTGACAACGGTCAGTTTGAAGCAGGGCGCAGCCTCGGCTTTAACTATGTGCAGACCATGCAGTACATCATCATCCCGCAGGCGCTGAAGAATGTGCTGCCCGCGCTGGCCAATGAGTTCATCGTGCTGATTAAGGAAACCTCCGTGGCGGGCTATGTCGCCATCAAGGACTTGACCAAGGCGGGCGATACCATCCGCGGCGTGACCTATTCGGCCTTCCTGCCGCTGATTGCCGTGGCGCTGATTTATCTCGTGATGGTCATTTTCTTCTCTTGGCTCGTCGGCAAGCTGGAAAGGAGGCTGCGCAACAGTGACCACTGATACCATTATCGAAGTCAAGAATTTGGAAAAGCACTTCTCCGGCGGCGATATTAAGGCGCTGAACGGGGTCAGTGCGAAGGTGCATAAGGGCGAGGTGGTCGTGGTCATCGGCCCGTCCGGCAGCGGCAAATCCACCTTCCTGCGCTGCTTAAATCTGCTGGAGCTGCCCACCGGCGGCACGATTACCTTTGAGGGCGTGGACATCACCGACCCCAAGGTCAATATCAATCTGCACCGGCAGAAGATGGGCATGGTGTTCCAGCACTTTAACCTTTTCCCCAACATGACGATCCTCAAAAATATGACCATTGCGCCCATGAAGCTCTTAAAAAAGAGCAAGGAAGAGGCGGAAAAGAAGGCCATGGCGCTCTTGGAGCGTGTCGGGCTTGCAGACCGTGCCAATGCCTACCCCAGCCAGCTTTCCGGCGGTCAGAAGCAGCGCATTGCCATCGTCCGCGCCCTGTGCATGGAGCCGGAGGTCATGCTCTTTGATGAACCGACCAGCGCCCTTGACCCGGAAATGGTCGGCGAAGTGCTGGATGTTATGAAGAAACTGGCGCTGGAGGGCATGACGATGGTCGTCGTCACCCATGAAATGGGCTTTGCCCGTGAGGTGGGCGACCATGTGATTTTCATGGACGGCGGTGTCATCGTGGAAGAGGGCAGCCCCGATGAAATCTTCTCCGCGCCCAAACAGCAGAGAACCCGCGATTTCTTGAATAAAGTCTTGTAATTATCGGAAAAAAAGCGTAAAATATCGGAAGGTAGATAAGTCTATCTTCCGATTATTTTTGTTTGGAGTGTTTTTATGAGCGAATGCACGCACGATTGCAGCACCTGCGGTCAGAACTGTTCCAGCCGCAACGAGCCGCAGTCTCTTCTTGAAAAGCCCTTGGAGGGGACTGAAATCAAAAAGGTCATTGCCGTGGTCAGCGGCAAGGGCGGCGTGGGCAAATCCATGGTCACGGCGCTTTTGTCCGTCCTGAGCCAGCGGGCGGGCTATCAGACGGCTGTGCTGGATGCCGATGTCACCGGTCCGTCCGTGCCGCGGATGTTCGGTCTGCATGAGAATGCGACCGGCGACGGCGAGAGCATCAATCCCGTCATGACCAAAACCGGCATCAAAACCATGTCCGTCAACTCTCTTTTAGAGGAAGAAACAGCGCCTGTTGTGTGGCGCGGCCCTGTCATCGCCGGAACGGTCAAGCAGTTCTGGACGGATGTCAAGTGGGGCAAGAATGACATCATGTTCATCGATATGCCGCCGGGAACGGGCGATGTGCCGCTGACGGTGTTCCAGTCCATCCCCGTGGACGGCATTGTCGTCGTCACCACTCCGCAGGAATTGGTCGGCATGATTGTTGAAAAGGCTGTCAACATGGCGGACATGATGAACATCCCGGTGCTGGGCATTGTCGAAAACATGAGCTATGTGGAATGCCCGGACTGCGGCAAGAAAATCAGCCTCTTTGGTGAAAGCCATGCGCAGGAGATTGCCGATAAATTCAACCTGAAAGTCCTTGGCCGCATCCCGATGAACGCCAAGCTCGCCGCCGCCTGTGATGCCGGTCTCGTCGAGCTGTTCGACGGCAACTGGCTGGACGAAGCAATAAAATTTTTGCTGAAATCATGATATAGCGAAAAACCGTCCCCGACTGTGAACAGGGACGGTTTTTTGCT
>CAVJHY010000091.1:0-8833 GCA_963649405.1 bacterium
GAAAAGAAAAATGATTTCAGCACCTTCCTAAAAGAATCCTGATACACTTTGGAGAAGATGCATCGAAGAAACAGCGTTTGTGTGAAGCACTATTTAAGGCACATCCTCCATATAAGAAAACTGATTGACAATTTCGCATGGCTCTTCTACAATAAATATGTGTATTGGAAAGGGGTGATGTGCGTGATTCGCTCAATGCGAGAGACGGATGCGGAGGCGGTTTTGCGGATATACGCGGAGGGCGTAAATGCCTGTCTGCCGACATTTACGGCCGTTGTGCCGACATGGGAAGCATGGAGTGCGGGACACAGGAAGGAGTGCCGCTTAGTCGCCGAAGAAGACGGGGAAGTGCTGGGATTTGCGGCTTTAAGCGTAAACCATTTAGCGCCTGCGTATAACGGTGTGGCGGAATTAAGCGTTTATTTGGATGAAAAGGCGCAGGGGCGCGGGCTGGGTACCCAGCTCATGAATGTGCTGATTGACGAAAGCGAAAAATGCGGCATTTGGACGCTGGAAAGCATCATTGTGGCGGACAATCTGCCCTCCATTCATATGCACGAAAAGTTAGGCTTCCGCTTTTACGGCTATCGGGAGCGCGTCAGCTACACGAAGGACGGCGTTTGGCGCGACACGGTTTTATATGAGCGGCGCAGCAAAAAGGTAGCGGTGGATGGGAAATACATCCCCGCGCCGACGGAGGTTTTATCAAAGATGAAGCTGCCTGCTGCCTTATCCATTCGTCCCGCCTGCGCGGAAGAAATTCCCCTGCTACAAGGCATTTTTGACAGCGCACGGGCGTTCATGCGAAAGAGCGGCAACATGACGCAGTGGAACGGCGGTTATCCGAGCGATGAACAGCTTTTAACGGACATTAAAAACGGCGCTCTCCATGTGTGCATGGAAAACGGCACGCCCTGCGGGGTCTTTGCCCTATGCGGACACGAGCCAACCTATGATGTGATTGAAGGTGGGCAGTGGCCGGACAATGACCCTTATGTGACAGTGCATCGCTTGGCTGTTTCCGGGCGCGGGCATGGTGTCGGCTCGTTCTGTCTGCAGTTTGCCAAGGACAAGGGGCTGAATGTGCGGGCGGACACGCACCGCGACAACATCCCCATGCAAAAGCTTTTAATCAAGAACGGCTTTGTCTATTGCGGGATTATTCATTTGAAAAGCGGAGATGAGCGATTAGCCTACCAATACACCCATAAAGGAGATTAAATGGCGAATTATTTTGACTACCTTCAATGGCGCGGCGATCTGCCGTTTTCCCTTGTGCCGCCATGTGAGGCGGACAAGCTGATTTTATCCCAGCTTTCCTACATCTTTTTTGACGGCATTGTGCCAGAGCTGGGGACGATGCAAAGCATCCCCTTGGGCGAAGCGGCGCAGCGCGTGCTGAATGCCTCAGAGGGCATCAAGGAAAAGCAGCAGGTCGGCTATCTGTGGGCGGACGACAAGAAGCTACTGGAGCATATCCTATCCTCCCCGCGCTACACGAATCTTGCCGTTGGAAATTACAGGAGCGTTCTTTTAGAGGACACACAATTTGCCGCGCTGACCTTTGCCCTGCCGAACAACCTTACCTGCATCTCTTTTCGCGGGACGGACGGCAGTCTGGTCGGCTGGAAGGAGGACTGTGCGCTCGCGTTTTCCGAGCCTGTCCCCGCTCAGCGCATCAGCGTGGATTATGTAAAGCAAATCGCCGAATTAACGACTGACCGTCTGCTCGTGGTCGGGCATTCCAAGGGTGGAAACATGGCGTGCTATGCCTGCGCCTGTGTGCCGGAGGAGGTGCAGGACCGTATTGAAGCCGTGGTAAGCTGTGACGGACCTGGGCTTGACCGCAGTGTTTTGCAGATGGACGGCTATCGGCGCATTGTTTCCCGTGTGGAAAAGTTCGTACCGCAGTCCTCCGTGGTCGGGATGCTGCTGGAAAGTGAGGACAATTACACAGTGATCAAGAGTGACGGTGTGGGCATTTTGCAGCACTACACCTCCTCTTGGCAGATTGAGCGCGGCAGTTTCCTGCGTGTGGAACAGCCGACGCAAACGAGCCGCTACATCAACCATGTCATTAAAGAATGGCTGGACGATATGTCCGTGGACAAGCGCCGCGCCTTTGTGAATGCGCTGTTTGACATCTTGGAGAAGGCAAACTTAAAGAGCATTGATGAAATCGATGCGCGGTTTATTTTCAGTCTGCCCGGCGCGTTCTTAAAGAGCTATGCCGGTGAACCGGAAACGGTGTCAACGCTGTATCGGGAGCTTCGTGCGCTGGTGATGACGGCTTTGAAGGCGCTGTCCGAAGGCCATCCGGACGAAAATACATCCCTCGCATCCAAATAAAAAAAGCCCGCGTAAGCGGACTTTCATTTGTGTTTTATTTTATTGCCTTCATGATACGATTGCCTGTGATGAACGCCAACACCATACAAATGGCGGCTTCCGGCAGGAGGTACGCACCGTTATAAACGAGGCTGTACACGAGCGGGATTTCGTTGGGGTCTTCGAGCGGGTAAACCGCGACCCAGATGAGTCCCGCGCAGACGGCGGACACAGCGCGGCCAAGCACGGCGATGCCCATGGCAGGGATCAGTCTTACGCCGTCCGGATTCTTCCGGCAGACGAAGAACAGCACGACCACGGCGGCCATCAGCACCGCGTACAGCACCCAAAGACTGGGGTAAGACACGCAGAGGAACAGCAGTCCCGCGAACATCACGGCGAGTGCGGCATACGCCTGCCAAGTCTTGTTGAGGTGCTTATACAGTCCCGCCAGACCGAGCGCGGCAAAGGCGATGGGGTAGTCAAGCAGGAACTGCCAGACATTCAGGAAATCGCCGCCCTGCAGATATTGCAGGATGCCATACGCAAGCCCCGCCACAACACCGGGTGCAACGCCGAACGATGCGGAGAAGAGCATGAGCGGGAGCATACTGGCGGGCGTGATGGAGCCGCCCTGCGGCATTCTGAAGAGCCGAATATAGCTGAGGACAAAGCTCAGGGCAATCGAGAGTGCAGCATAGGCGATGGTTTTCGCCGTCCACTTTTTGCTGGACTTCGCCGCTGCGAGCAGAATAAGCCCCAGCGCGACCAGCACGCCCAAGATGACCCAAGTGGAGAGGGTGAAGCCGCTAAACTTCTTGAACACGGACGAAACATAATCGGCAACAGCGTTGGTCTGCGCGGCCTCCGGCGCTGCCGTTGCGACGGCTTCGACCGTTTCTTCAACGGTCTCTGTGACCTCGGCGAATGCGGATGAGAACAGGAACATGGAACATCGACCTCCTTAAAATATCATGCAATTCCGCAAAAGAAAAACCCGCATACTGTTCGTATGCGGGAAACGGGTCGAGCCGTGGGAATCCTCACGGCACGCCGCTTCCCTACGGTAGGATGACCTACACAGGTTCAAAGGGTACTTTCTCAGCCGTCTGCTTATCGCAAACGACGCCCCCGCGGATGCGTGCCTATTATAGCATTCGTTCATACAGATTGCAACACAAGACCGTGCAAGGAGAGAAATTTTTATGCATCATCATTTTTTCGCTTACATCTCGCGCATGAAGTACATCAATCGTTGGGGCTTAATGCGGAACACAATCCCTGAAAACGACATGGAGCACGCCCTGCAGACGGCAATGATTGCGCACGCCTTAGCGGTCCTTGCGAACACGCGCTACGGCGGTCAATACAATGAAGGGCAAGTGATGGCGCTGGCGCTCTATCATGATGCGAGCGAGGTCATCACGGGCGACCTGCCCACGCCGGTTAAGCACAATAACCCGATGATTCACCAAGAGTACGCGAAGTTGGAAACGATTGCGAATGACAAGCTCCTATCGATGCTTCCTTCCGACATCCGCCCGTCTTACGAGCCGCTGATTCAGCATGATGAAACGACCGCTGAGTGGCGTTTGGTCAAGGCGGCTGACCGCATTTGCGCGTACATCAAGTGCTTGGAAGAAAAAAAGGCAGGCAATCAGGAATTTGAAAACGCCGCGTACTCCGTGCGCAGCTCCATTGACAAAATCGACCTGCCCGAAGTCCGCGATTTCATGCGCGAGTGCGTCCCCGGCTTCAGCATGACATTGGACGAAATCTCCGGCGGGGATGAGGGGCTGTGACGGGGAAGGAAAGGTTTTGCGGGGAGGACGCTTTTGTGCCAAAAGCGGTCTCCCCGCACCTCACCCGAAAAACTATACACTATATTGATGGCTGCAACGAAGGAAGGTGCTGTGTGTGGAGATTGATGTAAAAACAATTATTTCCCACTTTTTCTGTAAATAATTGGATTTTAACTACATTATTTCCACTTACAGCACAATTTTATTTAATTTTTGCTCATTTCTCTCCACTTTTATCATTTTGCTAACTGCTAACAGCTAACGGCTAACCGCTCGTTGCTCACACTATTTTACTAGTCACTAGCTATTCTTAACCATCCACTATTCACTATCCACTAAAAAAGGAGTTACCACCATGCCATCCGTTGCCTTTCACACCTTGGGCTGCAAGGTCAACCAATACGATACGCAAGCCATGCTGGAATGTTTTCAGCGGGCGGGGTACGAAATCCGCGCCTTTGACGAACGCGCAGATGTTTATGTCGTGAACACCTGCACGGTGACAGGCACAGGCGATAAAAAGTCGCTGAATGCGGTGCGCCGCGCCCAAAGGCAAAATCCGGCGGCGAATGTAATCATCACGGGCTGTTTGGCGCAAAGGGACGGTGAAAAGCTGCTGGACACGGGCGCAAGGCTCGTCATTGGCACTGCGCGGCGCGGAGAAATTGTTGAATTGCTTGAAAAGGCGGTGGCCGAGGGTAAGCAAATCGCCGCCGTGGGTGATGTCACACGCGCCCCGTTCGAGCGCCTCAGCATCACGGCGGACGCAGGGCATACACGCGCCGTGATGAAAATTCAGGAGGGCTGCGACCGCTTCTGCACTTACTGCATCATCCCCTATGTGCGTGGCGGCATCCGCTCCAGAACGCCGGACGACATTCGGGCGGAGGCGCTTAGGCTCGTGCAGGCGGGCTTTCGGGAGCTGGTGCTGACAGGCATTCACCTGACCAGCTACGGCAGAGATTTGAACGGCGAAACCCTGCTTGATGCCGTCCAAGCCGCCAATGTGGACGGTGTGCGCCGTATCCGCTTGGGGTCTTTGGAGCCGGTCATTGCTACCAAGGAGTTTGCGGAAAATTTAAGCAAGACTAAAACCGTCTGCCCGCAGTTTCATCTGGCGCTGCAATCCGGCTCGGACGCGGTGCTGAAACGAATGCGCAGACGATATACAACCGAGGAGTTTGCCGCCTCGTGTGACGCGCTGCGGGCGACATTCCCGAATTGCGCCATCACCACCGATGTCATTACAGGCTTTCCGGGCGAAACAGAGCAGGAATTTGACGAAACCATGCAGTTCTGCCGGAAAATCGGCTTTGCGCGGCTGCACGTGTTCCCGTATAGCGCACGCAAAGGCACGAAGGCCTCAGAAATGCCCAATCAGGTGGAAAAGCGCGTGCGCGAGGAACGGGCAAGAAGGCTGATTGCGCTCGGTCATGAAACCGCGAAAATGTACGCGGACGGGTTGCTTGATACCGTCCAGCCCGTGCTGTTCGAGGATGAGGAGGACGGTTGCCCGCGGGGGTATACGCCGCAATATATGGATGTGCGCTGCGAAAACGCACCGCTCGGCGAAATCCGCAATGTGCGGTTGACTTCCTATCAGGACGGCGCGTTTGCGGGAAAAATGGAGGAATGAGCGATGAAAAAAATTTGTGTGCTGATAATGATTTTGGCGCTCTTGATGGGGTTGCTGCCCGCTAACGCGGAAATGGTCGATGTCAGTAACATGGACGCGGAAACGCTGCTTGCACTCAGGGACGAGATTGACGCACGACTGCGCACGCTTGGTGCGTACCCCTTCGTGACCCTTAAATCCGGCACGAAAAGCACGGATGTTGAAGCCCTGCAAAAACGCTTGCAGGAGCTTGGCTATTTGACCAGTGAGGTCACGGGCAAGTATAATAACGCGACCGTCAAGGCCATGAAAGCGTTTGAAAAGGCGGCGGGACTGAAGGTCAACGGCACGGCCTCGGCGGAGGATCAAATCGCCCTGTTTGCTGAGGATGCTCCGACAAAACCCACCCCCGCACCTACCAATACCCCAAAGCCCACTAAAACGCCTAACCGAAGCGCGACTTATGGTAAGCTGGATTTCGCCGCTGTCGGTCAAGAGCCGGAACGGTATCAGGGAAAAAAATACCAATTCACAGGCACGGTCGTGCAGAGCCTGAACGACGCGGACGGCAGTGTCCGCTTACGCGTCGCCACGGGCGAGAACGGTACAAAAGTCGTCTATGCTGCTATGCAAAGCCCCGATTTTACGCCGGAAGAGGGCGATAGTGTCGCTTGCTTCGGCACTTATGACGGCTTGTTCACCTACGCCACGGCGGACGATCAGAGTGTCACCCTCCCCGCGTTTATACTGGACATTTTGGAAAAAATCGGCTGATTATTGATATATAAAAAATGGACAGTGCCAAATGCACTGCCCATTTTTTCTTGCCCCATATAGAAATTGCCCCTTCGTTGCAGCCATAAACATTATGTATACGCTTTCTTGGAAGGGGTGCGGGAAACCTTACGCTATCGTCCCCCGCTGCTTCAGCTTTTTCTGAAATTTTTTGTAATAGACCACATTCAGGATAATGCCGACAACCGTGGCGACAGGCGCGGCAAGGCCAATGCCGGTCAGGTTTGCATTCGGCTGAATGCTCATGATATACGCCAGTGGCAGACGCACAAGCAGCGTCTGAATTAAGCCTTGCGCCATAACAAACATCGTCTCATTGTGCCCGTTAAAATAGCCGATAAAACTGAATAACACGGCGGTCACAATGGTCTCCGGCGCAAATCCCTTGAGATAATCAAACCCGTGCGCAATGACCTCCGCATCGGTCGTAAAGAGACTGGTCAGAGCATCACCCTTGAAGAGTACGAGGAAAAAGACAAGAACGCCAATGCTCACGCCTAAACCAATGCCCGTCATCATGCTCTTGCTGGCGCGTTTTTCATCGCCCGCGCCGACATTCTGCGAAACAAACGAGGCCATCGACTGCATTAACGCGCTCGGTACAAGCATAGCAAAGCTCACAATCTTGTTCGCCACACCGTAGCCGGACGAGGCCGTTAAGCCTAAACGGTTGACGAACGCGCAGAGGGCAAGGAAGGAAATCTGCGTGAGCAGCTCCTGAAGCGCCAACGGCAGACCGATTTTGAACGCATATCTGCACTGCGCATTGATGCGGAAATCTTCTTTTTTAAGAGTAAACGGCAATTTTTTCTTCGCAAGAATGACCAGCGCACACGCCACACTCACAGCCTGCGCCAGCACGGTCGCCCATGCAGCGCCCGCCGCATCCATATGGAAGACAGCGACTAAAAGCAAATCGCCGAAAATGTTCACTACGCACGCAACCGCCACAAAAATGAGCGGCGAACGACTGTCGCCCATGCCGCGAAACACGGCGGAGAGAAGATTGTACGCAATGATGAAAAAGATGCCGCCGCCGCAAACGCGTACATAGCTCACGGTCTGCTCGATGGCTTCCCCAGGCGCTTGCATGAGCAGGGCAATCGGCTCGGCCAGCCAAATCAAAACCACTAACATCACGGTGGTGATGATGGCAAAGACCACCGTTGAGCCGCCAATGACAGGTCCGATCTGCTCAGGCTTTTTCTCGCCTAAGTACCGCGCAATCAACACCGTCATGCCCATTGCCAAAGAGGTGATGACAAAGGTGACTAAATTCATCACCTGACTGCCCGTGGATACGCCCGACAACCCCGCGGTGCTGCCGAAACGCCCGACAACCAGTAAGTCCACAGCGCCGTAAGCCGCCTGTAAAATCAGAGCGCCTAAAATCGGCAACATGAATGAAGTTAATTTTTTTAAGATGCTCCCTTGTGTGAAATCCGATTTTGAATTATTCAAGCTCGTTCCTCCCCGCGCACATCGCGCTGTCCAATGCCTTAATCACGCGCATCATGCAGTCCGCGTCCTCGTCAGAAATCCCGCCCAGATACTTTTCCAGCGCATGAAAGTATCGCTTGTCGAACTTCTCTGAAAGCTCCGCGCCCTTTTCCGTCACGCTTAAATAGGTCACACGCCCGTCATCGCCGGAAACCTGCTTCTTTAAGTACCCCTTCTGCTCCATTTCCTTGATGGTGCGCGTCACGCAGGGGCGCGGCAGGCGCAACGCATCACTCACATCGGAAATTTTCACCTGACTGCCCGCAGACTCCAGATTGCAAATGGTGTCTAAAAACTGAATGTAGGACGGTGCAACGCCCTCGGGCAAAGGCGGCAGCCTGTCCCGAATGCGCTTGGCCGTGTAACACGCATCCAGCATCCGCTTGATTTTTTCGACCGTCATGGAATGCCTCCAGATTAAAACCGTTGATAATTACCAAAGATAATTATCAACGGTCATTATATCCGAATATCATAGATTGTCAAGCGGTTAAAATATACTGTTTTGCACCCAAAATAGCAACACATAGAAGCTGTTCTTTCGTTATAATTACTTATTTTATGTATACGCTTTCTTGGAAAGGGTGTGGGGAAACCATTCTTTATCGCATAAAGAATGGTTTCCCCACCAAAAAAGCACATAAACGCTGTTATTTCGTTGCAATGCATAATATTATGTAGTCGCTTTCTTAGAAGGGGTGCGGGGGAGGCATTCTTTATCGCATAAAGAATGCCTCCCCCGCAAAAAATCAAAATATTTTAAGCAGCAAATACTTCCCCCACGCCAGCGTTT
>CAVJHY010000092.1:0-8703 GCA_963649405.1 bacterium
TGTTCTCGCCCTTTTCGGTCGTTTCGAGGGCGGTTTCCGTGCCGTCAGCATTAAGGACGGACAGGATACAGCCGTTCAGCTCAGAAGTGGGCAGGGTGATTTTGATGTCGCCCTTGGGCTGGGTCGGGTTGCCGCCGATTTCAAAGCCGATGCTCATCACGGTTTCACCGTTCACTGCGCCTTTGTACATGATGATTTCGCCATCCGGAAGTCCCTTGCCATTCGCCGTTGCGGACACAGCGTTCAGCGTTGTGCCGTCTTCGACCAGACCGCAAACGGGGCAGAGCTTGATGGTCACATCACCCAAGGTGTACTCAACGGTTTCACAGGCAACAGTCTTTTCTTCGCCGTGACGCTTGCAGGTCGCGGTATGACCGCCGTTTCCGTTGGGCGTCCACTCGCCATACCAATGAACATCTTCAAAGGATTTCGATTCTTCCTCATCCTTTTCGACGGGCTGCGACGGGTGAATAGGAAGGAAGGGCTGCGGATCCTCAGCAGGAATAGGAATAATTACTGCGGATTTATTTTCGTACCCGCATTTACATTTACCACTGCTCAAATCATGGTCTTCATATTCGAAGAAAAAATTACAGACACTGCAGCGGACAAAATGGCAAGTTGGATCATCTGTATTTTCACAGTAAAGAGTTGGATGGAAACATCGCGTATGGCATACTTGACATTTTCCTGAAACCCACTCATGTTGAGTGCAGGGGGCTCCTCCGGCCAACGCCACCGTTGCAACGCTCATCACCAACATCATGACCACTACTAACAGGGAAACCACAGAAAGACGCTTCTTCATAAGTTTCATTCTCCTTTACCTTATTGTTCTTCTTCAAAAATAAAACCGTCAAGCACAGGTCGAACATCAACCTATGTCGGGCGGTTTATCCGGCTTGAGATGACGAAAAAGGGCAGAGCTATACTGCTTGCTTGCTTGCTTGCTTGCTTGCTTGCTTGCTTGCTTGCTTGCTTGCTTGCTTGCTTGCTTGCTTGCGAAGAATAACCGTCAGTGTCATCCTTGTCAAGCCCCCTTCTCAAAAATATCTCTTACAATGTGTCTTATCATTGTAACATGGTCATTATAGCAAACTTTTTCCCATATTGCAATAGGTAAAATTACATTTTAGTCACATTTTGAAAATTTTTTAGTTACATGGTGACTTTAGGCGGTGGATAGTGATGTGGTAGGGAGCTGTTAGCTGTTAGGTGGGGAAGTGAGAAATGCGGAATTAGGAATGCGGAATGCGGAATGCGGAATTAGAAAATAGAAATAAGCAGGAAGCGATGAGAACTGTTAGCGGTTAGGAAGGGAGTGGAGAGATACGGGCAGCGGATGAGAAGAAACAGGATTAAAGGCGTAAATAGAACGAAATCTACTAATTTATACTAATCCAAAAATAGTGGCTTTCAGGGGAGAGCGCGAGAGGGGAGGCTTTGTCCCACAAAGCCTTTCCTCTCGCAAATAATCCTCTCTTTTCCGTGGTTTCCCTGCAAAATATCCTCCAAAATCCTTGACTTATCCCGCGTTCTGTGTTATCTTATATCAGTACGCCGCACGGGAGAGGCTGATAAATGCGGGCGTTTGCGCGCTGCCTCATGGCTGAAACAAGCCATTCTTTGCCTTCGAGACAAGCCCGGCTGGTAAATTTATTTCAGGAGGTGCTGCTACAGTGTACGCTATCATTGCGACCGGCGGCAAACAGTATCGTGTGTCCGAGGGTGACACCATCTACATCGAAAAGCTCGAAAACGAACTGGATGACATCGTTTCCTTCCCCGTTCTGATGCTCTCCGGCGAGACCATCGAAGTGGGCAATCCCTACATCGAAGGCGCTTCCGTGACCGGCAAGATTGTCAAGCAGGGTCGCGGTCAGAAGGTCATCGTGTTCAAGTACAAGTCCAAGAAGAACTATCGCCGCAAGGCCGGTCATCGCCAGCCCTACACGCAGGTTCTTATTACCGGCGTGAACGCCTGATGATTCGCATCACCCTTTTCAAAAGGGGCAATGATATTCTCGGCTTCCTCTGCTCCGGTCATGCCGGATATGCCGAAAGCGGTCGGGATATCGTCTGCGCAGCAGTGTCAGCCTTGACCACCGCTTGCGCCAATTCTCTGGAAAGCGTCGCTCATGTCCGCCCGAATGTGCGGTGCGGCGAAGGTCTCTTGGCCGTTCGCCTGCCGGATGGGTGCGAAAGCCGCGACGCGCAAATCCTATTCCAAGGTCTTTTACAAGGGCTGCGTGACATTCAAGCGCAGTATCCATCCTATATCCGCCTGTTTGAACAGACGGAAGCAGAACGGAGGAAACATTCATGTTAAAGCTGAACCTGCAACTGTTCGCTCATAAAAAAGGTATGGGCTCTACCCGCAACGGCCGTGACAGCGAAAGCAAGCGTCTTGGTCCGAAGCGTGCGGACGGCCAGTTCGTCCTCGCGGGCAACATTCTCGTCCGTCAGCGCGGCTCCAAGATTCAGGCCGGTCTGAATGTCGGCATGGGCAAGGACGATACCCTCTTTGCCAAGGCTGACGGCATCCTGCGCTTCGAGCGCAAGGGTCGTGACGGCAAGCAGGCGTGTGTCTATCCCGCCGAAGCCGCTGAGTAATTTTAGCTGAGTTGATTTTAGAGGATGCTTTTCTGAATGAAAAGCATCCTTTCAATTTGCGCCTGTTTAGTGGATAGTGGATAGACAGTTAGTCTTACAGAAGATGATTGTAGACGATAAACAAATTGTTTCGCCTTAGCGATGTTATTATAGACGGAGTAGAAAATCTACTTCAAAATATTTCTTCTGCTCACTCTCAATTCGCTAACACTCAACAAACAAAATACTCAACCCCAACCGCCGCCGCTTCACTATCCGTCTATCCACTATCCACTAATCACTTGCCAGCAAAACGCTGTGCAAGTGCCGTACCTACCATCTTATGCTCAACCATCCGCAGCACGAATGAAATGATTGACACTTTCCGTCGTATTCGGTATAATAGCTTGTTATGTTCCGGCGTTTTACGCCGAGGCTTTGGAGGAGGAAGCATGTCAACGCTGATTCAGGAAGTCGAAAAGAGGCGCACCTTTGCCATCATCAGCCACCCTGACGCGGGCAAAACGACCTTGACCGAAAAGCTGCTGCTCTACGGCGGGGCGATTCGTCAGGCGGGCAGCGTCAAGGCACGCAGGGCTGAAAATTTTGCCACCAGCGACTGGATGGAAATCGAGAAGCAGCGCGGCATTTCCGTCACCTCCAGCGCCATGCAGTTTTCCTTTGACGGCTATCACATCAACATCTTGGATACCCCCGGCCATCAGGATTTCTCGGAGGACACCTACCGTGTCCTTGTCGCGGCGGACAGCGCCGTGATGCTCATTGATGCCGCCAAGGGCGTGGAAGAGCAGACGATTAAGCTGTTCAAGGTCTGCCGCCTGCGCAACATTCCGATTTTCACCTTCGTCAACAAGATGGACCGCGCCGCTAAAGACCCCTTTGAGCTGATGGAAGAGCTGGAAAATGTGCTGGGCATTCGTGCCTGCCCCATCAACTGGCCCATCGGCGTGGACGGCGACTTTCAGGGCGTATATCACCGCGATGAAAAAACGGTGGAGCTGTATTCCGGCGGCGACCATGGCCGCACGAAGGCGCAGAAAACCGTCATCGGCATTGATGACCCTGCGTTGGAGGGTGCGTTGGACGCGCATTATCGCAAGCGCCTGCACGATGAAATTGAGCTGTTGGACGAGGCGGGCGATGCCTTTGATTTGGCCGCCGTCCGCCGCGGCGAATTAACGCCCATGTTCTTTGGCTCAGCCGTGACCAACTTCGGCGTGGAGCCGTTCCTGTACCGCTTCCTCCGCTTTACGCCTCCGCCCGCGCCCAGAGAGAGCGATGACGGCATGGTCGAGCCGACGGACGAGCGTTTTTCCGGCTTCATCTTCAAAATTCAGGCCAACATGAACCCAGCGCACCGCGACAGGCTGGCGTTCCTGCGCGTGGTCAGCGGCACTTTCAAGAAGGGCATGACGGTCTGGCATTCCGGCACGGGCAGGGACATTCAGGTCAAGCAGCCGCAGCAGTTCATGGCGGATGAGCGCGAGGGCGTGGAAGAAGCGTATCCGGGCGACATCATCGGTTTGTTTGACCCCGGTCTTTACCACTTGGGCGATACGCTGTGCGTGGGGCGGAAAATCCACTTTGCGAAAATTCCCGTGTTTGCGCCGGAACGGTTTGCGCGGGTGCGCCCGATGGACAGCATGAAGCGCAAGCAGTTCCAGAAAGGCATCTCGCAGCTCTCCGAGGAAGGCGCGATTCAGACCTTCCGCCGCGATGAAACAGGCTTAGAGGAGTTCATTATCGGCGTGGTCGGCGAATTGCAGTTTGATGTGCTGGCGTACCGTCTGCGTGGCGAATACGGCGTGGAGCTGGTCATGGAGCGTCTCCCCTACCGCTTCGTTCGCTGGGTGCTGGAAACGCCCAAGGATGTGCATGATTTGAGCCTGACCTCCACCACCGCACGGGGCTATGATGCGCTGAATCGGAATGTTCTGTTCTTTGAAAACGATTGGAGCATCCGTCTGGCGGGAGAGAAGAACAAGGGGCTGGAATTAAGCGATATTGCGCCCCGCGAAGTTAAGGCTTAATCAATGGAACAAATGAAATCCCGTTTCCGCGGTTTTCATTTTGATATGATTTTCTTCTATTACATATAAAGAGAGTGAAATGGTTTGAACGCAATCCCATTGGAGCGTCTGGAAAAACGACGGCATAAGCCGCCGGATGGCAGGGCAATGCTGAATGAAACTTGACGGAGTATATATATTCCGTCACCAACCAAATGCAAGTCCGCAAAGCGGAATTTCATTTGAGAAAGTGAAAGTAGGTAGATAACCATGATTCGTGAAGATATTCGCAACATTGCCATCATTGCCCATGTTGACCACGGCAAGACCACCTTGGTTGACCAGATGCTCAAGCAGGGTCATGTGCTTCGTCAGAACCAGCAGATTGCCGACCGCGTGATGGACTCCAACGATTTGGAGCGCGAGCGCGGCATCACCATTTTGGCCAAGAACACCGCCGTTCACTACGGCGAGCATAAAATCAACATCGTGGACACCCCCGGTCACGCCGATTTCGGCGGCGAGGTTGAGCGCATTCTGAAGATGGTGGACGGCGTGCTTTTGCTGGTGGACAGCTTTGAAGGTCCGATGCCTCAGACCCGTTTCGTCCTCCAAAAGGCGCTGGCGCTGCAGCTCCCCGTGCTGCTGGTCATCAACAAGATTGACCGTCCCGATGCCCGCTGTGACGAGGTTGTGGACGAGCTGGTGGACTTGCTGGACGATTTGAACGCCGATCCGGAGACCCTTGACCGCCCGATTTTGTATGTTTCCGCCCGCAAGGGTACGGCAACGACTGACCTTGAGAAGCCCGGCACGGACTTGAAACCCCTGTTCGATGCCATTCTGCAATACATTCCCGCGCCCGAAGGCGACCCTGAAGGTCCTGCGCAGGTGCTGATTTCCACCATTGACTACAACGATTATGTCGGGCGCATTGGTGTCGGGCGCATTGCCCGCGGCACGCTGACGGACGGCATGATGGTCGTTCGCTGCAATGACCAGCACCCCGAAGTGCAGACTGCGCCGTGGCGTTTGACCGCCCTGAGCGTGTTTGACGGTCTGAAGCGCGTTCCTGCCGAAAGCGTGTCTATGGGCGATATTGTTGCCCTGACCGGTCTTGCGGACATCTCCATCGGTGACACCGTATGCGACCCGAACACCGTGGAGCCGCTGCCCTTTGTCGCCATCACCGAACCGACCGTGACCATGACCTTCTCCGTCAACGATTCGCCCTTTGCCGGACGCGAAGGCACTTATGTGACGAGCCGTCATCTGCGTGCGCGTCTGTACCGCGAGCTGGAAACCGATGTATCCCTTCGTGTGAAGGACGGCGATACGCCCGATGCGTTCGAGGTTTGCGGGCGCGGCGAGCTGCATTTGTCCATTCTCATCGAAACGATGCGCCGCGAGGGGTACGAGTTCCAAGTCAGCAAGCCGGAAGTTTTGTACAAGGTGATTGACGGTCAAAAGTGCGAGCCGATTGAGCGCATGATTGCGGATGTGCCGCAGGCCTATGCCGGCGCGGTCATTGAAAAAATCGGTCGTCGGCGCGGCACTCTGGAGCATATGAGCGGTCTTGACCGTGTACGTCTTGAGTTCCTTGTGCCGAGCCGCGGCTTATTCGGCTACCGCAGTGAGTTCATGACCGACACCCGCGGTGAGGGCATCATGAGCGCCGTTTACGACCATTACGAGCCGTTCAAGGGCGATATTCCGCACCGCAGTGTGGGCGCGCTGGTCTGCTTTGAGACGGGCGAAGCGACGCAGTACGGTCTGTTCTACGCACAGGAGCGCGGCACGCTGTTCATCGGCTCTCAGACTCCCGTATATTCGGGCATGATTTGCGGCGAGAACAGTCGTCCGGGCGACATTGTGGTCAATGTATGCAAGCAGAAGCACGTGACGAATATGCGCAATGCGTCCGCATCCGAGGACAGTCTGCGCCTTGTGTCCGTCCATCCCTTGACGCTTGAAGAGTGCTTGGAGTTCATTGATGACGACGAGCTGCTGGAAATCACGCCCAAGTCCCTTAGAATGCGCAAGCGCGTCCTCTCTCACGAGCAGAGAATGAAGAACGCAGCGAGATTAAAGAGCTAAATTAATGAGATTTTTTGCGGGGGAAACATTCTTTGTTCGCCAAAGAATGTTTCCCCCGCACCCCTTTTCAAGAAAGCGTATACATAATATTTATGGTTGCATCGAAATAGCAGCTTCTATGTGAGGCACGATTAGAGATGGCGAAGGAGTATGCAATTATAAAAATCGATATTTTACTGGAGGTAAATCGAGATTTTTGCGTTTCACTCTTCCACAAAATTCACTATTTATCGTGCTGCCTTTGCAATTTTTCCGTTTTTCTGTTATAATCTCCAACGCAACGTGTGGCCTTTCCGCATAAATCCGGTTGCGGAAAGGTCATGCGTTATTTTTTATGGATGATGGATTTCCATGCCAAATCGTGCAGCAGCAATGCGTAAGTCCAGATTGAGCGACTATGCATTTCTGTCATCCGAAAAGGAGGACGATTTTATGGAACACGGAAATCAGTTTCTTGGAACGGAGCACATCGGGCGGCTCATGCGGCGCTATGCCATCCCCTGCATCATCTCTCTGCTGGTCGGAGCGCTGTACAACATCGTTGACCAGATTTTCATCGCCAATGCGCCTGAACTCGGCTCTTACGGCAATGCTGCCAACACGGTTGTTTTCCCCTTAACAGTGGTCGCTTTGGCGGTTGCCGTTCTCATCGGCGATGGCTGCTGCGCCTTTGTCAGCATTGCTTTGGGCAAGGATGCCTATGACGATGCGCACAAGGCCGTTGGCAACGCCATCGTTCTCTGTCTCATCAGCAGTCTGATTTTGACCGCGCTGTACCTTATTTTCAGCGATTCCCTGCTTGCCCTGTTCGGCGGGACGGTGAACGATGAAACCTACGCCTTTGCGAAGGAATACTTCTTTTACATCACGCTGGGCATTCCGTTTTATATGTTCGGGCAGGCGATGAATCCCATCATCCGCAGCGACGGCAGTCCGAAATTTGCGATGGTTTCCACGGTGCTGGGCGCTGTGGCGAATGTCATCCTCGACCCGCTTTTCATCTACGGCTTCCACTTTGGAATGATGGGCGCGGCAGTCGCCACGGTCATCGGGCAGGCGCTCACGGCAGCGCTTGCGCTGTGGTATCTTTTTCACACGAAGGTCGTCAAGCTGAAAAAAACCAGCTTTTCCTTGAATTGGAAGCTGATTCGTAAATTTCTCGTGCTGGGCTTCACCAGCTTTTTAGCGCAGGTGTCGATGGTTATTTCAATGGCCGCCGTGCAAAACATGGTGATGCAATACGGCGCACGGGATGCCGTATTCGGGCAGCCTGATTTGGCGCAAATTCCTTTGGCCGTTCTCGGCATTGTCATGAAGTTCTTCCAGATTGCCATCTCCGTGTCCATCGGTTTGGCGGCGGGCTGCATTCCGATTGTCGGTTACAACATCGGCGCAGGGAAAAAAGACCGCGCCAAATCGCTGTTTTCGCGTCTGTTAGTGTCTGAATTGACCGTGGGGCTGGTTGCGCTGTTGATTGTCGAAGTCTTCCCCATGCAAATTTCCATGCTGTTCGGCGCGGCGAACGAGAGCGCCCATTACGCCGCCTTCACGGTGAAATGCTTCCGCATTTATCTGTGCCTGATACCGCTGGCCATGCTGAACAAGGGCACGTTCATCTACCTTCAGGCGCTAGGCAAGGCGCTGGCCTCCACCATTGTCTCCATGACCCGCGAAATCATTTTCGGCGTGTTCCTGCCCATCATCCTCCCGATTTTCCTTGGCTTGGACGGCATCCTTTGGTCTTTCCCCGCAGCAGACCTTTTGACTTTCATCATCGCCCTCTTCTTTATCCGGCAAACCTACCGAGAATTGTCTGGGCAGAGCAGTGATGAAAGAAGTCATTGACAAATATAAACTATAGGCAGCACCGCACAAATGAGGCGACGCGATAAATAGTGAATTTTGTGGAAGAGTGAAACGCAAAAATCAATGGTTTACTTTCTGTAAATCGAGATTTTTGCAAGAAGCAGATGCGCGAAGGTTG
>CAVJHY010000093.1:0-8661 GCA_963649405.1 bacterium
GCGGCGTGATCGTCGCCGCAGGCACCCCCGATGAGGTCTTCCAAGACGAACGGGTCATTAAATTTGCAGGAAATTTGAAATAACGGGAAATAATTTGCTGGGGTGGAAATATTTGTGGGGTGCTTTCTTTTTGCAAAAGAAAGCACCCCACGCCCCGAAAGAAAAACTTTTATACGCAATATAGGATACTGAAACGAAATAGCAATCTCTGTGTGAGGGGATTATTTTTTTAGGAATTTTTCTTTTTGCAAAGAAAGTCCCCCGCACCCCGAAAGAAAAACTTTAATTCACAATATAAGGTACTGAAACG
This sequence comes from bacterium, assembly GCA_963649405.1. Lineage (GTDB taxonomy): Bacteria > Bacillota > Clostridia > Christensenellales > Aristaeellaceae > CAVDRM01. Next base: position 311 of record CAVJHY010000093.1, read on the forward strand.
AAATAGCATTTTCTGTGTGAAAGAATAAAGGCATCACCGTACAATTCAGCAACGCGCAAAAATGTGCCTTTACGGTGCCTTGCCTCAATCTTCGATAGAGGCATCGGCAGTCTGCCGTTGGCAGACTTGAAAACCTTTCAGATTTTCAACCTTCGCGCATCTACTTCTTGCAAAAATCTCGATTTACATTCAGTAAACCATCGATTTTTGCGTTTCGCATCTGACGCAAAATTCACAATTTATCGCGCCGCCTCATTTGTGCGGTGCTGCCTATAGATTCTTCGTCACAACTACATTCGCGCCCGTATCGGCCGCATTTTGAAGGACAATATCGCCGATTTTGACAGGGCTTTTCAGCTCGACCGCGTTCAGCAGCTTCATGATGTCCATCAGCTTGCCCTTGGGGACGGCTGCGTCCGTCTTGACCGGACAGCGGCGATACAACCCGCCTGTCAGCTTCACGGTGGAGGTCAGCACACGGGTGGGGTTGCTGATTTCGTGGTGGCCGTATTCCGCCCCACGCGGGCAGGAATTGCCGGTGACAGCGAAATTATTTTCTTCATCGACATGCAGACGGCAGCCTTTGGGACATACGATGCAAACAAGCTCCTTCATCTCGCTCACGCCTCCTTCGCGGTGACGGTGATGGTATCGCCCGCCGCCTTGTCAAGCTGTGCCTTGGTCAGCAGTATATGCTCCATTTCGCCCGGTGCCATATGCTCGCGTTTATAGCTCGCCAGCACCTTTTCGCCGTCAGACACTTCAATCACGCTGTTCTTAAAGACGCGGTTGACACGGAAGAACACATCTGCCAGCTTTTCAACCCGGCTCACGCGGATTTTCTGCGGCACAGTGTAGCTCACGCTTGCACCGTTTTTAAGCTGCACGGAGGCGGCCTCCGGCTGCCCGTTCAGCACAAAATCTGCCGCGGCTGCGCCCGCTCGCTCGCTTTCGGCGGATACATAGTCCACCAAGTCATGCACATGCACCACATTGCCACAGGCGAAAATGCCGGGGACGCTCGTTTCCATATTCTCATAGACGACAGCGCCGTTGGTGCGATTGTCCATTTCGATGCCCGCCGCACGGGTCAGCTCGTTTTCGGGAATCAGACCAACAGACAGAAGCACGGTGTCGCAGTCAAATTCGATTTCACTGCCGGGGATGGGATTGCGGCGCTCATCCACCTTCTGCACCGTGACATGATTAACGCGGCCGTTCTTGGCAATGATATTCGTGATGGTGTGGGACAGATACAGGGGGATGTTCCAATCCTGCAGGCACTGGACGATGTTGCGCATCAGACCGCCGGAATAGGGCATCACTTCAACGCAAGCCAGCACCTTCGCGCCCTCCAAGGTCATGCGGCGAGCCATAATCAGGCCGATGTCACCGGAGCCTAAGATAACCACGCGCTTGCCGACCATGTAGCCTTCCATATTGAGGTAGCGCTGGGCGCTGCCGGCGGTGAACACACCCGCCGGACGGTCACCGGGGATGGCAATCGCGCCGCGTGTACGCTCACGGCAGCCCATTGAAAGCACGATGGACTTTGCCTTCAGCACCTCATAACCCTTGGCAGCGCTGATGACATGCACCTCATGCTCTTTGTTGATTTCCAGAACCATCGTGTCGAGCATGACCTCAACATTGGTGTCCTTCAGCATTTCGATGAAGCGCCCCGCATATTCGGGACCGGTCAATTCTTCCTTAAAGCGGTGCAGACCAAAGCCGTTATGAATGCACTGGTTCAGGATGCCGCCCAATTCCTTATCGCGCTCGACAATCAAAATCTTGCGCAAGCCCTTTTGATAGGCGCTGTTCGCCGCCGCCAGACCCGCCGGACCGCCGCCTACGACAATCAAATCATACAGCATTATTCGGCCACCTCCTGCTTGGTTTCGGACATGAGGATTTCGCTGCCCGCGCCGTCCTGCAAAACGGCCAAGGGACTGATATGAAGCTCACGCGCCAAAATATCCAGCACACGCGGGCCGCAGAAGCCGCCCTGACAACGGCCCATGCCGCTTCCGGCGCGGCGCTTGATGCCGTCCACACTGCACGGCGGAATCGGGCTGTGAATGGCATCCACGATTTCGCCCTCGGTGATGGTTTCGCAGCGGCAAATCACGCGGCCATAGAGAGGATTTTTCGCAATCGCTGCCTTCTTTTCTTCATCGGACAATTTCTTAAAGCGCAGCTTATGGCGGGTGGTAACGGGCGCTTCCTTCTTTTCCGCCTTCAGACCGCAGCCTTGCAAAAGCTCGACCGCATACAGCGCGATGGCGGGGGCAGAAGACAGACCGGGCGACTTAATACCCGCCAAATCCACAAAGTTCTCCGCCGCAACGGAAATCTGGAATTCGTCCTTATCCGTATTGGCACGGATGCCCGCAAAATTACGGATGGAGTTGCGGAAATTGATAGTCGGAACGCTCTTTAACGCCTTTTCCCGCACGAACGCCATACCCGCCGCCGTGTTGTTCACCCGCTCCGGCTCGGAAACGCCCTCGGCATTCGGACCGACAATCAGGTTGCCGCCGACAGTCGGGGAGACAAGCACACCCTTACCGTCCTTGTTCGGGCATTGGAACAGAACATGGTGGGCGCGGACAATCTCGCACTTATCCATCAGATAATATTCGCCCCTGTTCGGCATCACGGTGAAGCGCTTTTCGGCGACCATTTCATGAATGAGGCCGCTCTCCACGCCCGCCGCATTGACGATGTATTTGGCTTCGTACTCGCCGTTATTCGTCTGAATCAGGTAATGCCCGTCCTGCTTTTTGATGCCCTCCGCCTTGGTATTCAGCGCCATCTTCACGCCGTTGCGCACGGCAGTCTCTGCAAAGGCCAAGGCATAGTCCCACGGGCTGATGATGCCGGCAGACGGCGCATACAGAGCGCCAACAACCTTGTCGCTGACTTCCGGCTCCATCGCTCGGACTTCTTCGCCCGTAATCACGCGAAGCTCCGGCACGCCGTTTTGAACGCCGCGGTCATACAGCTCCCGCACAGTCGCCATTTCCTCCTCAGAAAAGGCCATCACCAATGAGCCGATTTTCTGAAACGGCACATCCAAATCCTTGCAGAGCTGCTCCGCCATTGCATTGCCCTGCACATTCAGCCGTGCCATGAGCGTACCGGGCTTTGGGTCATAGCCCGCATGGATAATGGCGCTGTTGGCGCGGGATGCGCCCATTGCCACATCATTTTCCTTTTCCAGCACGACAACATTCAGCTTGTACTTGGACAATTCAAACGCCGTTGCCGCACCGATGACACCGCAGCCGATGACTGCTACATCATACATGATTCTTTCCCCGCTTTCTTATGGCAGTGCCGCACAAATGAAGTGGTACGCTAAATCGTGAATTTTGCGTCAGATGCAATCAGAGAAATCGATGACTTGCTCGAAATGTAAGTCAAAATTTCGGAACGAAGCCGAGGCGCAAAAAGCACATTTAGCGTCGCCGCCGAATTGGGCGGGAATGCCATATCAATAAAAATAGAGCATAGAGGCGTGTACGCAAAATGCCGCGTCCTCCTTGCTCTCATATCTCCGCATTCGGTACTCGTTTGCAGAAATATCATATCATTTTTTTCCTAAAATTGCAATCATTTTTCCATTCTTTTGATTACGGCATCACCGCACAATTCAGCAACGCGCAAAATGTGCCTTTACGGTGCCTCATTTGTGCGGTGCTGCCTTACATTTCCCATATCTCGCTTCTTGTGGCGGAAATGCCCGTTGCTCCGGCTTCCAACGCGGCGATGATGTCTTCCTTATCTTGGATAAGACCGCCTGCAATCAGCGGCGTATCGGCGGTCTGGCAGATTTTCCGAATGATTTTGGGCAGACAGCCGGGCAGCACTTCAATCATGTCCGGCATACTCTGGCCAATCTGCTTGGCAATGGTGGACAGTGCCATCGAATCCAGCAGGAAAAAGCGCTGGACAGTCGCCAGTCCCCGCATTTTGGCATAACGGATGACCGGCAGCTTGGTGGAAATGATGCCGTCCGCCTCCGTCCGCTCGGCGATAAAATCAACCGCCACATCGCGGGAGGACAGTCCGTCAATCAAATCAATATGCACGAACGCCGTCCGCCCGCCGTGTTTCACTTCATCCACAATGGAGGCAATATTTAAGATGTTTCCAAAGAGAATGAACACGATTTTGCAATCGGACTGATGCAGGGCTTTTAAGCCCTCCTCATCCTTCACGGCGGCCACAATGGGCGATGCCTCCAGCAGCGTCAAAAGCTCCTGTCTGTTCATAATTTATTCCGCCTTACATCATTTGTTTTTGAATGATAAAGCATCGCGGTGCGCCTTCGCCCGCGTTGACAAAGGTCTGCATGAGGCAGTTGAAACGGTGCGGGTCAAGGGAGGAAAAATACTGCGTTAAATGCTCAAGCTCCCGCATACCCTCGTCATGACCGGGATAGACGCACATACACAGAACGCCCATCGGCGCTAAAACGGATAAAGCGCCTTCTACGGCCTTTTGGGTGGAATCAAGATGGGTGGTGATGCTTTTATCCCCGCCGGGCAGCCAGCCTAAATTAAACATCACAGCACGGACAGATGTTTGGATGCGCTCCGCCAAATACTCATGGCTTTCTAAAAAAAGCGTTGTCCGTGCTGACAGCCCTGCCTTTTCCAGCCGCTCACGGGTATTCTGAACGGCCTGCTCCTGCACATCAAAGGCGTATACATGACCGTTCTCCCCCACCAGCTCGGCCAAACGCTCCGTATCATGGCCGTTGCCCATTGTCGCATCGACCACAATGTCGCCCGGCTGAATGACCTTTTCCATGCACTCTGCCGCCAGATACCGCGCCGAGCGTAGCACAAATTCGCTCATATGGACTCCTTGAGCGCACGGACTTCCTCATCCGTCAGCCGCCGCCATTCGCCGCGCTTCATATTGCCCAGCACCAAAGGTCCAAACTGCACACGCCGCAATGCCAGCACCTGATGGCCGACCGCATCCAACATCCTGCGCACCTGACGGTTGCGCCCTTCATGGATGGTGACGAGCAGATGCGTTCTGCTCTCCTCCAATTTCATCACGCGCACAGACGCGGGCGATGTCAGCCGCCCATCCAGCTCTATGCCATTGCGCAGCTTTTTCACCTCGTCCATCGTCACCATGCCGTCCACCAAGGCCAGATACGCCTTGTTGACCTCGTTACTGGGGTGCATCATTTTGTCTGCCAGCTCGCCGTCGTTGGTGAGCAAAAGCAGACCCTCGCTGTCATAGTCCAGCCGCCCGACAGGAAACAGGCGCACAGGAAAATTCCGAAACCTGTCCAGCACCGTGGTACGGCCTTCAGGGTCGCTGACGGTCGTCACCTCTCCGGCGGGCTTGTGATAAATGATGTATTCCTTCTTTTCTTCAGGATGGACGAGTTTGCCGTTCACACAAACACGGTCGCCGTCCTCCACCTGCGTCCCCATCTGCGTGATGGTCACGCCATTGACACTGACCTTTCCATCCGCAATCATTTCTTCCGCGTGCCGTCTGCTGGCGACACCGCACTGAGCCAAATACTTTTGCAGCCGCATTGCCATAAATGCCTGTTCTCCTTTTCCCTTCAGCATTTCCAGGGGCAGCACCGCACAAATGAGGCGGCGCGATAAATCGTGAATTTTGCGTCAGATGCGAGCGGAGAAATCGAAGGCTTACTCGTAAGTGTAAGTCGAGATTTCGAAACGAAACAGATGGCGCAAAAGGCACATTAAGCAAGTCGCCGAATTGTGCGGCGATGTCTTCTATTATACAGGAAAAATAAAGGATTGAAAAGACCTGTTTTTTTTATTTGGAAAAAGCGCGTCCGCGCAAAACGAGAACATATTTTCGTATTTTTCTTGACATACAGCCCACACTTGTATAAAATGTATAGGAACGCTTGTTCTTATATGGAGCGAATTTATGCGAACGATTCTGCACAGTGACTGCAACAATTTCTATGCCTCCGTGGAATGCGCGTATGACCCGTCCTTGCGCGGGCAGCCCCTCGCCGTCTGCGGCAGTCGGGAGGCAAGGCACGGCATCGTGCTGGCCAAGAATGAACAGGCGAAAAAATTCGGCATCAAAACGGGTGATGTCATTTGGGAAGCCAAGCAGAAATGCCCGACGCTGGCCATTGTGCAGCCGCATTTTGACCGCTATTCCGCCTTTTCCAAAGCCATGCGCCGAATGTATAACGAATATACAGACAGGGTGGAGCCGTTCGGCATGGATGAATGCTGGCTGGACTTAACGGGCTGTCCGACCGGCGGCTTGGAGACGGCTGCCCTGCTGCGGCAGCGTGCCAAAGACGAGCTGGGCATTACCGTGTCTGTCGGGGTCAGCTTCAATAAAGTCTTTGCCAAATTGGGGTCTGACCTTCACAAGCCGGACGCGACGACCCTCATCACGCCGGACAATTATCAGGAAAAAATCTGGCCGCTCCCCGTCAGCGACCTCTTGTTTGTCGGCCGCTCTTCTCTGCGTGTTCTCAACAAGCGTGGCATCTACACCATCGGCGATGCCGCCAAAACGGATGAAAAGACGCTTCGGCTCCTGCTGGGCAAGTCCGGCGAAACGCTGCACCGCTTTGCCTGTGGGCTGGATGATACGCCTGTATCGCCCTTTGAATACCGTGAGGCGCTGCAATCCATCGGCAACAGTACAACCCTCCCCCGCGACATCAGCACCTTAGAAGAGGCTAAAATCGTCCTCTATGCCTTGGCGGATATGGTGTCCTTCCGTCTGCGGACAGAGGAGGTCAAAGCGGGCTGCGTCGTTTTGTTCGTGCGGGACAGTGCGCTTGCTTCCTATGAACGGCAGACGCGCTTAAATACGCCCACCAATTTGCCTGATGTGCTTGCCAAGGCCGCCTATACTTTGCTGAACGCTTCATACCGCTGGCAAAAGCCCATCCGCGCCTTGGGCATTCGAACGACGCAATTTGTCTGTTACAGGGACGCGCAGCTCATGCTGATGAACGAGCAGAGCGAAAAAAGCGAGCGTTTGGCGCGTACCATTGATAATTTACGTGAAAAATACGGCGGACAGGCCATCGTGCGCGGCCTTTCCCTCCTTGCGCCGGAGCTGACAGGCTTTTCCGAACACACGACAGCGCTGCCGCCGTCTTCCTCTTAATTTTGGTTATTCAGATAATCAATGTACTCTTCCAAACACCAATTATTTTCATGAATAATCGTGCTGTGCGGCAGACCGACATAGCGGAAATGCCATGCCTCGCCCGTATAGCCCGTAATTTTTTCCTTTTCATCGGTGTAGCGCAGGATAAAGCCGTATTCCCAGCAATGCTCGTGCAGCCATGTGCATTGCGCCGTGCCTAAAAAGGTCTGCGTATTCGGCACGGTGATGTCAAACGCCAGCCCCAAATGATGCTCACTCGCGCCGGGGTCAGCCACCGTCACGCGAGCGGACGAGATGGCGGAATTGCGGGAGGAGCCGTTGTTCATAAAATACTGCACCTTTTCATCAAAAAGCTGCTTTTGGTAAGCGTAGCTGCGGTAACCCGCGCTGATTTGAAAGACGGTCAGCCCGTCTTCCTTGGCGGCCTCCAGCATGGTCACGAGCGCCTCCACAGCGCCGCGCACGCCCTGAATTTTATCCCCTTTGACCTTAATTAAATCCGAGGGGCAGAGATCCTTCAAATAGACCAAATCAGCCGGTTTGAAATCGCTGGACACGGTGTGCTGGCGGTTGACCAAGATAGGCGTATCGCCCGCTAAAACATCCGTTTCCGTAGAGACAGGGGTCGCCGTTGCCACAGCCTTTTGTGCCGCGTCCGAAAAGAGCAGCTCATAGGTCTTTTCGCCGACAATGCCGTCCGCGTCCAGCCCATGCTGGGTCTGAAACCAAATGACGGCGTTTTTCGTGCCGTTTCCGTACTGCCCATCCACGGCAATCGTATAATAGCCCAGCTCTTTGAGCCTGTTTTGGATGGCAGTCACGCTCTCGCCCTGATCTCCGTTGCGAAAGAGGACAGCAGTCGGCGCGGGTGTCGCGGTCACGGCGTTCGGGTCTCTGGTCACGCTGACGCTGCGCGGCGTGATGGTGGGTGTCGGCGTTATGGATGCCTCATAGGTGTATTTATCCGCCTTGGACATGGCGTTCAGCCCGAAAAAAATGGCTGCAAGCAGCAGAGCGGCTGATAAGCCCATAAAAAGCGGCAGTGCGCCGGAGCGTCGTTTGCGGCTCATAATAAGCCTCCTCGTCATCGCTTATACAAGGGTATTATACCGCTTTCAAATGTTTTGTGTCAAATTGACAGAAAAAACACCTTGCTTAATTGCGCAAGAAACTGTATGATAAAGGAAAACAGG
>CAVJHY010000094.1:0-8631 GCA_963649405.1 bacterium
ATTTGTAGTTGCGTAAAATGTCAAAATCCTGTATACTATGGTGTGACCTTATAAACAACCATTGAAGGAGGTCAGTCAATTATGGAATGTAAGATCAAGAATGACATCGGAACGATTTATATTTCCGAGGATGTTCTGCTGAAGGTCGTTGGTTATGCGGCGCTGGAATGCTACGGTATCGTGGCCATGTCCTCCAAACGCGCCAAGGACGGCATCGTCGAATGGCTGGGTCGCGAAAATCTCAGCAAAGGCGTGCAGGTGCGCATGGTGGAGGATCAGCTTGATGTTGATCTGTTCATCGTGGTGGAATACGGCATCTCGGTCGCCGAGGTCTGCAAGACAATCGTCGAGGTTGTCAAGTACAAGCTGGAGAGCATGACGGGCGTTAAGGTGCGCCGGGTCAATATCTCGGTGGAGGGCATTCGCGTCTGATTTCGGACGCAACGCTAAGGGATTTTCTTTTAAGGCTCACTGCACCATAGGACGGCGCATAAAATGCGCATTTTAAGAGACTCGCTTCTTTGTAAAATCGTGGATTACACTGTAATTCCCTGCTTTTTTGAAGCCACTTCTTCCGCAGCATAAATTGTGTCCATGCTTTTGCACGGTGTGCCTATCCTATTGGCGGGATTTAAATGCCCGCTCCTGACGAACGGAGGAGAACGAATGTGATTCAAGTCAAGGCGATTGACGGTCTGATGCTGCGGGAAATGGTGTTGGCCGGCACTGCCCTTTTGGAAAAGAATCGTGAAAAGGTGGATGCGCTGAATGTCTTCCCTGTGCCGGATGGCGATACGGGAACGAATATGTCGCTCACGATGGCATCCGCCATGAAGGAAATCAACGCCAAGGAATATGAAAAGGCCGGCGAAGCCGCCGCAGCCTTGGCCAAGGGCGCTCTGCGTGGTGCAAGAGGCAACAGCGGTGTCATCACCTCTCAGCTTTTCCGTGGCTTTTCCCGCGCTCTGGATGGGGTGGATAAGATTACCCCGTGCCAGTTTGCTGCCGCGCTCAAGCAGGGCGCGGACACCGCGTATAAGGCCGTCATGCGTCCGAAAGAAGGTACCATTCTGACCGTGGCGCGGGTCATCGCAGACGATGCGGTGAAACAAGCCCAGCTTGCGCCGGAGGATTATGACGCGCTGTTCAGCACCATTCTGTCCAGTGGCGAGGCGATTTTGGCACGCACCACTGATATGCTCCCTGCCTTAAAGCAAGCGGGCGTGGTCGATGCGGGCGGGCGCGGTCTGCTCCTCATCTATGCGGGCTATGCAGCTGCCCTACGCGGCGAAAGCATCGAGGATGCGCAGCTTCCCGCAGAGCATGGCGCGGAGGCTGTCGAATTTGAGGATGACCACGATGCGCTCGATGAAATCAAGTACACCTACTGCACGGAATTTCATGTGCTTCGCGCCTTTTCTGATGTGCCTGAAGCGGATATGGATAACTTCCGCCGCCGCTTGAATCGCATCGGCGACCGCGTGCTGGTCGCTGCGGACGAGCAGACCGTCCGCGTCCATGTGCATACCAATGACCCCGGCCGCGCCCTTCAGTACGGTCAGCAAATTGGCGAATTAGCACAGTTTAAGCTCGAAAATATCCTGGAGCAACGCCGTGAAAAGGAACGCGAGAATACCCCGCCGAAGCCCTATGGCATGGTGGCGGTCGCTCTGGGAGATGGCTTCAGCCGCATTTTGAAGGACTTGGGCGTGGATGCCATTGTCGAGGGCGGGCAGACCATGAATCCGTCCATTGAAGACTTGCAAAAGGCGATGGACGAGGTGAACGCCGAGACTGTGTTCGTCTTCCCCGATAACGGCAATGTTATTCTGGCGGCGGAACAGGCGGCGGAAATTGCCAGCCACCGCGTTGTTATCATCCCCACCAAGAATGTGGCGATGGGTATTGCGGGCGTGATTGCCTTTAACCCCGATGCCTCTGTCGAGGAAAACACCGTGCATATGGAGGAGGCAGCCCAGCGTGTGCGCACCGGCACCATCACCTATGCCGTCCGCGACAGCGAGTTTGAGGATATGCATATCATGCAGGGCGATATTATCGGTCTGCATAATGGTAAGGTGACGGATAAGGGTGAGAATGTACACGATGTGGCACTCAAGCTCATGGAGGAAATCGTCACCGAGGACGATGGCCTGATTACCCTCTACTATGGTCAAGAGACCAAACCGGAAGAGGCCGAGGCGCTGGCAGCAGAGCTGGAAGGTCTCTACCCTGACTGTGATGTCGAGGTGCAGTGCGGAGGTCAGCCGCTGTACTATTATTTGATTGCTGTTGAATAAACAGTGCCTATAAGGTTGAAATTTATTATCTTTACATAGTGGCTTTCTGGGGTGAGCGTGAGAGGGGATTCTTTGACCAACAAAGAATCCCCTCTCGCAATAATATCGTAAATGGAGGTTTTCCATGAAGGAGCTTTCGTCGCTGCGCGGGGTCGGTAAGGCGCGGCTGGACGCACTTGCCAAGGCGGGCATATTCACCATGCGCGACCTCCTGTTTACCCTGCCCATCGCCTATAAGGACACCCTCCACCCCACGCCCGTAGCGGAATTAACGGCGGGTCAGACCGCTTGCGTCAGCGTCTTTCTGAAAGCCCCCGCTAAGCTCAGTAGGTTTAATGGCCGCACTGCCGTCACCGCAAAAATGACCGACGGTACAAAAACACTTACCGTGCAGTTCTATCAGCAGCCGTGGATGAAAGATAGCCTCAAAACTGATACAGAATATCTGCTTTATGGCAGGGTCGAAGAAAAAAGCAGCGGCTTCACCATGATTTGCCCGTCTGTCGAGCATGACCGCGCTCTGATTCCGAAATACCGTACCCTGCCGGGGCTGCCCGATAAAACCTTTTCCGGTCTCGTCAAACAGGCACTGGAGCAGATTGATGACTGCGTGCAGGAAACGCTGCCGCAGGGTGTCAGAACAAGACACCATCTTTGCGAAATCAATTTTGCACTTCGGCAGACGCATTTTCCCGATTCGGTGGAAGCACTCCAAATTGCCAAAAGACGACTGGCGTTTGAGAGCCTGCTGCTCTATCAGGCGGCGATGGGGCTGACACGCGGCGCACGGCAGGAGGGCGTGCAGATTCAAACGGCAGAGCCGGAAGCATTCTTTGTATCCCTCCCTTTTCCGCCCACGGGCGCACAAAGGCGCGTGCTAAATGAAATTGCGCAGGATTTGCAAGCGCCCCGCGCCATGGCACGCATGGTGCAGGGCGATGTCGGCTGCGGCAAAACAGTGGTCGCCTTCGGCGCGATTTATCTGTCAGCCAAGGGCGGCTACCAGTCCGCGCTCATGGCACCCACGGAAATTCTGGCGCGTCAGCATCTGGAAAGCGCGAAAAAAATGCTGGAGCCGCTCGGTATCACCTGTGGCCTATTGATAGGCGGCATGAAGGCGGCAGAGCGCAGAGAGGCACTCGAAAGCATCAAGACAGGACGCTGGCAGGCGGTCATCGGTACGCACGCACTGCTCAGCGAGGGCGTAGAGTATCATCGACTAGGTTTGGTCGTCACGGACGAGCAGCACCGCTTCGGTGTGCGACAGCGAAAAAAATTGGCGGATAAGGCCGAGCAGGAGCCGAACGCGCTCGTCATGTCCGCCACGCCCATCCCGCGCTCGTTGGCGCTCGTGCTGTACGGCGATTTGGATTTGTCTGTGATTGATGAAATGCCGCCGGGCAGAACGCCGGTCGAAACCCGCGTCGTGCCGGAGGAAAAGCGGGCGGGGCTGTACGAATTTATTCACGCCGAGACCAAGGCGGGACACCAGACCTATATCGTCTGCCCCTTGGTCGAGGAAAGCGAGGCGATTGAGGCCGCCAGCGCACAGAGTATGTACACAAACCTGAGCAGCAGCGCATTGCACGATTTAAGGCTAGGCCTGACATATGGCAGCCAAGACCCCGCTGAAAAAGAGAAAACCATTAACGCTTTTGCACACGGCGAGCTGGATGTGCTGGTCGCCACAACGGTCATTGAGGTCGGGGTCAATGTCCCTTCCGCGTCTGTCATGGTCATCGAAAATGCCGACCGCTTCGGGCTGTCCCAGCTTCATCAGCTCCGCGGGCGCGTCGGGCGCGGCGCGGCCAAGAGCTGGTGCTTTCTAATGGCGAAAAAAAATGCGCGGCTGAACTCGCTGTGCAAAACATCAGACGGGTTTGAAATCGCACGGGAAGACCTCCGCCAGCGCGGACCGGGCGACTTTTTGGGTACCCGACAGCACGGCGAACGCCTTCTGCCCGGCATGACGGACGGCGCAGATGTCCGGCTCATTGAGGAAACCCGCGACTGCCTTAAAACCCTCCGCGCCCCTGAATACGCCGCCGAGCTTGATGCTGTCCTCGCCTCCGCCCGCATGACCTATGACCGCTTGACGAAGGATATTGCGTTTAACTAAGTTAGAGCATTCCCCCATGCATTCAACGATGCCATTCATTTTATATGCAACTTTTTTCCATTTTCAATCAAGTTAGTGATATCGTGCCTGTTTATAACCCCACACACATATTGTTCTTTCGTTTCAGCTATATTGTACATGGAAGTTTCCCTTTAGAATGGTACTGGGAAACCATTCCTTTTTCAAAAGGAAAGACCTCCCGCAAAAAAATTTTTCGTCCCGTGCCCGTCACTCCGTCTTCATCTCAATTTTGGAGCCGGTGAGGGTTTTTTTGACGATGATTTGGCGGTCGATTTGCTCCTTGAGGTCTTGGACATGGGAGATGATGCCGACGAGGTGTTTGCCGTCGGCCAAGTCGTTGAGGACACGCAGGGAATTGCGCAGGGCGTTCTCATCCAAGGTGCCGAAGCCCTCATCGATGAACATCGCCTCCATGCGGATGGCGCCGCTCTGTCCCTGCACCACATCAGACAGCCCCAGCGCCAAGGCAAGGCTTGCCAAGAAGGATTCGCCGCCGGACAGAGTGGATACATCGCGCCATTGACCGGTACTCCTGTCCAGCACATCCAAGTCCAAGCCGCTTTGGGAGACGCGGTTGGCGGCCTCCTCCTTGCAGCGCAGGGTGAACATTCCCTCGGTCAAAATGGACAGACGCTTGTTCGCTGCGGCGACCACATGCTTGAAATAATATTGCTGCACATAGGCTTCAAAGGTCAGCTTGGCGCGGCGTACACCGCCCGTTTGACCGGAACAGCACAGATAGAGGTCAGTGATAATTGACCAGCGGTCACGCTTGCGCTTGAGTGAATTATACGCCTCGGAAATTTCCTTGTATGCCTTTTTGTGCTGACTGACACGGTTGGCAGTCTCTGTTTCGGTGTCGCTTGCCGCCTTCAACTGAATTTCTAAATTGCGCTGAGCATTTTCTAAGGCAGCGATGTCAATGGGCTGCTTGCCGCTTAATTCGCTTTCAAGCTGGGTAATTTGCGCATTGAACAGGCTGATTTGCTTGTCAAAGTCCTGCACTTTTGCGTCCAGTGCTGCCGCCTCTTTTTCGGAAAGAAGGGCGGTTTCAAAATCAGCCGCATCCGAAAAGCCGTATTGTACGAGGCCGCTTTCAAACGCCGCTTTGTAGGCGGACAGCGCCTGCTTGCTTTCCTCGATTTGCTCCTCCGTTTTTTGGATGGCCGCCTCATCCACCCTGCATTCGGTTTGCAAATCCTGCAGCGCTTTCTGACAGCGCTCGATGGCTGTTCGATATTGGAGTGCCTGTGCGTTCAGTGCCTCCGCCTTTTTCGTCAAGGACGCTTCATTTTCGTCCGCTCCCAAGCGCAGGACGGCTACACTCTGCTGTGCGGCGTTGATTTTGCCCGCAATTTCAGAAAGACGCTGCGCCGCATTTTGCAGCGCCTGTTCCGCATCCTTGCGCTTGCGGTCAAACTGCTCCAATTCCTTCTGCGTGACGGCGGAAGCAGACAAAACGGCGGGCTTCGGATGCTCACACGCACCGCACACGGGACAGGGCTGACCTGCCACCAAATCGGCGGCCAGCAAGCCTGCCTGATTCAGATAATAGCTTTCCTTGGCAGCGGTGTAGTCCTCATCCGCCTTGCGGCTCTTTTCCGTCTGCTTCAACAGCTCCTTTTGAAGCTGCTTTTGCTCCTTTTGACGGGCGGTCAAATCCGCCAACACGGGAATCGCATTTTTAATAAGGCTGACCTGTTGCAGCAGGGCATCGGCTTCGTCCTGACAGGCAAGCGCCTCGGCGTATTGCCGCTCGGCTTCGGGCAGCTTGGTCTTGGTATCCGCCACATCCTGCTGCACTGCAAGCAGCGCCTTTTCGTGCTTTTTGAGCGTTTCCTCCGCATTTTTGAGTAACTCATAAGAAGGGAGAAGCTGCTGGGCGCTGCGGGCACGGGCAAGCTTACCGCGCTGTGCATCCACGGCGGGCTGCTGATCAAGCAAATCGGTCAGCGCTGCCTTTTTCCGAGCGCAGTCTTCCATCTTTTGATTGAAGATTTTTCCGCTTTCCAGCTCTTTCATCAAGCTGTCGCGTTGGTCAGAAATTTCCTCGCGCTGCTGCGCCGCAGCCTTCTGCTTTTCCTTTTCCTGCGCAAGCATTTTTTGCAGTAGGTCAAGGAGCAAATCGGGACGCTTAGGTGCGCCGCAATATGTTTTAAGCAACTCTTTTTCCGCAAAATCTTTGTCTATCTCAATGCCGCTTGCAACGGCGGAAATCGTGGTCTCCAAGCGGGTGCTTTCCTTGTCACACTCGCTCTTTTTCGCCTTTAATTTTTCGCAGATGGCAGCATAAAAATTCGTGTTGAACAGCTTTTGAAACAGCTTTTTGCGCTCATCGGACGGGGCGTTCAAAATTTTTAGGAAATCGCCCTGAGCAATCATGACGGTCTGGGTGAATTGGTCTTGCGTAAGCCCTAAAAGCTCATAAACGCGGGTGTTGACCTCCTGAAGCCCCAAACGATGCTCTTTTGTGTCCAAGCATTCCATTTCGGCGTAGGCGGTCTGGGAAGTCGTCCCATCGCCCCTTTGCTTGGCTCTTTGATATTCGGGATTGCGTCTGATAACCCATGTTTCGCCCCGGTGCGTAAAGGTCAATTCCACATAGGTGCTTACTTGGGCAGAGGCGTAGTCCGAGCGGAAAGATTTGCTGGCACGGCGCTCGCGCCCGCCGGCTGCCTCGCCGTAAAGGGCAAAGCTGATGGCATCAAAAATGGTGGTCTTGCCCGCGCCGGTGTCACCCGTAATCAAAAACAAGCCGGTTTCACCGAAGAGGCTGAAATCAATCTCCGTTTTTTCGGCATACGGGCCGAAGGCGGATACAACGAGCTTAACGGGCTTCATTCGGCTGTTCCTCCAATTCCTTGATAACCTTGTTCATTTCCTTTATGTGCGCATCACTCGGAAGCTGGTCGTTATTTTGCAGACGGTAAAAATCGGAAAACAGCTCAATCACGGACTTGCTTTCCATCTGCTCGGTCGCCAATACATCCAAATCGTATTTTGTTTTGGAGTTATCCACGCCGAATTTCATCATATACGGGAAGTTGACGGAGAGTGTCACCTGCGCATCGGGCGGCGGCAGCTCGTCATGAATCGTGACCCATACATAATCATCGGACGGGGGCAGACGCATAAGGTCGTCCAGCATACCTTCGACCTTGCGCACATCGTGACGGGCGGCAAGCGAGACTAATTTCACTTGCACCTCGCCTTTTTCGTATACATCCGCAATGACGACGGATTTTTTGTGCTGCGCCTCGGACACAGAATATTTGAGGGGTGAGCCGGCATAGCGCACGGTATCGCGTCCGACACGCTGCGCCTTGTGGATATGCCCCAAGGCGACATAATCAAAGCCGTCAAAGAGGGTGGCATCCACGCCGTCCAGACCGCCGACAAAGCATTCATCGGAATCGCATAGCTCACTGCTTGCAATAAACTGATGGCAAAGAAGAATGTTGCGCTTGGAAAAATCAATTTCTGTATTGTTCAGGACAGCGCCAACGGCATCCTGAAAGCTGACAATTTTTTCGGTCGGCAACAGCCGCCGCACTTGCGCGGGACGCACAAACGGGAGCATCCAAACATTCAAATCGCCGTCCGTGTCGTGCAGCGTCACGTGCTGCATGGTTCCTTCAAACGCTTCGGTGACATACACGCCCGCGTGTTTGATGAGGGAGGAAAAATAGGAAATGCGCAGGGCGGAATCATGGTTGCCGCTGATGACAAAGACCTTTTTGCCTGCCTCGACCAAGCGGGAAACGAAGGAATCAAACGCCGCCATTGCTTCGGCTTGCGGGGAAGTGCGCTGATAGACATCGCCCGCAATCAGCACCACATCCGCCTTTTCCCGGATGGAAATATCAATGATTTGGTCAAGTACAAACTCTTGGTCGTGCAGCAGCGACACCTCGTTCATCACTTTCCCAAGGTGTAAATCCGCCGTGTGGAGAAATCTCATGCCGGTCACCTCATGCTCGTTGGATAATAACTTTGATGAAACTATTGTAACATATGGGAGAAAAATGTCAAGACATGGACGAGCGGATAGTGTGAAGAGAAGCAGTTAGCCGTTAGGGGTTAGCTGTTAGGGAATAGGATTGAGAGCGGAATGATTATGGCATCACCGCACAATTTAGCAACGCGCAAAATGTGCCTTTACGGTGCCTCGCCTCAATCTACGATAGAGGC
>CAVJHY010000095.1:0-8482 GCA_963649405.1 bacterium
ATTCTACACGCTCGGACTTCCTTTTTCAATTGTGCGAAAAATATTATACGTTATCCTCAAGCAACAGAAGTTGGCTACTCAACGAACACAAAAGAAACAGTAAAAAACGGCAATAGTGGTGTGTATGCTTATGTGGATGATGGCTACTCCTATGACATCTATTATATCATTGATTTCGATGAAGGCTATGTCTATTTCTTCACAGAGGGTAATGGCGAAGAAGGATGCGATAGACTGAAAATTGAATCGGGTACGCTGAATGATGTGCTGATTATTACCTATCATGTCGGCGACGATTCTTGGTCTTATGGACTGCATTTCAAATATCAATATCAGCCTGATCACCTGATATTAGAGGACAATGACCACTTTACATATGATTACTACTCAACCAATCTTGAAAAAGTATTGGCACTCCGAGACACCAAAAAAATCCATGATTATTAAGTAAATCATAATCACTAAAACAGGACGGGTGCGGCTGGCATCATTATCCGTCCTGTTTTGTTATGCAAAAGTATTTAATAAAAATCTTATTTACCGTGATATGTAATCAAAACCGGGGTATCTGGCAAATAAATTGTCCTGCTGTAAAGTGCTTTTCCGTCCATTGTTATACTCTCAACTTTATCGCCGTTAACCAGCGCTGTAATTAGATTCAAATCATGAAGATTGATGCAAGAAATATTTGTAAATCCGGCATGTATAAACAAATCTCGTATTACAAAATACTTTTTTTCGGTAAAATTTCCTATTTCTGTCGGTAGGCTGATTCCTCCTTGTTTTTTCAGTCGATTTTCTTCTTCTTTTTGTTCTTCCTTTTCCGGCAGCCATTTTAAAACCAAATATCCACCGAACCAAATGACCGGTATACAGAAAAGAAAGAAAAATAAAAATCCATATGTCCAGCTTGACTCTTTACCATTGCTTGGAGAAAGCATAATTAAAACAGCAAGCGCAAGGAGAGCCAAAGAAATAATAATCCAAAGAGCAGTCAGCAACTTATGATGGGAAGACTTCTTTTTTGTAATTTCTAATTCTCGCAAACGAACAATTCTATCGGTTTCTGCTTTTTTGATGTCTGCTTCATCGATGTGTCTAATAACATGCTCGTTTTCATTAGTAATCAGTACCTTTGCTCCGCAATAAGTGCAAAATGCCTGTAACCTATTTTCTTCAATTGACAATGTCTGCCCACAATCAGGGCATTTTACCGAAATCAACTTATACGCCAAGATGCATCCTCCTTCAAAAATCGGGCAGAAGGTAGCTAAATCACAGAATCATCACAAATATCCCCATAGCAAGCAGCGTGATGTCGACGACAGATTGAAAATATACAATTATCATCCAATCATAGTACTTGCCTTATATGCAATGATGCAATTATCAATAGCATGGTTGAAAATTGTTTCAAAACAGCGCGTTAATAAATTCCTTTGCGTCGAAGGCTTGAAGGTCGTCGATGCCTTCGCCGACACCGATATACCAGACGGGGACGTTCAATTCGCGGCGGATGGCGATGGCAACGCCGCCCTTCGCCGTGCCGTCTAATTTGGTCAGCACGATACCGCCGATATCGGCAGCTTCCTTGAACATCTTAGCCTGCTGGATGCCGTTCTGTCCCGTGGTCGCGTCCAGCACCAGCATACAGCGCATTTCGGCTTCTGGGTATTCGCGGTCGATGATGCGGCGCATTTTAGAAAGCTCGTCCATCAGGTTTTTCTTGTTATGAAGGCGACCGGCGGTATCGACAATCAGCAAATCAATGCCCTTTTGCTTGGCAGCCTGCACCGCGTCAAAGACGACGGCGGCAGGGTCGCTGCCTTCCGGATGGCGGATAATCGGCACCTTGGCGCGTTCCGCCCATACCGCAAGCTGCTCGTCCGCAGCGGCGCGGAAGGTATCGGCGGCAGCCAGCATAACGCTGCGACCGATTTCCTGGAAGCGCAGTGCCATCTTGCCGATGGTCGTGGTCTTGCCGACGCCGTTCACGCCGACGACAAACATCACCATCGGCCAGCGCAAATTCGGGCGCGGTATATTCATTTCTTCAATTAAAATCGCTTTCAGCTCTTCACGCGCCTTGTCCGCTTCCTCAATTTTCTTTTCGCCGACGCGGGCTTTGAGCTTGTCAATGACCTCTGTCGTCGCGGCAACACCGACATCCGCCATGAGCAGAATATCCGTCAGCTCGTCATAAAAATCATCGTCCACCATCCGCGTGTTTTCCACCAGCTCGTCCACGCGGTTGGTCAGATTGCTGCGGGTCTTCATCAATCCCGCCTTCAGTTTTGCAAAAAATCCCGCCATGGCAATCCCTCCGTTAATTTTGATAATCCTCTAAGTTGACCGACATCATGCGCGACACGCCGCGCTCTTCCATCGCCACGCCGTAGAGCGCATCACAGCGCTCCATCGTGCCTTTTCTGTGGGTGACGACGACAAACTGGGTTGTCTCTTTATATTCCGCCAGATAATCGGCGAAATAGGCGATATTCGCCTCGTCCAAGGCTGCTTCGATTTCATCCAAGATGCAAAAAGGCGTGGGCTTCAGCTTGAGCATGGCAAACAGAATGGCGATGGCCGTCAATGCCCGCTCGCCGCCTGACAAAAGCGACAGAAGCTGGAGCTTCTTTCCGGGCGGCTGGGCGATGATGTCAATGGCGCAGTTCAGCGGGTCATCGGGGTCAGCCAGGCGAAGCTCCGCCTGACCGCCGCCAAAGAGACGGGTGAAGGTCTCGCTGAAATATGTCCCTAACTTTTCAAATTCGCCCACGAACACGCTGCGCATCTGCTTGAGCAGCTTTTCAATCAGCTCCGTCAAATCGTCCCGTGCCTTCAACAGGTCATCGCGCTGGGCGGTCAGGGTATCAAAGCGCTCTTTTTCACGGGCGTATTCCTCGATGGAGGCGACATTCACCGTGCCCATTTCGCGGATGCGTGCCCGCAAGGAAGCGGTTTCCTTTTCGCCCGCGGGCAAATCAAACGGCTCATCGCTGCGCAATTCCTCCGCGCCCGCATAGGTCAAATCATAGGCGTTCAGGATGTGGTCGCACATCTGATTGAGGTCGGTCTGCGCCTTGCTCTGCGCCAGCTCCGTCCTGTGAAGCTTGGCACTGTCTTGGTCATAGAGCGCGTGGGTTTCGTCCGAAATGCGGATGCATTCGCGCTGGCGGGCAGCCTTTGAAAGCCGCTCGGCCTCCATTTTCTGCACCTCGTCCTGCTGCACGCCGCTGGCCTTTTTTAATTCCGCCAGCGTTTTCTGACCCTCGGCAAGCAGGCGTTCGAGGTCTTCAAGCTGGCGTGTACGCGCCGCCGCTTGCTCGTCCATGCGCTGAAGGGCATTCTCCACGCTCCTGATTTCCTCTTCTCTTCTGGAACGGTCGCGCTTTAAGGTGTCCAAATGATGCAATTCATCCGCAAAGGAAAGCTGCAGCGCTGTAACACTTTCGCGCTGGGCATCTGCCTTTTCGCGGGTTGTGAGCATGAGCTGCTGCATTTCATCCGTCTTTTTGTCCATTGCCACGCGGTCAATGGTCACGGTCTGCGCAGCCTCCTGCGCCTTCTTCAAATCCTCATCGATTTCCTGAATGCTCTGATTGAGCTGCTCCCGTGCGTTTTCCGTCTGCGCAAGGCGCGTGCAAATCGCTTCCAGCTCCGCATGGGCATTTCCAACACGCTCGGTTTCCCGCGCTACGGCGATTTCTTCCTGATGGACGGCGTTCAGCGCGTCCGCCTGCTGCGCTTGCAGGGCATGATAATCGTCCGTGATTTTTTCGAGCGACTTTTGCAAATTGGCAAGTTGGGTACGCTTATTGTCCACCTGCGTGCGCAAATCCTTGATTTCGCGCTCGCGCCCAAGCAGGGAAGTAGTGCGTCCCTGCGCCGTGCCGCCGGTCATCGAGCCGCCGGAATGCATGACATCGCCCGTCAATGTGACCAAGCGGAACTGATGCCGTCCGGCGCGCATAATCGGGATGCCGTGCTCCAGATTGTCCGCAATCACCGTGCGTCCCAGCAGGTTTTCCACCACGCCGCGGTATTCGGGGTTGTAGGAAATCAGCTCACTGGCAACGCCCAAGCAGCCCTGCATGGACAAAAGCCGCCGCTCCTCCGCATTCAGCACGCGTGAGCGAACGCTCGTCATGGGCAGGAAGGTGGCGCGGCCTAATTTGTTTTGCCGAAGGTAGTCAATCACGCCCTTGGCGGTGTCCTCATCGGTCGTGACGATGTTCTGCAATGCGCCGCCGAGCGCCATGTCAATCGCCGCCTCCAGCTCACGGGGAACGGAAATCAGCCGTGCCAAAACGCCGCGCACATTTTTGTTGTTCCTTGAAAAATCAAGCGCACGGCGGACGGACTGCTGATAGCCCTCCATCTCCCGCGACATTTCCTCCATCAAGCGCAGACGGCTGGCATCCGCCTGCACGGAAAGGCTCAGCTGCTGGGCGCGGGCGGTGGTGTCCTTCGAGGACGCGCTTAACTTTTCCAGCGTCCGCTGGGTTTCCGCCGCGTCCTCTTTTAATTTCCGGAAATTTTCCTCGGTCGCCCGTTTTAATTCCTGCGCACGCTTTTCCTGCTCCTCCAGCGTTACTTTCTGCGCACTCAGGTCGGTGATGCTCTTTTCAACCTCGGTCAGACGCGCCTGCATCTGCGTCCGGATGGCTTGCTGGCGCATTTCCGTTTCGCGGGCATCGCTCATGCGGTTGACGGCAATCAAAATGTCCGCCTTGTGGCGGTTGAGCGCTTCTTCTGCCTCATGCGCAGAGCGGTTGAACGCATCCAAGGAGGTCTGCGCTTCTTCCAGCGTTTTCCGCGTCTCGGTCAGCGCTTGTTCCCGCGCTTTCTCGGCTTCGCCGTCATCCTGATGGAGCTTGAGCAGATTGTCCTTCCGTTCCGCCGTTTCCCGACGCTGAACCAAAGCCGTTTGTTCAGCCTCCAAGAGCGTTTTTTTCTGGCTGTCCAGACGGTCGCAGCGAAGCTCCTCCTCATGGAGAAGCTCGATTTTTTCATTCTGTGCCTGACGCGCCGCGGTCAGCGCTTCTTCGAGCGCCTGAATTTCATTGTCCAGCGTTTCACGCTGCGCGGAAATTTCATTAATTCGCGCCTCGTGGGAGAGCAGCACATCGCGCAAGCCCTCCATCGTCTGGGTCAGCGCCGTGACACGCTCGCGCACCTTGTCGTAGCGCAGAAGGAAAATATTGATTTCCAGCGTCCGCAGCCGCTCGAACAGCGTCTGATATTCCCGCGCCACGGCAGCCTGTTCGCTCAAAGGACCTAAGCGCCCCTCTAATTCGTTCAGAATGTCGTACACGCGGGTCAGGTTTTCGCCCGTGCGCGCCAGCTTGCGCTCGGCTTCCTCCTTGCGGACGCGGTAGGTCATGATGCCCGCCGCTTCCTCAAAAACCTGACGGCGGTCCTCGCCCTTCTGGGACAGGATTTCGTCAATGCGCCCCTGCCCGATGAGCGAATACCCCTCTCGTCCGATGCCCGTATCGCGGAACAGTTCCAAAATGTCGCGCAGACGGCAGGCAGCCTTGTTCAGGTAATATTCGCTGTCGCCGTTTCTATAAACGCGGCGGGTGACGCTGACCTCGGCAAAGGCACTTTTTAAGGCGTGATCTTCATTGTCAAAGACCAGCGACACCTCGCAGAAGGAAGCCCGCTTCCGCTTCTGCGTGCCGTTAAAAATCACGTCCTCCATCTTTGCGCCGCGCAGGACACGCGCACTCTGCTCGCCCAGCACCCAGCGCACGGCATCACCGATGTTGCTCTTGCCGGAGCCGTTCGGCCCGACAATGCCCGTAATGCCCTGATTGAAGACGATTTCCGTTTTTTCCATGAAGGACTTAAAGCCCTGCAATTCCAGCCTTTTTAGCCGCATGACGCTTCTCCGCCCCGCGATTTCAGGCATTCCAGCGCACACCGCGCAGCGGCCTGCTCCGCCTTCTTTTTGCTTAAATCACGCCCGTGCGCCACATCCCTGCCGTCCACATAGACTGCCACGGTGAACACGCGCTCGTGCGCGGGACCTTCTTCCTTCAGCGTCTCATATTTGGGCGCAGCAAGACCGCGTGCCTGCAAATATTCCTGCAGGGCGCTCTTTGCATCCGTCGTCTGTGCGGCGGTGTGCGGCCAATATCGGTCGATGATTTCGGCGGCCTCGTCCAGCCCGCTGTCCAGATAGACAGCTGCCAAGACGGATTCCATCGCATCAGCCAGAACACTGTCCTGATTGCGTCCGCCCGTCTGCTCGCAGCCCTTGTCCATCCGCAGGTATTCGCCCAAACCGATGGCTCGCGCCACCTTCGCCAGCGCCCCCTCGCAGACCAGCTTCTGCCGCATCTGCGTGAGCTGCCCTTCGTGGAAGGAACGGTAGTCCGAATAAAGCCTCCTGCTGATGACGATTTGCAGGACAGCGTCGCCCAAAAATTCAAGGCGCTGATTATTGTCCACGCCAAGAGACGGATGCGTGAGCGCACGCTCCAGCAGCGACTTATCGTGAAAGCTGCATCCGAGCGTGCGCATCAGATCGTTCAGATCCTTCATGAGGCTCCTTTTTTTAGGCATCACCGCACAATTCCGCGACGCACTTAAAATGTGCTTTTATGCCGCCTCATTTGTGCGGTGATGTCTTTGCTCGGCGGAGCCATGGAAACCCACAGCTTCGCCGCTTTTATTGCAAATTACTGATGATTTTCGATGTACTTCACCACATCGCCGACCGTTTTCAGGGAATTGATGGCATCATCCTCCACCATCATGTTAAACTCGTCTTCCAAATCCATGATCATGACCATGATGTTGGCGCTGTCCGCCTTCAGGTCTTCCACCAGACGCTTGTCCGGCGTGACATCCTTCACATCCAGCTTGAGCTGCTTGGCAATCAGAGCAGAAACCTTTTCAAATACCATGTTTGTCCCTCCTAAAAAATCGTTCGTTGTTTGTTTTTGACAATCGGAAGTTCATGGGTGCATGAAAGCGCTGTCTCCGATTGTCAAATAAGCTCTTGGGGATGAGTGAAGGGGTCGCAACCCCTTCACTCAAATCCGCAACACCGGCTTTGCCGGTGTGAGGAGCGGTTGAAATACCGCATCCTATATCAATTTCTGACCGTAAAATGAGATGGCGGGAATGCCGCCCATCCATTTTACAAGAAATTGATGCCCAAATGAAAGTCTGCTTTAGCTGACTTTCATTTGATAGTGTATCATAACACCGTCCTCAAGGATTCCGTAATTTTTCGGACGATGTCACCGTCAATCATTTTCTGCGCCTGCTTGATGGCACAGGCGATAGCGTGCGCATCACTGGAGCCATGTCCCTTGACCACCACGCCGTTCACGCCCAAGAGAGGCGCTCCGCCGATTTCGGAATAGTCCATCTGCTTTTTCACGCGCTTGAAGGCGGGCTTGGCAATCAGACCGCCGATTTTCCCGCGCAAATCCGCATACATTTCCTTTTTAATCATGCCGATGAGCGTGCCTGCCACGCCCTCCATGAATTTGAGGATGAGGTTGCCGGAAAAGCCGTCGCACACCACAACATCCGCCACATCGGCGGTGATGTCGCGTCCCTCCACATTGCCGACAAAACGGAACGGCGCTTTTTCCATCAGCGGGTACGCGGCCTTGCACATGGCATTGCCCTTTTCCGCCTCCGCGCCGATGTTGACAAGCCCGACACGCGGCTCCTTCATGCCCAGCACGACCTTCATGTATTCGCTGCCCATGATGCCGAACTGCGGCAGATACGCGGGCAGACAGTCCACATTCGCGCCGCAGTCAATGAGGCAGAAATATCCCTTGCCGTTGGGGAGAAGCGGAGCAAGCGCCGGACGCTCCACGCCGTCAATGCGCCCCAGGCGGAACATACCGCCCGCCAGCGTTGCCCCCGTCGAGCCGGCGGAAACGAACGCATCCGCCTTGCTTTCGCGCACGGCGAGCATTCCCAGTACCACGGCGGACTGCTTCTTTTGACGCACAGCCATCACAGCCGCGTCATGGTTGGTGATAATGTCGGGTGTTTCCAAAAGCGTCACGCGCTCCCGCACATCATCCGCATCCTTTAGATACGGCTCCATCGCGGAAACCGTGCCCGCCAGCGTCACCTTCAGGCTTTCGTCCTTCCTCAGCGCCTCCACCGCGCCCAGCACGGTGCATTCCGGCGCATGATCGCCGCCCATCGCGTCCAGAAAGATATGCGACAAAACCGTCATCCCCTTATATCCTATCCGTTGCTCCTTCGGTCTGCATTTTTACACAAACCGACAAGTTATCATACCATAAATTTTGATGTAATTCAAGCACCGGAGAGATTATCAAAAAAGGTAAATATTTCGATTGCGTTTTGACTCATTACTTCATCACAGTTGACTATTCTCCCCCATCGGAATATAATAAATGTTCAGGTTTTGCCTGAAGCACTGGAAGCAAAGGAGCGTTTTTGTGAAGAAGCTGCTGGTTTATCTGCGCGGGAA
>CAVJHY010000096.1:0-8466 GCA_963649405.1 bacterium
AGACTGCCGATGCCTCTATCGTAGATTGAGGCGAGGCACCGTAAAGGCGCATTTTGCGCATTGCTGAATTGTGCGGTGATGCCTTACCCGTCCGTCCCTTCGGCTTCCCTGAGTATGACCGTTCCGGAATACGCGACATACATTCTTCCGGCGAAGGTTGTCTTGACGCGGATGATATAGCGGCCGGCTGGGGCGCGTTCGCCGGAGACGAGGCGGCCGTCCCAATAGAAGCAGCTTCCTTCGGGCGTCAAGTGCTGGGGGCGGGAGGGGGTATCATATTGCAAATAGCGGATGGTTTCGCCGCTTATGTTCTGCACGCTGACGGTCATGCTGCACGGCGCGTCATGCAGGATGCGCACAGCCAGCTCCTCGCCGCTATCGGGGCGGAACGAGCGCTTATCCAGCCGGACGCTCAGCACAATATCGCCTGCGGACGGCTGCACGCTGAGCAATTTTCCGCCCTCCAACCAAAAAGTCCCGTCCTCGCTGCGGGTAAAAAGCTGCACCATCACATAGCCCTGTGTCTCGTCCTCTTCGTCGCTGAGGGACAATGTAAGCGTGCGGGTTTTCCGACCCGTTTGCAGCTTATCGCCCTCGGTCTGGTCGTAAATCACCTGTGCGGTCTCGAACTGCCACTCGCCCTGCTGATAATAAACGAGCTGATAAATGACCTCCACTGGCTTGCGCACGGTGAAGGAAAACTGCACCTGACGCTGCGTTCCGGACAGCACGGTATCATCAAACTGAATGTCGGTGATGGCATCGGTCTTATCCTCCGTGCTTGATGCGCCGCACGCGAAGAGGACGAAATCATCGTCCGTCTGCGGATACACCTGCGGGGTGGACGCGGCGTAGAAGCGCAAAGCATATTGATACGCTTCATTCAGCGTAATCTCGCCGTCCTGATTCATATCCGCCGGAAAGCCCTTACTTTTTTTGAGACCGTTGGTCAGCACGGCAGCGAAGTAGCTCGCGCCGCGATGCTCGCCGGTCTGGGTCTGCCAATACCAGCTCTCCTCCGCGCCGCCCGCGCTGCACAGCACCTTATAATGATCGCCTATGAACAATGTTTCATCGGCGGGATTGCTCAAGCCCTTCCCGATAAACGCGCCCGCGTTACAGGCATCCAAAATCAGCACCCTTGTGCCTTGGATTCTATCAAAAATATCCTGAAGTGCGACAGCGGTGACCTCGTTCTCGGTCTGTCCGTCGCTGAGCAGGAGCGCAGCAGCGGCGTTGCTTCGAGCGATATTATATGTGCCGTGGGTACTGATATAGAAGACGGAAACATCGTCCTCGTCCGCGTCACCGAAGGTTTCCATAACCGCTTGGCGCAGATCATCCATTGAAGTCAGCGTATCGCTTTCGGTGCGGATAATCTGATAGCCGCGTGCATCCGCGCTGAGGGCGTTCTTAACCGCCTGCGCATTTGTCCGTGCTGCCGTGCCGGTATCGGTCTGTGTGATGAAGTGGTCAGCGGAAACGATAAGCGCACGCAGGGTGGTGTTTTCCTCGCCGAGCGCTGCCGCGGAGAAAGCCGTGCAGAGCAGCAGCACAATCAGCCAACCAGCCGCTTTCCGCACAGTGCTTCCCCCTTCCGCAGTGAATTAAATCTATTATAAACGAATTACAGTGAAAGAGCAAATAATTTTAGGGGACGGGGGCGGTTTTAGGCGGGAGGTATTTTCTTTTGAAAAAAGGAAATACCTCCCGTACCCTCCAAAGGAAAACTTTCTTACACAATATTTGTTGTTGGAACGAATGAGCAATATCTGTGTGGGGAAAATGACGGAAACCCTTTTCTTTTGAAAAAGAAAAGAGTTTCCGCACCTTCCTAAAAGAAAACTTTCTTACACAATATTTGTTGTTGAAGCGAAGGGACAATATCTGTGTGAAGGTTTATATAATACAAAAAATCCCCGTGAAATCACGGGGATTCAAACGCAGTCCGCGTTAAAACAACATTAAACCAGCTCGATGATCACGCGCTCGGCAGCATCGCCGCGGCGGGGTCCCAGCTTATAAATACGGGTGTAGCCGCCCGCGCAGTTCTTTTCTTCATTGCGCTTACGGTACTTGGGACCGTATTCACGGAACATCTTTTCAATCAGCGGATGCTGGTTGTCCTTGGTGCGCTCCTGATATTCCTTCTTGCTCTCGTCATCCTTCTTGGCTTCCTTGACTTCGTAGAGGTAAGCCATCATCAGGCGGCGGGCATTCAGCTTGGAGGGCAGATCGTTCACGACGGTCTCCTTCACAATCTGCTTCTTATCGTTATAAAATTCCTTTTCGACCTCGACGGTCTTATCATACTCGCGGATGGCGAGCGTAATCATTTTATCGGCGATGCTGCGAACCTCCTTGGCTTTCGCTTCGGTGGTCTCAATGCGGCCATACCAGAGCAGGTTGGTCGTCAGACCGCGCAGCATGGCTTTGCGCTGGCTCGCAGTACGACCCAGCTTGCGCTCAGTTGCCATAAGTCATTTCCTCCTATATTACTCTTCCGTGGGACGCAGGCTGAGGCCGAGACCTTCGAGCTTCTGCTCCACTTCCTCAAGGCTCTTCTTACCAAGGTTGCGCACCTTCATCATGTCCTCTGTGTTGCGCTGCACCAGCTCGGCGACGCTGTTGATGCCAGCGCGCTTCAGGCAGTTATAAGCACGGACGGAAAGATCAAGCTCTTCGATGGTCAATTCCATGACGCGATCCAGCTTATCATCTTCATTCGCGGTGGATTTGACAGTCATAACCTGGTCGGTCAGCCCACGGAAAATCTGGAGCTGATCGATGAGAATGTTCGCAGCTTGGCCGATGGCCTCGTCGGGCTTAACAGAGCCGTCTGTCGTAACCTCCAGAATCAGCTTGTCATAGTCCATAATCTGACCCACACGCGCAGCCTCAATGGTGTAGTTGACCTTGCGGATGGGGGTATAAATCGAGTCGGTTGCAATCACACCGATGGGATACTGCGGGTTCTTATTCTTATCGGACGGGACATAGCCGCGGCCTTGATCCAGCGTCAGCCAAATGTGAACCTTGGCATTATCGCCCAGCGTGGCCAAATGCAGATCAGGATTGACAATCTCGACCTCATCATCCTCTTGAATGGCTTCAGCCGTCAGTTCGCAGGGACCCACCGCATTGATTTCCACCTTTTTTTCGCTGTCACAGTGGAGCTTCAGCGCCAATTCCTTGACGTTCAGGATGATTTCGGAAACATCTTCCTTCACGCCGGGGATGGTGGTAAATTCATGCTGCACGCCGTCAATCTGAATCGCCTTGACAGCGGCACCGGGGAGCGAATTGAGCAGAACACGACGCAGCGCATTGCCCAGCGTGTGACCGAAACCGCGCTCAAGCGGCTCAATCTCAAATTTGCCATATGTTTTGTCATCCGACGTTTCGATACATTCGATGTGCGCTTTTTCGAATTCTGAAATCACGGTGTACTACCCTCCTATTGATGACCGTTGGGTGAGGGGATTTCAAGTCAGGAGCATGATTAACGGCTGTAATATTCGACGATCATGTTCTCCTGGATGGAGAAATCAATATCTTCACGGGCGGGGAGGGCGGCCACGGTGATGGTCAGCGCATCCGCATTAACCGTCAGCCACTTGGGGACGATGCGGGCAGAGCCTTCACGGGCAGCCTTGAACAGCGGTATATCCTTGCTCTTTTCACGGACGGTGATGACATCGTTGGCATCCAGCTCGTAGGAGGGAATGTCAACCTTCTTGCCGTTGACCATGAAGTGGCCGTGCAGCACGAGCTGACGAGCCTGGGGACGGGACGCGGCGAGACCGGCGCGATAAATCACGTTGTCAATGCGGCGTTCCAAGAGCTGGAGCAGGTTTTCACCGGTAACGCCCTTCATGTTGGAAGCGCGTTCATAGGTGCGATAGAACTGACCTTCCAGCAGACCGTAAGCACGGCGTGCCTTCTGCTTTTCACGCAGCTGAGTGCCATACTCACTCATCTTGCGCTGACGAGCCTGACCATGCTGGCCGGGAGGGGTGGGACGCTTGCCGAGCGCGCACTTCTGCGAGAAGCACTTTTCGCCCTTCAGGAAGAGCTTGGAGCCCTCACGGCGGCACAGACGGCACACGGAGTCTGTATATCTTGCCATAATGATGGAACCTCCTAAAATTCGGCTTAACGCGGCACAGCTTTTGCCGCAGCCATGTTCATGTACGATTGTTCGGGCAGAAGTGCCTTAGACTCTCCTGCGCTTGGGCGGGCGGCAGCCGTTGTGCGGAATGGGGGTGACGTCCTTAATCATGGTCACATCCAAGCCGGCGGTCTGAAGCGCACGAATGGCGGCTTCACGGCCGGAGCCGGGGCCTTTCACGAACACGTCCACGGACTTGAGACCGAATTCCGTTGCAGCCTTGGCAGCGGTTTCGGCAGCCATCTGCGCGGCGAAGGGCGTAGACTTCTTGTTGCCGCGGAAGCCCATGCCGCCGGCGGAAGCCCAAGACAGGGCATTTCCGTTTACATCGGTGATGGTGACGATGGTGTTATTGAAGGAAGAACGAATGTGCGCTGCACCGCGTTCAACGAGCTTGCGCTCACGGCGCTTGCGCGAGACCTTCTTCAGTTTCGCATTAGCTTTGGGTGCCATTTCAATCCCTCCGAGCCCCGAAGCGGGGCTTAATTCTTGATTGCATCAGGCTTTCATGACTGCCTTTAGCAGCCGAAATGCCTTACTTCTTCTTGTTGCCGACCGTGCGCTTCGGACCCTTGCGGGTACGAGCATTGGTCTTGGAACGCTGGCCGCGGACGGGCAGGTTACGGCGATGGCGAATGCCACGGTAGCTGCCGATTTCAACCAGACGCTTGATGTTCATGGAGACTTCGCGGCGCAGGTCACCTTCGACCTTCAGATGATGTTCGATGTACTCGCGCAGCTTGCTGATTTCGTTCTCGGAGAGGTCCTTCACGCGGGTATCAGGATTGACTCCGGTGTCGGCCAGAATCTGCTTGGAGACGCTGGGGCCGATGCCGTAGATGTAGGTCAAGCCCGCTTCTACGCGCTTCTCTCTGGGCAGGTCAACGCCCGCAATACGTGCCATGGATTGGATACACCTCCAAATATTTGGTTGCCTTCGCCGCTCTTCACCCCTGCAAAAGCATTGCTGTGGCAGGGCGGGGGCGAATGTCGTCCGCTTGAGCGCTATACGCTGCGGACTTTGTTATATGGAATGGCATCACACGTGGTCCCTTGCAGCAGGCAACCCCCTGCTTCCGGGCAGCCGCCCACGCGGCCAACCATCACGACTCAATCCGGCTTCGCCGGATTTCATCAAATGAAATGGAGCTGACTTCATTTCATTTGGTTTGCAGATTTTCTTGTGGAAAAAAATCCGAATCTTTTTCTTCACGGTTAGAAAATCCGGCAGGAATGAAATCCTCTCTCGGAGCATAGCTCCTTCGCGGATTTTTTCCTCTCGCCTTGACTTTGCCGAGTCTAAACGGTTTCGCCAAATGCTTTTGGCAGAACCGATATAAACAGGCAAAGCCTGCCGGCGGTGCGGAACTGATTTGAAGGGGCAAGCTCCTTCAAACAACCCCATTTGCATACCGAAACCCCCGCATACAGCACCTTCTGCCTATTGAAAGATGTTGTATCGGGAATCGCCTTGACATGACTGTCGACACAACCGTACAGCCCGCCCGCACTCAACCAACATCCGACAGGAAGTTCGCTGTTTCGGGGAGTGCCTCCGGCCGCAGACCGGTTAGCCTTGGCGCTGCTTGTGCTTCGGGTTTTCGCAAATGACCATGACACGGCCCTTGCGCTTGATGATCTTGCACTTTTCGCAGATCGGCTTCACAGAAGGACGAACTTTCATTTTTTTCCCTCCTTAAAAGGATACTTCGGCGCGTCCGTCGTGGGTTAGGGACAGACGCTGAGGGACGCAAAGGCGCGTCCCCTCCGCCATGCAGCTTTCGCCGCAGGCAGATTTGTCAAACGCTCTTGCGCGTCCCGCACGCTCAAAAAGGGTTGCTTTCAAGGGCGCGGGAACATGAAGGAGCGTAAGATATCAATTCTTGCTGCGCCATGTGATGCGGCCGCGGGTCAGGTCATAGGGGGAGAGCTCGACAGTCACCTTGTCGCCGGGATAAATGCGGATGAAATTCATGCGCATTTTGCCGGAAATGTGTGCCATAATCTGATGCCCGTTGGGCAGCTCGACTTGGAACACAGCGTTCGGCAATGCCTCGACGACCTTGCCTTCCATTTCGATAACATCGTCCTTGGACAAAGTTCAATACCCTCCTCAGTCCTGTTCGGTCACAGCGCATTCGGCGCTTTTATCGGGGCGGACAGCCGAAAGCGCCTTGCGCACATCGCTGTCCTTGAGCTGATGATTTTCGTACATTTCCACGATTTCCGGCAGCAAAACCGGCACGGAGGAAAGGTGCATCAGCTTCTTTTTCTTCAGGTGATCCAGCTTTCTGGTATCGCCATCCGTCAGGTACGCATAAACCGCGTCCAACGTATATAATACCACAAAGTACCTGCCTTTGTCACGCCCTTTTTTGGAAATTACAACATTTCCTTTTTGAATGGGCATTTTCAAGGGCGTTCCTCCTTCCAGCCGCCGTCGGGAAGGGTCAAAATCTCCGGCAGACCGTCCCGACGAATTGCCATCGTATGCTCATAGTGCGAAGCGGGGCGATGGTCGTTCGTGACAAATGTCCAATCGTTCGCCAGCTCATGCACCTGCCATGTACCTTGTGCAATCATCGGCTCGATGGTAATGGTCATGCCGGGGCGCAGCCGTGTGCCGTGTCCCGCAATGCCGAAATTCGGCACGGACGGGTCTTCGTGCATTTCACGGCCAATGCCGTGACCGGTCAGGGCACGGACAACGCCGTAGCCGTGGCTCTCCGCGTGCTGCTGTACGGCGGCGCCGATGTCGCCGATGTGGTTGCCGTTCAGGGCAGCGCGTGCGCCCTTCCAGAAGGACTCCTCCGTCACGCGAATCAGGCGCAGCTTGTCCTCGCTCACCTGCCCGACAGGAACGGTCAGGGCGCTGTCCGCCTGCCAACCGTCCAACAAAAGGGTCACATCCAAAGAGATGATCTGCCCTTCCTTCAGCTCGATGTCCGCAGAGGGAATGCCATGCACCACCTCATCGTCAATCGACGCGCAGATGGACTTGGGGAAGCCGCAGTAATTCAGAGAGGACGGAATCGCGCCCGCGTGACGAATCAATTCCTCCGCGTAGGCATCCAAGTCAGCGGTGGTCATATCGGGCTTCACCGCTTCCCTGAGCTTCTGCATCACATCATAGAGCAAATGTCCGGCTGACCGCATTTTGGCCAGCTGGTCAGGATTTTTCAGCGTAATCATGATTAACCCTTCAATGCCTCCAAAACGGCCTGATGGTTTTCTTCAATGGAATCGTGGCACACAATGGTTTTCAGGAGATTTTTTTCGGTGTAATAGCCGATGAGCGGCGCAGTCTGCTCGGTATAAACCTTCAGACGGCTGCGGATGGTTTCTTCCGCATCGTCCTGCCGCTGCACAACCTGCTCACCGCACTTGAGACACGCCGTCCCGCCATTTAAGCGGGAGATGTGATAGGAAGCACCGCACGCGGGGCAAATGCGCCGTCCTGCCAGCCGTTCAATGATGACTTCATCGGACACATGCAGATTGATTACCGCGTCAATGTGCGCAATTTTCTCCAGCTCCTCCGCCTGATGCACCGTGCGGGGGAAACCATCCAAGATGTAGCCGTTCGCGCAGTCATCCTCCGTCAAGCGCTCTTTCACGATGGCAATGACCACATCATCCGGCACGAGCTGACCCGCGTCAATGAAGGACTTGGCCTCTAAGCCCACCTTGGTCTGCGCTCTGATGGCGGCGCGGAGCATATCGCCGGTCGAAATCTGCGGAATGCTGAAATCGCTCATCAAAAGCTGTGCCTGTGTACCCTTGCCCGCACCGGGCGGTCCTAAAAGGATAATATTCATAGTTGCCTCCTTCATGTTCAGCATCAAATGAAATCAGGCAAAGCCCGCTTTCATTTGGGTTTGCAGATTTTCTTGCGAAGGAAAAAATCCGCATCTTTTTCCGTCACGGTCAGAAAATCTGATCGGAATAAAAAATTTTTACGAGGGGACAAGCTCCTCTCCGAAATTTTTCTCCTCCCGCCGCGCAGGTCGGCGGTGCGTGTTTTATTGCTTCGTAATCAACAATATTCATTATCCGCAAAACAGCCTTGCCCTGCGGATAACTTAAGGCAGCACCGCACAAATGAGGCGGCGCGATCAATCGTGAATTTTGTGGAAGAGTCGAAACGCAAAAATCGATGGTTTACTGAATGTAAATCGAGATTTTTGCAAGAAGTAGATGCGCGGAGGTTGAAAACCTGAAAGGTTTTCAAGTCTGCCGCAGGCAGACTGCCGATGCCTTGATCGTAGATTGAGGCGAGGCACCGTAAAGGCACA
>CAVJHY010000097.1:0-1853 GCA_963649405.1 bacterium
AACACAAAAACAAAGGGCTTTTTTGAGGTACGCATACATTACTCCCTTCAAAGGAAGGACTGCCCGCATCGAGCAGTCCTTGGGTGAAAAGCAGTGTATTTGGATTATTCCATCTTAATAAATTCGATATAGTCAAGGTCGAACGGACCGTAGACGGAGACCTTGATGGTATGTTCGCCGGAGGGAAGGTCTGCAATGGACTTGGAAGTCATTTGCAGCGTCCAGTCAAATTCCGTCAAAGAGCTGGCAGGCAGGATGGCGAACGGCTCTTCCTCGTCATCGAGGTACAGGCTGATGTTACCGACGCTCCAGTTAGAGCCAGCAAAGGCGGAAATGGCATAGGTGCCTTCTTCGATATCGACCTTGAATTTCAGCCAGTCGGGGTCCTGCATATAGATGATGACATAGTTGTTGTCACCGGCAAGGCGGGTCTGCGGGACTAACTGATTGGCGTTGGTGGGACGGGGCGCACGGGGATGCGCATAGGTGTCTTCCGCCGTGTAGTCGTCTTCGTTGAACGCCGCGCCGTTGCCGCCGTTCATCCAGTTTTCCGCTTCAAGGCGGGCCGTTTCGCCGCCGATTTTCGTGACATATTCAGGGTCAAGGTTCGGCTCCGGGTCGTCATAGCTGATGACGGTTTCTTCCGACATCGGAACAAACAAAAGGTAGTCAATATCCCACGGCCAGTTAATTTGCAGGGTCAGGGTATGCGTGCCTTCAGGCAGATTAATCAGGAATTCGCCCTTGGTGCGGCTGAAAGACCAATCATTCTTCTCAAGCGCTGTGTAGGGGATGCTGACTTTTTCGCCGGCATCGTCCACAACCAAGGTCAGGCTGCCGCCGTCATAGCCGCGGGCGCAGTAAGCGCCGATGGCATAAACGCCGCTCTTTTCCACTTCAACCTTGTATTTCACCCATTCCGGGTCGGTCGCGTAGGTCAGGTAATAGCCGCCGTCAGCAGAAACAGCGGTCTGCGGGACATAGGTGGAGGCATCGTTCTGGTCAGAGGGACGGGGCGCGGAGGGCGCTTTGTACACATCCGCCGTTTCGTAGGTGGTTTCATGCCAAGACACATCCTGCCCGCCCTGCATGAAATCTTCTGCTTCCAAGCGGGTGATGCCCGTGGAAGAGATGAAGGTCACGGTTTCGTCTTCCGCACAGCAGAAGCTGCACAGAAGCACCATGGCGATGAGGAAAGAAAGCAGCAGCTTGCCGACAAACGACTTCTTCATAGTATCATTCTCCTTTTGATTATTTTGAATGACAGCGCCCGCCGAATTTTAGCGGGGATGCCATTATTCTTTAACCGCTCCGAGCATAATGCCGGAGATGAAATACCGCTGCAGCCACGGATAAATGACAAGCATTGGGACTAAGGCAATAAAGACCTTCGCCGAGTCAAGGGCGCGGTTAGAGGTCTGCGTTGCGCGAATGAGCTGCTCGGTGTCCATGTTGCCTGTCATGTTCAGGGACACATTGAAGGAACGAATGTAGGTCATCAAGGGGTAAAACTCCGATGACTTGGAAAGCACCATGCCTTGGAAGTAATCGTTCCAATAATTGACCGCCACAAACAGGCTGATGGTGGCAATCGTCGGCAGCGAGCAAGGCAGGTAGATGGAAAACAGGGTTCGCCACGGGCCTGCGCCGTCAATGAGCGCCGCGTCCGAGAGATCCTTGGGGATGCTGCGGAATTGATTCATGATGAGGATGCAGTAGTAAATCGGCAGACCGCCGCATAGAATCAGACCGAGCAAGCTGTCAATCATGCCGTATTGCATCATGAACCAGTACCACGGGACGACACCGCCGCCAAAGAGCATACAGAAAACCAAAAACCACATAATCGGGTT
>CAVJHY010000097.1:1863-8401 GCA_963649405.1 bacterium
GCGCATTTTAAATTCTCTGCTGTTTTTGGAAAGCGGGAAGGCAATCAGGACGCTGACAATCAGGGAAAACGGCGTGCCGATTAACACCCGAAGCACCGACCGCATGAAGGAGCTGAGGAACAAAGGATCTTCCACAATCAGGCTGTAATTGCGAAGGTTAATGCCCACCGGCCACAGAATGGCCTGCCCCGCATCCACGGCCTGCTTGGAGGACAGCGACATGACGAGCGTATACCAAAGCGGGAAAAAGCAGGAAATGCTTAACACCGCAAGGATTAAGTAGTTGAGAATTTTTAATACCGTTCCTGAAACTGACTTCTTCTCTACCATCTGCTCATCCTCTTTAGAAAATCCTGTAATCCGAGAATTTATAGGCCAGCGCATAGGAAGCTGAAATCAGCACCATGCTGACGACGGATTTCAGCAGACCGGCTGCCGTACTCAGGGAAAAGTTCATCTTGATTAAGCCCATTCGGTAAATCCATGTATCAATGATGTCGCTGCTGGACATGACCAGAGAATTATACATATTATAAACTTGGTCAAAACCGGCGTTCAGCACATTGCCTAAGGAAAGCACCAGAACAAGCACAACGGTGGAGGATATGCCGGGCAGCGTGACATACCTTAGCTGCGTTAAGCTGTTTGCGCCGTCAATGGCGGCAGCCTCGTAAAGCTGGGGATTGACCCCGGAAAGCGCGGCGAGGAAGATAATCGAGTTAAAACCAAATTCCTTCCAGACATCGCTTAAAATCAACAGCCAGCGAAAGAAACCGGCATCGCCCAAGAACAGCTTTGCTTCTCCGCCCAAGAACACGATGGCTTGGTTGATAACCCCGTCGTAGCCAAACATATTGGTGATGATGTTCGCCAAGATGACCCAAGAAATGAAGTGCGGCAGATAGGTCACTGTCTGCACGGTTTTCTTGAACGCCATGTTTTTGACGCGGTTCAGCATGAGCGCAAAGCAAAGCGGGACAAGCAGCAGCAAGACCAGCTTGGAGACCGCAATCACCAGGGTGTTACCCACCACGCGCCAGACCTCGGACAGAGAAAACAGGTAATCAAAGTTTTCCAGCCCGATGAACTTGGAGCCAAACAAGCCCTTTTTCGGCACGAACTTCTGAAATGCAATTACGATGCCGGACATCGGGACGAACTGGAAGAGAATCATCCACAGAAGACCGGGCGCACACATCAGCAGATACGAAAGCTGCTTTGAGGTCTTGCCGCCTGAGCTTTTCATTGCTCTTTCTTTCATGATAGCCCCCGATGCGGAAAATGCGTTAGTCGCCATAGGTCTTGTTGAGGTCGTTCAGAATTTGTTCGCCGCCCTCGCGCATCCAGCGGGTTTCCAATTCGTCCAATGCGCTGATATCAAGCTGCCCCGTCACAATCTTCAGAACGGTTTCCATTTCGGCGTTCCACAGGTTGTCCCAGTACCGCTCGGTTGTGCTGGTGTGATTATAAATCACGGAATCAATGCTGACATCCGGTGTGCGGGTTGCCAAGCAGCGGTCGCCGATTAAGATGGAATACAGGCGCTGCCATTCGGCGCTGTCGGCGGACACTTCAAAATTCTTTCTGCGGAGCAGCTCACCGGGCGTATAGTCCTTAATGACCTTCTTCGCGGCCTTGGCATCGCCGTACATGAAGACATAGGTGGTTTCGTCCTTGTAATCTTCCGGGTCAGCCTCGCCGCTCAGCACCTTCTGAAGCTCTGCATATTCATGCTCCACGATGTCGGGCGTATCAATGACCAGACGAAGCGGATACCAGCTATTGATGTTGGTGTTCGTTTCCGCCACCATGTTCGTTTCATACATGGTCATGGCGTTGACCGTAATCATCGCGGCGATGGCAGCTTCTTCGCTGGCCTCGGCATTGATGCACAGGTAGCTCGCGCCGTAAAGGTCGGGCGTTTTCACCATCCATTCGCCGGCTTCATTGTTCAGGACGAAGGACTGCCAATCGGCATCGGCGCTGTTATAGAAAGAGCTGGCATTGCCGTAGCCGATTGCCCACCACGGGCCTGTAAACATACCCGCCTGGTTTGCGTTCATCGGAATGCTGGAGTCCGAACGCGTGCCGAGCTGAATGTCAATCAAGCCCTGCTTGTACCAATCAGCCAGCCGCGTGAGCGCCTGCTTGGTTTCTTCCGTAAAGGTGCCGTAAACCACCTTGCTGTCCTTCTTGATGAAGTAGCCGGGGGCTGCATTGTAGGCGGCGAAGATGGGGTCAAAGCCGTACCAGACATTCGTAGAGGAGGAGAAGTTGGAATAGAGAGAGCCGCCCGAACCCGTGCCTAAAATCGGGATGGTCTTGTCCCCGGCGAGCTTTGCATCCTTGAACGCCTTGGCAACCGTTTCCAGCTCGTCCAGCGTGGTCGGCGCGGACAGGTTGACGGCATCCAGCCAATCCTGACGGATGAAGCCGACTAAAATGCCATCGCTCTGCACCACCGTGTTGGCAAGACCGTACATCTGACCGTCCACCATGCACGCTTGTGCAGCCTTGCCGTCCGTTACGGCATAGGCGTTCTTGATTTTCTCACAGGCATATTCATTGAAAATGTCCGTAATATCCATCAGCAGGCCGGATTCCGCCGCTTCCTTCCAGTAGGTGTGGTTGGTGATGAAGGCATCCGGCAAATCGCCCAAGACGATGGACAGCGCCAGCTTCTGATAGAAATCATCGCCGGAGGCAGACCAGTCCACCACGATTTTGATGTTGTAATTTTCAAGGAGATAGCGCGTATAATAGTTGTTTTCCATGTCTTCGCCCTGACCTAAGGACGAATCCATCGGGTCTTTGTAAAACGCAATATGCAGCTCCACAACATGGTCAAACTTTTGCAGCCCTTTTTGTTCTTCCTCGGCATAACCGCCCACTGCCATGAGGCTTAGGCACAGAGCGAGCGCAAGGAGCAGCGCACAGATTCTCTTCATTTTCATTCTCCTTTATTATCAGAATTTCGGAATTTCGATTTCTTTGCCGCCCGCCAATGCAGAGGCGTGTGCCAAGATGCCCGCCGCGCTGATGTTCGTCGCAAAGTCCATGCTGATGGCAGGATTGCGCTTTTCAATGATGCTTCGGACAAATTCATGCACCAAATGCGGGTGAGATCCGTGATGTCCGCCCGCCGCGCCGGAGGTCAGGGATTTTTCGGGCTGGGTTGCGTCATAATCGCCCTCGGCCAAGGTGTACTGCCGGATGGATTCGGGCAGGTTTTCAAACGCCGCAGGAGAATGCAGGGGAATGATGGGAGTCGCATAGCCGCGATGCTCTGTCTTTTCCAGCTTGGTCATCGTGAGGTCGTCCTCGTCTTGGAAGCCCCATTCCAAAGAAGCCTTGGAGCCGTAGACATAGAAGCCTTCAATGTACGCCTTTGCCGTTTCAAACAATGTGCGGGTGACCTCGCCGGTCAAGCCGTTTTCATAGCGCAGAAGGGCGCTTTCTGCGGGGAAGGGATTGCCGTATCTGCACCGAAGCTCAGGACGCATTTCGCCGGAGCCGTAGCACACCACCCGCTCGATGCGGGAACCGGCCAAGGCGGAAATCGGGGACATGGCGTGCGTTGCGTAATACATCGGCGGCAGACCGCGCCAATATTCCGGCCAATTTTCCATATCTTGGAAATGGCAGCCGCGCAGGAGCTGAATGCGTCCCAGCTCGCCGCGGTCATACATCGCCCGCGCATTCAGATACTGCCGCGTATAGAGCGTTGTTTCCATCAGCATATAATTCTTGCCGCTCTCGCGCTGAGCCTTCACGATGCCCGCAATGCCCGCCAGCGTCATGCTCATCGGGACGGTGCAGGCGCAGTGCTTCCCGCTCTCCAGTACGCGGATGGACTGCTCTTCGTGCGCGGGAATCGGGGAAAGGACATGTACCGCGTCCACTTCGGGGTCACGCAGGACATCCTCAAAGCTGTCGTATAAACGGGTGATGCCAAAATGTTCGGCAACTTCCTTCATCACCTTTTGGTCGGTGTCATACAGACCGATGAACTTCACATCGGGATGATCCCTGTAAATCGGCACAAACGCACCGCCGAAGCCGACACCGCAAATAACAACACCAATCTTGTCCATAAATGATTTCCTTCTTTCAAATGTATAAATTTAATATTTGCTGCCTTTGTAAGAATCGGATGCACAATGTGCATCCGATGATACGCTTGATTATTCAGCCTTGTTAAACTCGATATAGTCGATGTCAAAAGGACCAAAGACAGACACCTTAATGGTGTGTTCGCCAGCGGGCAGGGAAGCCACCGCCGCGCTCGTCAGCTGCATCGTCCAGTCTTCGGACAGGGTGCTGGCGGGCAGAATGGCGAACGGTTCTTCTTCATCATCGAGGTACAGGCTGATGTTGCCGCTGCTCCAATTCGTGCCGGCATAGGCAGCAATCGCGTAAGTGCCTTCTTCAATGTTCACCTTGAACTTGAGCCAATCAGGATCCTGCATATAGATGACCGCATAATTACCGTCTCCGAGGAGTCTCGTCTGGGGGACTAACTGGCGCTCGTTGGAGGGACGGGGCGCACGGGGATGCGCGTAAGTATCTTCCGCCGTGTAGTCGTCATCATTGAACGCCACGCCGTTGCCGCCGTTCATCCAGTTTTCCATTTCAAGGCGGGTCGCGTCACCGGAAATCTCCGTGACATATTCCGTCTCAAGATTCGGGTCGGGATCCACGGTGGTATCAAAGGCCGCAGTCATGTGCAGATAGGAATCCGCATCGTAGAAAATAAGGAGCGTGTTCTCGCCGTCCAAGCAATTTTCCTTGAGGAAGTCCGCATCGATTTCGATGGTCAGTGTTCTGTCCTCATTGCGGGTCACGGTGTACACATCCTTGCCGATGTATGCGCCGTTCAGCTTGATGCGGTTTACGAAGCTCTCTTTGAGATTTTCGAACTGACCGAGGCTGTTATAGTACATCACGGTCAGGGTCAGCGGCTCGGCGCTTTCCTTATCCCAGAAGCCGCCATCGGCAGCACGGGTGATCATGCGATAGGTGACTTTTTCTTCTTCAGGCTCGCTGGAGGTGAATTCAAAATAATCAATGTCCCACGGCCAGCTCACATCCAGCTTCAGAATATGCTCGCCTTCCGGCAGGGTGATGGAATACTCACCTGTCTTTTCAAAGATCCATTGGGTGTTTTTGACATCGGTGTAAGGAATCGTGACGGTATCTTTGGTGTCCTCCACGGTCAATGTCAGACCGCCGCCGTTATAGCCGCGGGCGCAGTACGCACTCACGGTATAGGCACCGCCCTTTTCCACCTTAATCTGATACTTCAGCCATTCCGGGTCAGTGGCATAGCTGAGGAAATAGCCGCCGTCATTGGTCCTTCTTGTCTGCGGCACATAGGTGGTCGAATCATTCGGGTCAGACGGACGGGGCGCAGAGGGCATCTGATAGACATCTTCCGTCTGATAAGTATTCTCATGGAAGCTGACATCCTGCCCGTCCAGCATGAAATCTTCTGCTTCTAACTTGGAAGACCCGCTCGAAGAGATAACGGTCACCGGCGAATCCACGGCCAAGCAGCTGCAAGTGACCATGACGGCTATCACGGAAATGAGCAGCATCCTTCTTACAAACGACTTCTTCATAAAATCTCATTCCTCCTTTTTCGTCTGGTTGTGTCTTTTATCCGAAGTCTAACCATATTGTAATTCATATTGGAATATGATACAATGTACAAGTCATGATATTTCATGTAAAATCTGACAAAGGAAATGATATTATGCTTATCGATTCCATTGCAAGGCACTATGTTCAAACTTGTAATTATTGTCATTTTCAGCAACCCTTTATCCACTATGACCGCATCATGCAGGTGCATGACCTCATCTATTTAGAGCAGGGGTCTTGGGAGATTTATCAGGAGGATACGCCCTATTTAATGCTGCCCGGCGACATCCTGTGCTTGGAGGCGGGCAAGCACCATTACGGGAAAATCCCCTGCCAGCCCAATACAAAGACCATTTTTATTCATCTGTATCCCGCCGAGGGGGACGGGAACGCAGCACAAAGCCACATCGAGCTGCCGACCTTGATTCATTCCAATGCGCACGATATGCAAAGCCAGTTTGAGAAAATCGTGAACATTTGGTGGAACGGCTCCGATGACCGCGACAGACGCTGCTCTGCGCGGGTGGACTTGCTTTTCTGCGACCTTATGCAAAACGCCAATCAAGCCTCGATTGCCGAAATATGGCCGGTCAATGCCGTGCATCGCCTCTTCATTCAGCATCCCGAAAAGAATTATACCCTGTCCGAGCTGGCGGACGAGCTGCACATTTCCGAACGCAGCCTGCGCTATCAGTTTTTTCAAATTGCCGGTCAGTCCGTCCACCAATATCAGCTCTCCCTGAAACTGCGCATGGCCAAACACCTCATGCTCACCGAGCCTTGGAACTCCCTCTCCAATATCGCCCATACCTTCGGCTTTTTCGATGAATACCACTTCAGTAAGCAATTCAAACAACAGTACGGCATCTCACCGGGAAAATTCAAGAGGAACGGC
>CAVJHY010000098.1:0-8272 GCA_963649405.1 bacterium
GCATCTACTTCTTGCAAAAATCTCGATTTACAGAAAGTAAACCATCGATTTTTGCAATCGACTCTTCCACAAAATTCACTATTTATCGCGCTGCCTCATTTGTGCGGTGCTGCCTAAAATTCAAATTGCTTCACACACATACCGTTTCTTCGTTCCATCAATATTCATTGTGTATGAAAGTTTTCCTTTAGAGGGTATGGGAGACCCTTCCTTTTTCAAAAGGAAAGGTCTCCCATAAATATCACATTCCCCACACACATATTGCATTTTCGTTTCAGCCATTTTCATTGTGTATGGAAGTTTTCCTTTAGAGGGTGCGGGAGACCCTTCCTTTTTCAAAAGGGAAGGTCTCCCGCAAAAAATCCTTATCGTTTAATCATCAATACAGTCAAATCGTTGACATTCGTTCCCGTAGGACCGGTGAAAATGAGGCCATCTACGGCTTTGAGTGCGTGGTAAGCATCGTTGTTATGGAGGACTTCGCGAATATCCAAACCCTGCGCCTGAAGCTGTGCGCGGGTCGTTTCGTCCGCATACCCACCGGCGGCATCCGTCGGACCGTCCGTGCCGTCAGAGCCGACAGAAAAGACGCAGGTGTCACGGCAGGACGCAATGCCCTCAGCAGCAGCCAAGGCAATCTCCTGATTGCGCCCGCCTAAACCTTTGCCGGTTAAGTGGACGACCGTTTCACCGCCCGCAATGAACGCCAAGGGACGCTCAGTGTCCTGATGATCCCGCGCAATCGCGGAGAGGAACGCGCCCGCCTCCCGCGCCTCGCAGGAAAGGCTCGCGCTCAGGAAAATCGGCTCATAGCCAAGCTCGCGGCACACGCGCTCCGCCGTCTTGCAGAGCTGCTTCACGCTGCCCGTCACGAAGGTGTCCACATTGTGCAGCTCCTTCGGCGTTTCCGTGCGCAATAACGCCCATGCCGAATCGGAGAGCTTTAAGTTGTAGCGCTTTGCAATCTCCTCCGCCTGCTCGCAAGTCGAGCTGTCGGGATAAGCAGGACCGGACGCAATCATGTCCAGCGGGTCGCCGATAATATCACTCAGCACCACCGCGTACACATGCGCGGGCGCACAGCTCAGGGCAAACTTGCCGCCCTTCACGGCGGACAAACGCTTGCGCAGAGTGTTCATCTCCACAATGTCCGCGCCGCAGGCAAGGAGCTGCTTCGTGATGTCCGCCATTTCATCTGCAGAAACCAGCGGGTTTTCAAACAGCGCCGAGCCGCCGCCGGACAGAAGGAACAACACATTGTCCTTTTCGGTGAGATTGCTCACTAATTTCAGTGCTTCCGCCGTGGCGCGATAGCTGTTCTCATCCGGCACGGGATGCCCTGCTTCAAAGCAGCGAAGGCCGGATAATTCGCCCTTCACATGGCCGTACTTGGTGATAACCACGCCGTCCGAAATCTTGTTGCCCAGCGCCTCGTGCGCCGCACGCGCCATTTCAAAGGCCGCCTTGCCCGCCGCAACGAGCAAAACACGCCCCTCTTTGGTTAATTCGATTTTTTCAAGCGCCTGACGCACCGCCGCGCCCGGAAGCGCCTCCCGTAATGCCGCATCCATCACCTGCTGCGCCTGGTCCCGCAAAGTCATATCAATTTCCTCCTTTATGTCAGCACCGCCGCAAACCGGCACTGTACTAAAAATCCATCAAAAACGGGCGAAGCGCCGCTCTATCCTTGCGTTCGCCCCGCCCGTTCATCGTATCATATCAAAAGAACAAAAGTCAAGGTATTATGCGTATCAAAAACACTTTTTGATGCTCTTACAAGAAAAGCGATACCAGCAGCACATTGATAATGGCCGCAATGCCGATAATCAGGGTGC
This sequence comes from bacterium, assembly GCA_963649405.1. Classification (GTDB taxonomy): domain Bacteria; phylum Bacillota; class Clostridia; order Christensenellales; family Aristaeellaceae; genus CAVDRM01. Next base: position 1,836 of record CAVJHY010000098.1, read on the forward strand.
CGAGGGTCTGCGTTTTGTAGCCGTCCTGCGGCTCCATTTCGCCAAAGTTAGTGACAACCCAGAAGTAGCTGTCGTTCGCATGGGACACGGTCATCGCGCCCGCGCCGATGGCTACAACGACCAGAGCGGCATCCACGGGGGTGGTGAAACCGAGCGTCATCATCAGCGGGGCGATGATACCGGCCGAGGTGGTGATGGCCACGGTGGAGCTGCCCTGCGCGGTCTTCAAAATCGCCGCAAGCAGGAACGGGAAGAGAAGCCCTAACGATTCAAGACCCGCCGCATTCTCGGAGATGAAAGAGACCAGAGAAGAGGAAGAAATGACTTTGCCCAACACACCGCCGGCAGCCGTGACAAAAAGGATGGGACCAGTGGTTTTGAGTGTCTCATCGGTCAGCTTGTAGAACTCGTTCATCTTGCCGGAGGAGGCCAGCAGGATGATGCCCAAAATCACGCCCACAGCCAGCGCCATAATCGGCGTGCCAAGGAAGGTGAAAATCGGCACGGACGCGTCCGCCATGCTCAGTGCAGAGGCAAGACCCATCAGGAAAATCGGGACAACGATGGGCGCAAAGGACATCCAAGCACTCGGCAGCTTGCCGTAGCTCTTGACCAGCTCTTCGTAGGACTGGCTCGTGGCGTTATCGTCTGCCTCATCATGCGCCTTGACCTTTTTGCCGATAATCAGGGCGAAAATGTAACCCGCAATCAGCGGCAGGATGGAGCAAAGAGCGCCCATGCCCATGACAAGCAGAAGGTTGACATCGGTGTTCAAGCCGTCAATGCCAAACAGAGTGTTGGCCGCGGCAATCGGGCCGGGCGTTGGCGGGATGAAGCAATGGGAGATGTAAAGACCCATCGACAGCGCCACTGTACACGCCACGGAGGACTTGCGGGTGCGCTGCACCAAGGACTTGCGAATGGGGTTCAAGATGACGAAACCGCTGTCGCAGAACACGGGGATGGACACAATCCAGCCCATGATGATCATCGCGGCTTCGGGATGATTCTTGCCGACTAATTTGACCACGCAGTCCGCCATTTTGAGCGCCGCGCCGGTCTTTTCAAGCAAAATGCCGACCAAAGCGCCCAAGATAATGACGATACCGATGGAGGTGAATGTGCCGCTGAAGCCCTGACCAATGATGGTCGGGATTTTCGTCAAGTCCAAACCGGCGACAATCGCCAGCAGGAGAGACACACCCATAATGGAAAGGAACGGATGAATTTTCCACTTGGAAATAGCTACGATCATCAGGATGATTGCAATGACGAATGCAATTACAAGCGGTATACCTGTCATACTCTTACACCTCAAATTGAAAAATTTTGCTGAACGATGCCTTGGAAGGGAGCGCGCATCCCTTAGACGACATTATTTTACCACTTTTTATGTGTTCGTCAATAGTTTATATGACCATTTTCACCTGATTATGTGTTAAAATTCCGCCAATATTTAATAGCATGATTGACAGGAGTCCATCGCAATGCCTATACTATATATTGGGTTAGTTTTCGTCTATTTTTGCGAAAGCCGCCCGCATCCTTTTAATTTTAAGGAGTTTTTATCAATATATGAGAAAGACAAAGATTATCTGCACCATCGGTCCTGCGTCCGAGGATGAAAAGACCCTGCGGGAGTTGTGCTTGGCGGGCATGAATGTGGCAAGGCTGAATTTTTCGCACGGCTCGTATGAGGAACATGGGGCGCGGATTGAAAAAATTAAGCGGCTTCGGAAGGAGCTAAATCTGCCCATCGCCATTATGCTGGACACGAAAGGCCCTGAATACCGCATTGGCTGCTTTGAAAACGGGAAAATCGAGCTGCACGAGGGCGATGAATTTACCTTGACGACACGGCAGGAAATGGGCGACCAAAACCATGTGTCTGTCAGCTATGCCGGTCTGTGCGCGGAATTAAAGCCCGGCGATCAGGTGCTGATTAGCAACGGTCTCTTGGTGCTGTCCGTCTTGGATGCGGATGCGGAAAACGCCCGCTGCGTCGTGCAGAACGGCGGCATTTTGAGCGACAAAAAGAGCATGAGCGTGCCGGGGCGCGTGTTCAGCCATGAATATTTGAGCGAGCAGGACAAGAATGATATTCTTTTCGGCATCGAGAATGATGTGGATTTTATCGCCTGTTCCTTCGTCTCTCGCAAGCAGGACTTGCTGGATGTGCATGAATTTCTGCACGAGCATGGCGGCGACAGCATCGATATTATTGCTAAAATCGAAAATCGTTCGGGTGTGGACAACATCGATGAAATTTGCGAATGCTGCGACGGCATCATGGTCGCCCGCGGCGATTTGGGCGTAGAAATTCCCTTTGAGGAACTGCCCGCCGTGCAGAAAAAGCTGATTACCAAGTGCCGTCTGCTCGGCAAGCGTGTGATTACCGCGACCGAAATGCTGGAATCCATGATTAACAATGTGCGCCCGACCCGCGCCGAAATCTCCGATGTTGCCAACGCCGTGTATGACGGCACGAGCGCCCTGATGCTCTCCGGCGAGACGGCGCAGGGCAAGTATCCCGTGCATACGGTGGAAATCATGGCGCGAATTGCTGTACAGGCGGAAAATACCATCCATTATGACAAGCGCTTCCGCCAGACCGCCTTCCACATTAAGAATGAAACGGATGCCATTTCGCACGCCGTGTGCGGCATGGCGATTGATGTGGGAGCCAAGCTGATTGTGGTCTGCTCCCTGTCCGGCATGACGGCGCGGATGGTCTCCCGCTTCCGTGCGCCCACGGACATTTTGGGCATCACCACGGACGAAAAAACTTGGCGCAAGCTGGCGCTTTCTTGGGGCGTGACCCCCGCCATGAGCGATTATTTTGACTCCACCGATGTGCTTTTCTTCAACGCAAAGAACACGGCCAAGAAAATGTTCCCCTTGGAAAAGGGCGATTTTATCATCATCACCGGCGGTCTGCCGAGCCATTCCTCTGGTAATACCAATATGATTAAAGCTGATAGAATATAATCAAAGGTCTAAATGAAATCAGGCTTTAGCCTGATTTCATTTATGTCGGAGGCATTCATGTATATTGCTGATTTGCACATTCATTCCCGCTTTTCCCGCGCCACGAGCCGCGATGGAGATCTTCCGCATCTGGAAAATGCTGCCCGCCGCAAGGGGCTTTCCCTGCTCGGAACGGGCGATTTTACGCACCCCAAATGGCGCGAGGAAATGCGGAATATGCTTGTGCCAGACGCGGACGGGCTGTATCGCTTGAAGGACGAGCTTTGCCTTCCCTGCTCTGTCCCGAATGCGCTGCCGCCGCGTTTTGTCGTTTCCGGCGAAATCAGTACGATTTATAAGCGCGACGGCAAGACGCGCAAGGTGCATCATGTGATTTTGCTGCCCTCCATTGACGATGCGGACACCCTGTCGCACCGCTTGGAGGCCATCGGCAATCTGCACAGCGACGGCCGCCCCATCTTGGGGCTGGACAGCGAAGAGCTGCTCAAAATCACCTTGGACACCTGCCCGAACGCCATTTTCATCCCCGCCCACATCTGGACGCCGCATTTTTCCGTGCTGGGCGCGTTCTCGGATTTTTCCGGCATCGAGGAATGCTACGGCGATTTAAGCCAAAATATCACCGCCTTGGAAACCGGTCTTTCCTCTGACCCGTCTATGAACAGGCGGCTTTCCATTTTGGATAGGTACGCCCTTGTTTCCAATTCCGATGCCCATTCGCCGGGCAAACTGGGGCGTGAAGCCACGCTGTTTGACGGCAATATGGACTATTTTTCCATGAAAAAGGCACTGGAAACCAAGAAAAATCTGCTGGGAACGCTTGAATTTTTTCCCGAAGAGGGCAAGTACCATTTAGATGGTCACCGCACCTGTCACTGCTGCCTAACGCCCAAGGAGACGCTCGCAAACGGCGGGCGCTGTCCCGTGTGCGGAAAAAAGGTCACGGTCGGTGTGCTGCACAGGGTCGAGGCGCTGGCCGACAGACCGGAGGGCTTTGTGCTGCCCAATGACCAGATTTTTGAAAGCCTCATTCCCCTTCAGGAAATTGTCGCTGAGTGTTTGAATGTTTCGGCGGTCAGCAAAAAGGCTGCGGCGGAATATGAAAATCTTTTGAATACGCTGGGGACGGAGCTGCATATTTTGCGCGAGCTGTCCCTTTCCGATGCCGAAAGCGCCGTTTCTTGGCCGCTGCATGAGGCGTTGCGCCGTCTGCGTGCGGGAAAAGTGCAAAAGCACGGCGGCTATGACGGCGAATACGGCGTAATTTCCCTCTTTTCCAAGGACGAGCTGCGCACACAGGCGGGACAGACCTCCTTTTCCCTGCCGGACATGGTGCTGCCGAAAACCGAGGCTGTCTCCTCCTCCATTCCCGATGAAATAAAAACAGAAGACGCGCCTGTCGCGCCCGCTGCCGCGCTCAACGAGCGCCAAGCCGAGGCCGTGCATTCGGATACGCCGCACATTGCCGTCATTGCAGGACCGGGCACAGGCAAGACAAAGACGCTGGTCAGCCGCATCGTGCGGCTTCTTCAGGATGGCATTCCGGCGCGGGACATCGGAGCCGTCACCTTTACACGCCAAGCCGCCAAGGAATTGAGCGAGCGTGCTGCCCAAGCGCTGGGCGGCAAAAAAGCCGTGCGTGGGCTTCATGTGGGTACTTTCCACGCGCTCTGCCTTGAATTGACGGACAAAAAGCGCATTGTGTCCCCGCAGCAAGCCAAGGAAATTTTGACCGCCCTGCTCAAAGAAAATCACGATACCTTATCGCCCGCACAAGCGCTCCGATATGTGTCGGCGCTCCAAAACGGGCTTCCCTGCTCTGATGCTCCGGCTTGGCTGCTCCCCGCCTATCAGGAGGCGCTGACGGCCATGAATGCGCGGGACTTGGACGGCTTGCTCATAGAAGGATTGACCGTCCGCACCCCGTTCAAGCACCTTTTTGTGGATGAATTTCAGGACATCAGCCCCCTCCAGCGGCGGCTCATCAAGGCGTGGGCAAAAGAGGCCGAGAGTGTGTTCGTCATCGGCGACCCCGACCAATCCATCTACGGTTTTCGCGGCGCGGATGCAGGCTGCTTTGAGGCCTTCTGCGCGGATTTTGCGGACACGCGCATTATTCGCTTAACCGACAATTACCGCTCGACCCCACAGATTTTGTCCGCTGCCTGTGCTGCCATTTCCGTGAATGCTGGTGCGCCGCGGACGCTCCTTCCCCACTGCGCGGACGGCGTGCGCGTGCGCTATGTGGATGCGCACGATGCCTTGGATGAGGGCATTTTCATCAGCAAGGAAATCGCCCGCTTGACGGGCGGCTTGGACATGGCGCAGGCGCAGCACATGGAAACAGGCAGGGCGCGAGCGTTTTCGGAAATTGCTGTGCTTTGCCGCACACATAGGCAGCTTGAAATGCTGGAAAGCTGCTTCAAGCACGACGGCATTCCCTGCCTTGTTTTCGGACGCGGCAACGCACTGGAGGACGCGAAAGTCTGCGCCCTGCTTGCACTCTTTGAAGCGCTCTTAGACCCGCAGAACGAACACGCGCTCGATGAGGCGCTGAGCGTGCTGTATGGTTACACGCCTGTCTTGCGTCAACGGGCGTTTCAGACGCTGCAAAGCGGGAAGATGAGCGCAAGTGAAGGAACGATGAAGGACGAGGCTGCGGTGGTGCAAGATGGTCATGCTGATGTACCGGAAGCAGCCTTAAGCGGCGATTCATCTGCCTTGCATCAACAAACTTTACAAAACGACGGTGTTGATACATCAAAAGCGGCATTGAATGGTGACGCTTTGGCTGTGCATCAGCAAAATGACAAAATGGAAGTGCCGGAAGCGGCGCTGAAGCCGTTCTTTGAGTTAGCGAACACGCTTCTGCCGCGCATCAAAAAGGACAAGCCCCGCCGCCTCTTGGATAAGGCCGTTTCCGCCCTCTCCCTGCGCGGCGCGGCCATCCGCCAGCTTCTGAACATGGCGGCATTTTCGGACACCATGCCCGCCTTCTTGGATGCCCTGCAATCCGGCGAGGACATTGACCTGTGTCGCTTCGGCGGCAGCGAAACCCACGCTGGCGGCGCGGTGCGCCTGATGACCCTCCACGCGGCCAAGGGGCTTGAATTTCCCGTGGTTTTTCTGGCCGGTCTTCAAAAGGACACCCTCCCCTCCACCCGCGAAGGCGCGGATGTTTCCGAGGAACGCCGCCTCCTCTTTGTCGGCATGACCCGTGCCAAGGAACAGCTTATCCTGACCTGCGGCGGCGAGCCTTCCCCCTTTCTCCATAACCTTCCCGCCTCCGTCTCCCGCTCTGCCCTCCCTGCCCGCGCCCCGAAAGCGGAGCAACTGAGCTTGTTTTAATTCACTGCGGTCAGCCCTTTCTCAATGCTGAAGGCAAATGGATAGTAGGTTGATTGTAAAATGAGGTTGGACACTTAAAAGAAAAGATCCATAGTGATATA
>CAVJHY010000099.1:0-8194 GCA_963649405.1 bacterium
CCCGCCTATAATCCCCGTTCGTCCCTTTTATCCACATGCCTTGTGGATAAAAGGAGGATGGTCGGGATGCGGGAAAGCGCGGAGGGGGCGTTTTGGCGAGGGTTAAGCGGGGTTTTGGGTTATCAACAGGGTATGGACAAAGGGGGATGGGGATGATGCGGATTTTGTGGATAAGTTTTGGAAAGGGAAAAATCGAGCCGGAAAGGCGGGCAGAGACGGAAAACGGAATGAAATGCATTATAAAATAGGTAGAAAAAATATCATGGGGGTGAGTGGTTCGTGGATATCGGATAGGCGGATGGCCGTCAGGTCATGTTTGGTATGCCAAGATCAAAACGAGTGAAAAGAACAATCAGACAGAACAAGAGTGAATGGCATATTCAGCCGGAAAAATGTTCAGTATGGCAAAAATACGGACTATTTGATATATTTTTCAACAGAAATCGGAATGTCAAAAGCGTCTTTTCATGCCTCCAATGGGCGGAGTGAAGCAAGCGCTGCACACGAAATTGCCGAGCGCATCCGCAAAAATCAGCAAAGGAAAATGCAGGAAAAACGGACGCTGCCGCGAGCGGAAAACAGGCGGCGCAGAGGGCGATTTTGCTTGCTATTTTGCCGGAAATATGCGATAATAAAAAGCGGGCAAAGGGTGCGGCGAGCCGCGAACATAGGGAGCGCAGGTTATCCCCAAACTGTCCATACTTAATCCGCAGGGGTTAAGCGGTTTGTCCATAGGCGTTTTTGGGGTGCTGCCTTGCTTTGAGGGACTTTTCCACACCTTCCACAGCCCCTACTACTACTACGAAATATATATAATACAACCACTGTAATGCATTTGGCTGCCGCCGCTGAGACGCGGAGCGTCGAGGACGGCGAAGGAAACGCTGCGCGGTGAGACTTATAGAACCAAAGTAGTACGAAGCAGGTTGTGCCTTGTTCCGCTGAACAAATGCCGAATGCAAGCGTCCAAAAAAACGCAATCCGGCATTTGAAGCGACTGAAAGGAGCGTTATTTATGCAATTTAAAGTCCACACCGATGAATTTAACTACGGTCTCGGCATGGTCACGAAGGCGCTGCCCATCCGCGCCTACAATCAGGCGACCAACTGCGTCCTGCTGGAAACGCCCGACACGGGTCTGCGCCTCACCTGCACGGACGGCGAAATCACCATCAAGGCGAACATTAACGCGGAAATTTTGGAGGACGGCTGCTCTTTGCTGCCCGCCAAACTGCTGGCGGACTTGATCAGGAAGCAGAGCGCGGGCGAAGTCGCCGTGAAAATTGACCCGGAGGGCAAAACCAACATCCGCATTCACGGCAGCGCCATCAATATGCAGGGCATGACGGCGGAGGACTTCCCCGAAATTTCCGACGTCCAGCCCGGCAATGTCATCAAGCTCCCCTGCGGCCGCTTGCGCGAGGCCATTTCCAAGGTCATGTTCGCCGTCTCGTCCGATGAAAGCCGCAAGGTGCTGACCGGCGTTTTGATGGAGACCTACCGCAACGAAACCCGCTTTGTCTGCTTGGACGGGTATCGGCTTGCCATGCAGTGCGTGGAAAAGGAAAACCCCGTGCCGGATGACAAAGAGCTGATCAAGGCCGTCGTGCCCGGCCGCGTGATGAACGAGCTTTCCAAACTCCTGCCCGACAATAATGACATGGACACGACCATCACCTACAACGCCACCCACATCATGTTTGAATTTAACAAGGTGAAGTTGTATGCGTCTCTTTTGACCGGAGAATACATCGACTATAAACGCATTCTGCCCGAAAAATGGACGACCGAGGTCAATGTTGACCGCCAGCTTTTCAGCCGCGCCATTGAGCGCTGCGGCGTGATTGCCAGCGAGGGCAAGAACAAGCTGATTTATCTGAGCATCGAAAACGGACGGATGTTCATGCGTTCCAACGCGGAAATCGCGTCCGTGGATGAAGAAATCGAAATTTCCTGCGTCGGCGAGAGCCTGCGCATCGCCTTTGCCGCGGGCTATATGATGGATGTCATCAAAAACCTCAGCGACGATACCTTCACTTTGTGCTTTAATTCCAGCGTCTCCCCGTGCGTGATCAAACCCTCGAAAGGAAATAATTATTTGTACTTGGTGCTGCCGGTGAGGACTTTTCAATAAAGCGGATAGCGGATAGTGAATAGACGGTTAGTCTTTCAGAAGAAAATTGTAGACGGTGAAATAAATAACAGTTTGCAAATGGTAGGAATTACGAAACAAGTTCCTTCTATCCATTAACCACGATCCAATCGAAAGATTCCCGTTCCTTCATCGATGCAGAAAGAAGTGACCCCATGCAAGTCCACACCCGTGTTCGGCGCAGGCTGAAAGTCATGGTTTTAGGCGTTCTTTTTGTGCTGCTTGGGATTGTTATTGCCCTCTCGATTCAGAGCTGCATCAATGTCCATCAGAACGCTTATTCCTACATTCACGCCATGACCGAGGAGCATGAAATTGCCTTTAACAACGGGATAAATTCCTCCCTCCTCAGCATTCGCGGGTACGCGGAGGTCATGGGGCAAAAAGTCCGGCTGGACAACTATGTGCAGTACATGACCTTTGACCAGATTATGTACATCCGCGCCGGCGGGGACGAGGCGGAGCGCCTCAAAGACACGACCTTCATGCAGTGGGGCTTGCAGGGCAAGTACGGCATCGAGATTGACTTTGACTGTGCGCTCTCGGACACCGTCTCCCTTGTTTTTTATGCGCCTGTCATCCGCGAGAACGCCATCAGCGGCGTGCTGATCGGGCAGATATTTGAAGACACCGTGAAAAAAACCCTGCATACGGATTGCTACGGCACCTTGGCAACCTCTTTTTTGACCACCTCCACCGGCGATATTGTCTTTGCCGGCGAGGGCGCTGAAAAATACATCGGACAGAATTTGTTCACGGACTATTACAAAAACGCGGAGCTTCTGAACATCTCCCTTGACCGCCTGAGCGCCTCTCAAATGACCTTTGAAACCCTGCAGTTTGCCATGCATAACGGCGCGAATGTCGGCTATTCCGTCCGGCGGAACGAAAAGGAAAAAGAAATCGCCCAAATCAGATCCCTGAATAATGGCGGCTTGTCCATTGTCGAAATTTTCCCGCCCGCCATGTTCAAAAAATTGGTGAATGAAAAAATCCGAACGGCGCAAATCATGGCGGTTTTGATTGTGCTGTTCATTTTCATTTTTGTAGGTCCGCTCGTGCAGCGGTACGGGCGCTACGAAACAATGCAGATGGCGGCTGCCCAGTCCGAGGCGGAAAACCAAGCCAAATCCGAATTTTTGTCCAAGATGAGCCATGATATGCGCACGCCCTTGAACGGCATTTTGGGCATGGCGGATATTGCCCTGCGCAGCAAGAATGACCCCGAAAAGACCAACGACTGCTTGGAAAAAATCAAGTCTTCCGGTCATTATCTCTTAAATTTAATCAACGAAGTGCTGGATTTGAACTCCATCGAATCGGGCAAAACGCCCCTGCACGAGGAAGCCTTTAACATTTCGGAAATGCATGACGAGGAAATAATTATCCTGCAAAACATGGCAGCGGCGCGGCACATTACCTTCAATTATGAAAACAAGATCACGCACAATCATATCATTGCGGATAAAATGGCGCTGCAGAAAATTACCCTGAATTTAGTCTCCAATGCCGTCAAATACACGCCGGAAGGCGGGAAAATCTGGGTCAGGTACGAGGAAGAACAGGACGAAGACCCTGCCTACCGCCGCTTCTATCTGACCGTGCAGGACACGGGCATCGGCATGACCAAAGAATTTATGCAGCGGATGTTCCAGCCCTACGAGCGGCAGGAGGATGTCCGCACCAGCAAAACGCAGGGCACGGGCTTGGGGCTGTCCATCGTCAAGACTTTGGTTGACAAAATGGGCGGCAAAATCACCGTGAACAGCGAACAGGGCAAAGGCTCGACCTTCACGGTCAAGGTGCGGCTGAAATTGGCTGAGGAGAAAGACACAAAGACCGAAAATAAACAAGAGCCGGCAGTGCTTTCCTTGGATGACCTTCATCTGGAAGGACATCGCGTCCTGCTGGCCGAAGACAACGCCCTGAACGCGGAAATCGCGCAGGCGCTGCTTTCCCTGACCGGCGTGAGCGTTGAAACCGCCGAAGACGGCAAGGCGGCCGTTGACCAGTTCCTTGCCCATCCCGAAGGCTATTACGACATCATTTTCATGGACATTCAGATGCCCGTGATGGACGGTTACGAGGCGACCAAGAAAATAAGGACGCTCACCAGGGAGGACGCGAATGTCATTCCCATTGTCGCCATGACCGCGAACGCCTATGCCGAGGATGTGCGCCGTTCCTTGAATGCCGGCATGGATGACCATTTAGCCAAGCCCATTGACCAAGGCAAGTTAGCCGCCGTGCTGAAGCGTTTTTTAGGAGGCGAAGAAGCATGAAAAAGCGTCTGAAGCTCCTCTTTATCCTCTGCCTCTGCGCTTTCTGCCTGACGGCGTGCAGCCTGCACGATTATGACTTTGCCGATCTTAAACAGGACACGCGCAGCAGGCTGGCAACCGCCGCCGTTCTTTCCGATGCGGATTTATACACCCGCGCCAAGGAAGAAATCATGCAAAATGAAGTGCTGGATATTTATTCCACAACGTCCGTCACAGAAACGGTCGTTAAGAATTTCATTCAGAAATATCCCGCGCTGAAGGACAATGTGTTTTATCATTCCTTGGGCGATGAGAGCCGATATGAAGACCTGATTTCCGGTCTTGAAGCGGGCGGCAGCGGAGTTGACCTGTTAATCTCCCATTCGGATTTGGCGGAGACGCTGACGAGCGAAAATTTAGCGTACAATTATTTTCCGCTTAAGTACAAGGATAAAGTCGCCGAGGATTACCAGATCCCGACCGCGTTCATGTACAGCTCCACGATGTTTCTGTACAACAAGGCGCTGGGCGTGCCGGATGTACACAATGTGTGGGCGCTGACGGAGGACGCATGGCGCGGAAAAATCATCATGAAGGATCCGCGCAGCGAGCAGGTGAACGAGAATTTCCTGTATATGCTGACCACGCCGCAATGGACGGAGCGGCTCTGCAAAGCCTATCTTGACTATTACGGGGCGGAGTGGTCGAGCGGCACATACACCATGATTGCGCATGAATGGATTGCGAAATTCATCGCCAACTGCGATTTTTCGGGCGAATCAAGCGCGGATGTGATGCGCGGGCTGGTCGTTGGGGAAGAGCAGAAAATCGCCTTGGTGGGGTACAGCAAGGTGCGGAAGCTCACCGCCGAGGAGCGGGAGAACATCGGGCTGCTTGCGTTTGACGCGGACATGGAGGGCTTTGCTGGCTTTGCCTTCGGCACCTATGTCACCGTGACCCACGATTCCGACTGCCCCTATACCGCCGCGCTGTTCATCAATTATATCCTCAGCGATGAGGGCTTTTCGGGCGACGGCGCATGGAATAACTATGTCGGCTACCATTCCACGAACTTGGACATAATCAAGTCCGCCGAGGTAAGCACCAAAATCGCCGGGCAAAGCGCGTACAGCGTTTCCAACCTTTCGGATGCCATCGTCCTGGAAGACCCCGCCTTCCTCAAAAACCAAAACGACGAAACCAAACGGGTGATTGAAGAGGCATTTAGGGGGAAATAAACGGAGGATTTTTGCGGGAGACGAATGGGCGGGGAGTGTTTCCTTTTGAAAAAGGAAGCACTCCCCGTACCCCACAAAGGAAAACTTTAACTCACAATGTTATTGGCTGCAGCGAAGGGACAATATCTGTGTGGGGAGTGATTGTCTAAGGCAGCGCCGCACATTTTTGCGCGTCGCCGAATTGTGCGGTGCTGCCTTAAAAGCGAAAGAGAGAGGATTAAAAAAATGCGTCGATTTTTATCATGTTTGCTTGCGTTTCTATGGCTATTGTCTGCGTCAGTTTCCGCTTCCGGCGAGGTGATTTTCATCAAGGACGGGCCTGTTTTCCCGCTTCAAGCCGGAGAAGTATCTAAGTCCGAAGCGGCCGCGCCCGCGCCCGCGCCGTTCACGGAGCGCACGGACGGGCTGCTGGAGCTATGGTTTTGCCGCGTGAGTGTGTGCGATGCCTTTTTTGTCCGCTGCAACGGCGAGACGATGATGATTGACGGCGGAACCTTCAACACCGGCAAGGCGGCGTTAAAGGTCATTGACCAGCTCGGCTTGACCGGCGTTGACTATCTGTTCAACACGCATCACGACGATGACCATTTGGAAATGCAGAAATTTCTCCTTCAGCACGACTTTACGGCGAAGGTTTTTCTGACCCCTTACGAGCGCAATTATCCCGTTGCCCGTCAGCGCGAGATGGAGAAAATTGTCGATGCGGTCGGTGTGGAATACCGCACCATCCATGACGGCGACAGCATGATGCTGGGCGGCGAGAATGGCGCGAAGGTGCAGTTTTTCCGCTGGGGTGGGTCTACCAACCCGAATTTTTCTTCCGTAATGTGCAAGATCACCTTTGGCGAGCGCTCTGTTTTTATGATGGCGGATGTCATCAGCGCAGCGCAGGATGCCTTGGCCGAGGAGCGCCTGACCGACATTCCGTGGAAGGCTGACATCCTGAAGGCCGGACATCACGGCTACACGCGGCAGAACACCGCTTTGGTGCAGGCGATTGACCCCGAACTTTGCATTGTCACCAACAGCAAACTGGGCGGCGAGGCGACCATCAGCCAGATGGACAAGCTCGGTATCCCCGTCATCCTCACCAATTTAGGCACCATCTACCTCCATACCGACGGCGGCGAAAACTGGTACTTTTCGCAGGATAAGAGCTATTTGGAGTGAAAGATATAAGGCAGGGAGTGTTTCCTTTTGAAAAAGGAAGCACTCCCCGTACCACACAAAGGAAAACTTTGGTACAAAATGAGGAAGCCAAAACAAAATTGCAATTTCTGTGTTGAGAGGATAATTTTTTTACTGCCCAACACACACGCTGTTTTTTCGTTATGACCATAAATATTGTGTATAAAAATTTTCCTTTGGAGGGCGCGGGAGGTCTTTCCTTTTCTAAAAGGAAAGACCTCCCGCCATATTCAAAAGGAAAGGCCTCCGCCAAATCTAATCGAAAAGGAATCCCCATACAAGCCCAAGCAAAAAGCCGCTCGATGAGCGGCTTTTTTGATGTTGAATAAATCGCTTTCCTTACTCCGCGATATTCCCGAGGTCGATTTTCTCGAAATAGCAGGTGGTAGTTTCGTCCACGGACCAAGACATATAGGTCAGACCCTCGTGCAGGGTGAGGTTCAGTTCGGAATAGCCCTCGACATCCATGCCGGTTTCGACATACAGCACGCCGTCGGTCAGGGTGGCGGCAGCGGTTTCACTGGTGGCGCTCTTATCGCCATAGACGAAATCGAGGGTCACATTGCCGTCCGCGATGGTCAGGACAAACTGAAGTCCCATATCCGTCACAGGCACCTGAATGCCGGAGGCATCCATCACGGTCATCGCCCAAGTGCCGTCGAAGTCCGCCAAGACGGGGTCAGCATAGACCGCGCCGGCGTCAAAGGTCTCGGCGACAGCCTGTTCACGGCCGAACACCATCGACACGGTCATGCCGTCTTCCTCTTCCGTGAGGCAGAGCGTGCCGTCCTCAGCCAGCACAAATTCGAGCGCGTCATCGTCGTCGGACAGCACATACGCGCCGTTTTCGTTGACCGACCATGTGCCGGTTTCAACATCGTCACCGAAGCTGATTGTGAAAGTTCCGTCCGCGTTGATTTCCATCATGTGGTTTTCCATGCCCATCGTGGCGGCGCTGAAGCTCATGCCGGCCATTTCGACGCTGTTCAGATACCACAGACCGGTCGCGTCCTCAGCCAGAGCGCCTACGCCCATCGTCAGCGCGAGCATCAGCGCCAGCGCCGCACACATCAGTTTCTTCATTTGTTTGTCCTCCTCAAATAAAAAATAAAAATAGAAATTTCCAGAAACATTATATCGATGAAAAAGCTATCTGTCAAACAGATTTTTGTTACTGTGTGACATGATTTGCTTCCATATATTTCCATTTTCCTTGCAATTCGCAGAAAATCCGCCGGTTTTGCACGGGTGTTTTCAAGTACTATATGAGTGGTTAGTGGATAGTGATTAGTGAGGGGGTGGTCAGCAGTGAGCGAACGCCGGATATGCGGTGATGGGGTGACGGAGATGGCAAC
>CAVJHY010000100.1:0-8097 GCA_963649405.1 bacterium
TGGCCATTTGGCTGGCGATCATTCTGTTTATGTCCGGCGTGCAAATCGCATCGGCGGCGGACGATTATCCTTTTTCCGCGTATATTATCAGTCAAACCGCCTTACGCGCAAAGGCTTCCAACCAAGGCACGGCGCTGCGCACACTGCTGGTGGGCGAGGCCGTGTATGTGACGGGCGAACAGAGCGGCTATTACATCGTTCAATACGACGGGCAGGACGGCTATGTTGTGAAGAGCGCAGTTTCGGAGAATGCGCCGGATTTGGCGGTTGAGCCGACACAGGTGCCCGCGTCCTTGGCAGCGGACGAAAATTATGAATCGCTGTATATCAATTCCACCGGCTCCAAGGTGAAAACCTTGCAGGAGGCTCTCGCCGAGCTGGGCTTTTATTCAGGCACGGCAAGCGGCACATACAATTCCGCCACAATGACGGCGGTCAAGGCGTTCCAGACGGAAAATGGCTTGATTGTCAATGGCGTTGCCGATGCCGCCACGCAGGAAACGCTGTATGAAAAGCAGGTCAAAAACAGCAGCGGCAAGAAGACGGATGTCAAAGTGCTGCCGCCCATTGACGGCTATGAAATGAAGCTCAATGATAAGGGCGATGCCGTCAGCACACTCAAGGAGCGCCTCAAGCAGCTCGGCTATTATACAGGCAGTACGACCAGCAATGTCTTTGATTCGGCGACTAAAACCGCGCTCGTAGCGTTCCAGAAGAAGAACGGGCTGTATGCGGACGGCATTGCCGGTGCAAAGACACAGGCGGCGCTGTATGCGGAAACAGCCTTGGCCAAGGGGCAGAAGACCACCTCAGCCACTGCTACCCCGACACCGACTTCGGCGGCTTCCGTCTATCCTTATGAAACGACCACGAATGCCGCCGTGATTTTGCGCAAAAGCGCGTCCACCAGCTCTTCGCGGCTTTTGACAATACCGAAAAACAAGACCGTTTCCGTGCTGGCCGAAAGCGGCGAATTTTTGAAGGTCAGCTATAACGGAAAGACGGGCTATGTCGTTGCGGCGTATGTGGATGTGCCGACCCAGTATCAGAAGGAAGAAGCCACCGGTTATGTCGAGCTGAAATCCGGCGACACGGGCAAGGATGTGAAGGCACTCCAACAAGCCTTAAAAGAATTGAAATTTTATTCTGGCACGGTCAACGGGATATTCAATAAGACCCTGACCACGGCGGTCAAGGCGTTCCAGAAAAAGAACGGCTTTGTACAGACGGGCATTGTAACAGCCGCCCAGCAGAAGCTGATTTTTGAAGGCCGACCGAAGAATGCAAACGGCAAAACGGTGTCCGTCAAGGCCGTTCCTGCCATCGAGGATTTCCCGCTGGCACAGGGCGATATCGGCGATGCTGTGGCTGATTTGCAGACCGCGCTGACCACCTTGGGCTATTATGACGGCGAGTGCAGCGGCACTTATGACGCGGCAACCAAGGCAGCAGTCAAGGCGTTCCAGAAAGCCAAGGGGCTGTATCAGGATGGCAAGGCGGGGGAGAAGACCTTGACGGCGATTCGCCTGTTGACCACCACGCCGACCCCTGTGCCGGACGGCTATGTCGCGCCCTCCGCCACGCCGCTCATGGCGAACAATGTCATTGTGATGCAGAACGGCACACGCGGTGTGGCCGTCAAAAATGTGCAGAAGCGCTTGGTGGAGCTGGGTTATTACACCATCGAAGCGGACGGCATTTATGATTCGGACGACATCGCGGCAGTCAAGGCGTTCCAGAAAAAGAACGGGCTGACGGCAGACGGCAAGGCGGATTTGAACACCCAGCTCATTCTGTTCAGCGATGCCGCCGTGCCTTATGCGACGGTGACTCCCGTACCGACCGAAGAAGTTTCCGGTACAGCCACGCCCGCACCCTCCGCAACGCCGAATGTCAACACCCTGCTGAAGATTGGCAGTAAGGGCGAGGATGTGGCGCGGCTTCAGGAGCGCCTGAAGGAGCTGAACTATTTCTCCGGCGATGCGGACGGCATCTACGGTAGCAACACGGCCACGGCCGTGCGGATGTTCCAGCGTGCCAACGGTATGACGGTGGACGGCGTTGCGGGCAAGAAAACGCTCACCGCTGTCTATGCATCCACCGCGCAAAAACGCGGCTCGACTACGAAAAAAACAACCGATACAGCCACGACCGAAAAAGACACCACGCTCCGTCTGGGCGATACCGGCACGGAAGTGAAAACCGCGCAGCAGCGGCTGGTGGACTTGGGCTATATGCGCAAGGCGGATGGCTCGTTCGGTCCTGCCACTTATGCTGCCGTGCTTCAATTCCAGCAGCAGAACAAGCTGACGGTTACGGGCGAGATTGATTCAAAGACGATGACAAAACTTAAGTCCTCGTCCGCGAAAAAGGCCAGCACCACTGCAACGGCCACGACAACACCCACACCGGTCAACTATGTGACGGAATTTACTGTGCCGAATGCCTCCGAGGTGCGCTATGCCAACTGGTACACTGAGATTCGTGACCGCGCCCGCGCCATGCCGGATGTGACCATCTATGACCCGGATACAGGGCTGCACTACAAGCTGCATATGTTCTCCTTTGGCAAGCACGCCGATGCCGAGCCGCCGACGGCGGAAGACACGGCCATTATGAATCTGGTCTGCGGCGAGGATAGCTGGACGGCGCACGCCGTGTGGGTCATCTTCAGCGATGGGCGCGTTTATATGGGCTCGACCCACAGCCACGGTCACACGGTGGATCATACGGACGCCAATGATTTGCAGGGGCATGTCTGTCTGCACTTCCCGCGTTTGATGGAGGAAGCCGAGGCAACCGGTCCCTATGCCGTCAGCCATCAGAAGGCAATTAACTTAGGCTGGGAAGTTACACAAGCCATGATAAAATAATTCAAATGAAAGACCGCTGCGGCGGTCTTTCATTTGGTTTGCAGGTTTTTTTGTGAAGGCAAAAAGCTGTATCTTTTGCCTTCACGGTCAGAAAATCTGATAGGAATGGATACCGCCTTCGGCGGTTTGAGTTACTTTTAAGCGCTTTTAACAGCATATTTCTGCCTAACTTTCTTGGTGATACGGTATTTTTGCTTGCTAAGAAAGCGTAAAAAATTTCATGGTAATTTTTGTAATGAACGGTCAAAAAATGCACAGATAGCGCTTGACATTTGTGTGAAAAGTGCATACAATAATAAGAGGCAAAATATCACCTTTTTTGCCGTTATTGAGACACCACCGTGAGCTTCGGCGGCGCAGTTGAGTCTGCTCTTTGTGAGAATCAGAGGAAGCTGCTTTTGTTCCTGCGCTTCTCGTTTGATTTCGACAGCAAGGCTCCTCGTTTCGCTCTGCGTGCGGTGCTATCTTCATATTATTATTTTTATAAGGCATCACCTCGCAATTTGATGGCGACGCTAAATGCGCCTTTTGCGCCATCTACTTCCTTCAGGAATCTTAATTTACATCCAGTAAAACTTCGATTCCTTCAGTCGTATCTGACACAAAATTCACTATTTATCGTGCCACCTCATTTGTTCGGTGCTGCCTAAGGGGAAAGGGGTTATTCTTTCATGGACTTGTCTGACCAGCTCGTTTTGGCGTATTTAGAGGAAGATAATATTCAGCGGGCATTTTTTCGTATCCGCCCGCTGCTTAGAAAAGCCGGTACATTAACAGCTCAGCAAATTGCCGAATTTCCTGATGACGGTTTCCTCCGCATCGTCCCTGACCGCAACGAGCAGCACACCTTTAAAGACAGAATGCGTTCCTTGGGCAACCTGTGTGTGCTGAATATGCTGCACATCCCGCAGGAAGCCAACAAAATCCGCACCAACAAAAATTATGCGCCCGAACGCGGCGAAAGCAATCGCTTTATTATTTATTCCGATGCCGTTCAGTCGATTCCCGCGAACGAATTTTATGAAGTCGTCGCACAGGGCAGCGAAAAAGATGCCGCCACGCCGTTTGTTTATACCCGCGTGGGCGGCAACATTCACGGGCCGGTAGACCGCGCAACGGGCGAGGATGCGCCGAATGCGGGTCAGCTTGCGCCGGACAGCCCCGGCCTGTTTGCCGTCACATTGCCCAATGAAATCGAAAAGCTCTTTTATTGGCCGAACATTGCCGAGCCGGAAAAGGCAGCCGAAGCGCCGGAAGAGAAAAAGGAGCAGCCCGCTCAAGAGGGCGAGCAGATGACAGCGCTCGAAAAAATCCAGCAGATGGATGAAAAATTGACCGCTTCCACCAACCGTCTGGATGCACCCTCGTCCATGCCGCCCGTCCTGCCCGTTGAAAATGTGAAAAAGCTGATGGGAACGCCGCTTTATCAGTCCACTGCCCGCAGAATCCCGCAGCAGCGCCCGCACAATATGCTGATGGAGACGGTGGAAAACCAGCGCTTTGCGGGGCGTTATGAAGCGCCCGGCGCACAGGTCAGCAGTGGCGCAGAATTAAAGAATATCGCCAACCCCGTTGATGCGTTCAAAACCGCCCTCAATAATGTCTGGCGTGCGCCAGAAACGCAGCAGCAGACGGTGACGGCCTTCCTGTCTATGCCCGGCTCTCGTGAGATTGTGGCGCGGCATATCAGCGCCGGTCGGCAGGATTTGACCTTGGCGGCCATGCACGCCCAGCTTCAGGATTTGGAGGCTGAGCGCCTTATGACGCTGATGCAGCTTGACAATCTGAAAAAGAATGCAGCCGAAGCGCGGGAAGAGGCACTTAAGACGGCGACCGTCCAGCAACGCTCTGAGCTGGACACGCTCAAAAAGGAAACGGAGCGCACCCGTGCCGCACTGGAGCAGCTTAAAGCGGAGCGCGAAAAGCTGCTCGATGATCGCGACAAGGTGCTGGACGAAATGGAAGAAATGTCCGCGGCGGACGATGTGATTCGCCTTGCGCCGGAAAAGGGCGAGAATGTCGATGCGAAGACGCTCGTCACCCGTGTGGCGGATTGCCTGAAGGCCAAGGGCTTTGTCGGGGCGCAGGAGGATGCTGCTGCCCTGCTGATTGCATATGCCTTGGCGGATAATCAGGCAGTCGGCATTGCCGCGCCCACCGAAGAGGATGCTTTGGACGCTGCACAGGCGTTTTCCTATGCGCTCGGCGCTTCCGCCGCGTGGCACGATTGGAAAAAGGAAAATGTGTATGTTTATGCCGGCGGCGATGCGCCCGCGTTCCTGCTGGACACGGTAGAAATGAAGCAGGAAAATGCGCCCTATGTGACGCTGCTGGCCGCCCGCTTTGAGAATGCTTCCGCGTCCTGCGGCTTTGTCAGCCTCAAGCCCAGCGGCGATCTGCCGACTGCGATGCCGCATTGTAAGCCCATTCAGGCGGCGCGGCTCAAGGATGAATTGCTTGCCATGCAGACGGAGCTTCCGCAGGATGCCGCGCAGTTCCTCAAAAATATCCGCGCCTTCTTTGAAAAGAAGGGGCAGCCCATGTCCATCCGCCGCTATGCCATGATGGTGCGCTTTGCCGCTATCGCCCAGAATTTAATGAACAGTGGCGTAGCGGGCGCTCTGGACGAGGCGGTGCTGACCTATGCGCTGCCGATTTTGAGCGAAGGCAAGCAGGAATTTGCCGCGCTGTGCGCGTCTCTCCCCCGTACATTGGGACGGCTGAACGCCCATGCGTGAGCCGATTGTTCTAACAAGTCCGCATAATCAACAGGTCAAGGCGTGGCGCGAGCTGAACAAAAGCCGCGCTGCGCGTTTTTCTGCGGGTTTGTTTTTGGCTGAGGGCGAGCATATGGCGGGCGAAGCGCTGAAGGAAAAAAAGGCAGCCGCGCTGATTGTGCGTCAGGGCGATGAAGCGCGATACGCGCCCCTTGTTCGTCAGGCGGAGGAGCAAAATCTGCCACTTTATCTGGTTTCCGATGCGGTGCTTTCCGCCCTTTCCGATGCGAAAACCCCGCAAGGTGTGGCTGCGCTTTGTGCCTTTTCGTCCCTGCCCGCTGTTCACGAGCAGCAGGTTTTGGTCGCCTTGGATGATGTTCAGGATCCCGGCAATGTCGGCACAATCCTGCGGACGCTGGATGCGGCGGGTTTTTCCGGTCTCGTTTTGTCGAAGGGCAGCGCCGACCCCTATTCACCCAAGGCACTCCGCGCTTCGATGGGCGCAGTGTACCGCGTCCCCTGCGTGACAACAGAGAATTTGCCCAAAACCCTTGCGGATTTGCGGGCGCAGGGTTATGACATCATGGCCGGAACACTGGACGGCGCACCATTTTACGAGCGCGGTCAAGATGCGGAAAAAGTCTGCCTCGTCATTGGCAATGAAGGTGCTGGCATTTCCGTCCCTGTCCTCGCAGAAGCCACCCGGCGCGTCCGCCTTCCAATGCATGGCGGTGCCGAATCCCTCAATGCCGCCGTCGCTTGCGCCATTATGCTGTATGATTTGTTGAGAAATAAAAAAAATAGTGATTAAGTGCTTTCCGAATTTTGCGTTTTTCTTATTTAGAAATCACCGTATAACTCGGATATTTTCGTTTTGAATTTTTTTAACCTTTACGCAATTATTTTATGGCGAAATTGTGGCTGATTGTATCCTCATTGTCCTCCTTCCTATAATATGCTATAATCATCCTGACAATCGGGCTGAGGGAGGGGACGCAGGGTGAAGGGAAAAAAGAACATCGTCATACCGCTCGTTGTATTGGCGATTTTTGAAACGATTGCCGTTGTGCTGTGGCGTGCGAAGGGCAATATATTTTATCTGTTTAATTTCAGCTACATCGGGTTTTCCATTGCGCTGGGGCTGTTTCTGCTGGCGCGGAAGCACAAGCACGCCCGCCGGATTGTGCAGCTCTTGGTCGGGCTGTATATGCTCATTTATCTTGGTCTTATCTGCGGAGAAAATATGCAGATTGAAGGCTTTTGGTATTATCTGTTCACGGGCGTGTTTGAGGCGGCCACCATCCATTATGCGGTCGCGAAGATATTCGGACCGTTGATTTTCGGGCGCGGTTGGTGCGGGTATGCCTGTTGGACGGCAATGGTGCTGGATTTCCTGCCTTACAAAATTCCGTCAGCGCCTCGAAAAAAACTCGGCTGGATTCGGTATGTGACTTTCGCTTTGTCGCTGATTTTCGTCTCTGCCCTGTTTCTTGCCCATGTCGGGAATATCGAAAAAATCATGTTCTGGGCGTTCATTATCGGCAATTTGCTGTACTATGCCGTGGGCATTGCGCTGGCTTTTCTTTTCAAGGACAACCGCGCATTCTGTAAGTACATCTGTCCCATCACCGTGTTTCTGAAGCCCATGAGCTATTTTTCTTTGTGGCGGATTCAGTGCGATAAAACTAAGTGCATATCCTGCGGAAAATGCAAGAAAATCTGCCCCATGAATGTCGATGTCATGGATAATTCAAGGAAGCGTGCGAACGGCACGGAGTGCATTTTCTGCATGGAATGCGTGAAAAATTGCCCGAAGAATGCCTTGTAGGAGGTTGAATGTATGAATATTGTGGTGTATCTTGGTGCGAATTTCGGCAATGACCCTGCCCTGTGCGAAGCCGTGCGGGAGCTTGGCGCATGGATTGGCGCAAGCGGAAATTCGTTGGTGTATGGCGGGTCAAGAAGCGGTCTCATGGGCGTGATTGCCGACAGCGTGCTGGATAACGGCGGTGCAGTGACGGGCGTAGAGCCGCAGTTTTTTATTGATGAGGGCTATCAGCACGAGGGGCTGACGAGCCTGATTATCACGAAGGACATGACCGAGCGCAAGGCAAAAATGATTGAGCTGGGTGATGCCTTTATCGCCTTTCCGGGCGGGACGGGGACGCTGGAGGAAATCGCCGAGGTGATGTCTTAGGTGTCCTTAAAGCAGCTTCACAAGCCTTGCATTCTCTACAATTTGAACGGCTTTTACGACAGCTTGAAGGCGCTTTTGCGGCACATGATTGACATGAGGCTTTCCGGCGAGGCGCGGCAGGAGGGCATTTCGTTTGCTGAAAACCTTGAACAAATCAAGGAGCTTTTGCGATGAACGACATCTGGCTGGATTTCGCCATCCGCATTCAAAGCATTGCGCAGACGGGGCTTCAATACGCCAAAGATCAGTATGACAGGGAGCGCTATGAGGCGCTGCGGGGCATCGCTGCCGAAATGCTGGCCGTCAAGAC
>CAVJHY010000101.1:0-8088 GCA_963649405.1 bacterium
CTGACACAAAATTCACTATTTATCGCGCTGCCTCATTTGTGCGGTGCTGCCATAGCAAAATAGAAGGTGTTGTGTTGAAAATTAAGTGATGTGCTTCTTTGGAAAAATACTTGCCTGCAAAAGACGAAAAATTACGCTTTGATAAAAATCTCCGTCTTTTCCTCTGTCCAATCAAACACCGTGCGGGCATCGGCATCGCTGAGGGCAATACAGCCTGCCGTCCAGTCGGTGGTCGTGCCGCCGCCATGAATATAAATTTCGCCGCCCAGCGGTGTCCCCCACGGCGGGCGCGTGCCCTCCTGCTCGGCACGTTCAAAGAGCGGCAGGAGGGCAGCATCCAAATCGCCGCGTTCGACGGCGGCACGGGCATCCGCAAGGGACGGATAGCTGAGACCAAGGGACGCGCCGTACTTGCCGCGTTCTTTTTTCAGGCACACGAAATATGTGCCCTCCGGCGTGCGTCCATCGCCCTCGTGTGTTTTATGACCGACAGGCACACACCCCAGCGCAATGGGACAGGAAAAGATGCGCTGCTCGCCCTCGAAAATGCTTAATCGGCGGGCGGCCTTTTCTATCACGATGCGTTTCATTCGACAAAGACCGCGCTGTACCAGTTCTGTTCCTGATGGTCAGGGTCGGTCAGCGTGCCGATGGGCAGTCCTAAATTGCGCACAGTTTTGAACACATCAATACCCACGCTGTGAAAGGCAGGACGCGCCTCGCGGATGTGCCGACATTCACCGCCTGTGAAGCCCGCACATTCTTTGCATAAGCCGCAGTCACTGAGCGAAAAAGCGAAATAATAGCCGTCATTGAACGCCTTTTTCTCCAGCGTATAGCTAAGTTTCTGTGAGGTGTGCTTGTCGTGCGCGTGGATGATGATACCCCACTGGTAGCGCGAGAACATCTCCTTGTATTCCGCCATTGACGGGCTTCCGGCGCGGCTCGGACAGGTCAGTCCCTTGCCCCAATCCGTGCAGCCGAACATACATTTGAGCAGCACGCGGGAATCAAACGCGATGTCCGAAAGCGTGAAAAAGCGGCTGTCCACAGCGCCGAGCGCATTCGCTTCGTTCATTAAATCAAACGCATAACACGGAATTTCCATCATACATTCCTCCGAAATTTATTATAAATATTATACCATATTTTTTATCATTCGCAAGTTGCGGCGCGGGTCATTTCCGTATATAATAGTATCAATGAATCGTATTGGAGGCCGTGCGCATGGACAGACGGGAAGAAATCATCGCGTTGCAGAACGAGATTATCAGCCAGATGACGAAGAAGAATTTGAAGAATGTGGCGGGCGATTTATGGGGACAGCACCCGCAGAATGAGGCGGTGAATCCGTTTTTGAGCCTGTCCGCCATGCCGTCCTTGGACAGCATCCGCAAAATGGCGGAGGAAAACACCCGTTCCTTAGAGGCATTGACCAATGAATTAAGCAGCGTACAGCCGTCCGCAGCGCCGGAAAAGGGCGAAGAAAAGCCGAAAGCCGAGGCAGTGTTCGCTGAAAAGAAGGAAGAGGAAAAGGACGACACACCACCCAAGGAAGACATCGAGGATCTGAAAAAAGAGCTGAACAGCTACATCGGGCTTGACCTCATCAAGAATGAGGTGAACAGTCTGATTAACTATGTGACCATCATGAGCAAGCGCAGCGAGGCGGGTCTGCCTGTGCCGGAGCTGTCGCTGCACATGGTTTTTTCGGGCAACC
Organism: bacterium; assembly: GCA_963649405.1. Taxonomy (GTDB): domain Bacteria; phylum Bacillota; class Clostridia; order Christensenellales; family Aristaeellaceae; genus CAVDRM01. The sequence goes on from CAVJHY010000101.1 coordinate 1,721, forward strand.
CCGGCACAGGCAAAACGATGATTGCTCGTTTGATGGCGCGAATTTACCATTCGCTTGGCATTCTGTCGAAGGGGCATTTGATTGAGACAGACCGCAGCGCGCTGGTGGCGGGCTATGTCGGGCAGACCGCCATCAAAACCAAAGAAGTGCTGGACAAAGCCAAGGGCGGTGTGCTGTTCATCGACGAGGCGTACACCCTGACCAGCCACGGTGCGTCCGATTACGGTCAAGAGGCGGTGGACACCTTGCTCAAGGGCATGGAGGATATGCGCGACGATTTGGTGGTGATTGTCGCCGGCTACATCGAGCTGATGGAGCAGTTTGTGCAGTCCAATCCGGGGCTGAAATCCCGCTTTAATCGGTTTATGAATTTTCCCGATTATACGCTTGATGAAATGCTGGGCATTTTTGATATGCGCTGCGAAAAGAGCGGCTATGCGCTCAAGGATGAAGCGGCGCGGGAGACGCTGAAAAAGCGCATCGAAGAAGACAGCAAGGATGTCAAGGGCTTTGGCAATGCCCGCGGCGTGCGCAACCTGTTTGAACGCGCCCTGGCGCGGCAAGCGGACCGTCTGGCGGAGCAGACTGAGCCGCTGACCAAGGAAGATTTGACCTCTTTGACATCGGAAGACATTGAAAAAGCATAAAAAGGATAGGACGATATGCCCACAAAGCGAGTGATGGTCATCGGCGGGGGCGCGTCCGGCATGGCAGCGGCCATCCGTGCGGGCGAATGTGGCGCACAGGTGACGCTGCTGGAACGCTTTCCTAAATTAGGGAAAAAGCTGCTGGCAACAGGCAACGGACGCTGCAATTTAATGAACATGGGGACGGCGCGATATTTCGGTCAATCTGACTTTGCCGAGGCAGTGCTTTCTCATATGCCTGCGGCGCGTGTGCTGGGTGTTTTTCGGCGCTGGGGTCTAATGACCGTGCAGGAGGATGACGGGCGGGTCTACCCCGCTTGCGGTCAGGCTTCCGCCGTGCTGGAGGTGATGAAGGCGCGACTTCGGGAGCAGCGCGTGGATGTGCAGTTGGAGACGGAAATTGACACGCTGACCCGCCTTCCGAACGGGCAGTGGTGCGCGAAAACGACCGACCATCGGGATTTTCGGGCGGACGCTTGCATCTTAGCGACAGGTGGGCTGGCGGGCGGCAATTTAGGCTGCACACAAGCCTCGTATGCGCTGGCAGCCTCGAACGGGCATTACATGACCCCGCTTTTTCCCGGTCTTGCGCCGCTTTTGACCGATAAAAGCATGGTGCGCGGGCTGGCGGGCCTTCGTGCGCCGGTCATCGTGACGCTGATGGAGAGGAATAAGCCGGTTTGCGCGGCGCAAGGCGAAATGCTGTTTGCCGATTACGGCGTGAGCGGCATTTGCGTGATGCAACTTGCACGGGATGCCTACCCCATCGTGCAGCGCGGCGGCCGCGCATGGCTGAAAGTGGATTTTTCGCCTATGCTGGGGCTTTGTCCGCGTGCTTACGGGCGGCTGCCCATCGACCAAATTTCCGACCATCGACAGGCGGTGCGGGCGCTGCTGGAAAGCCGTGCGCGGATGCTGCCCAAGGACGAACTTTTATTGGGGCTTGTCCCGATGGCACTGAAAACGCGGCTGGAACGGGCGGAAATGACGGAGCTGCCGGAGCTTTTGACGGCCTACCCCATTGACATCAAGGGCGTGCGCTCGTTTGAAAACGCCCAAATCACTTGCGGCGGCATCGACACAACCGCTGTTGACCCTGCTGCCATGTCCTCCAAAATCTGCGAAAATCTTTATTTAACAGGTGAATTGCTCAATGTGGACGGCGATTGTGGCGGCTTTAATCTCCTTTTTGCCTTTGCGACGGGGCTGATAGCAGGGGAACACGCAGGGAAGCAGTGATTAGTGGATAGTGGTTAGTGAATGTGTTATTCCGAATAAAACAAAAATAAAAGTAATAAAAACAGCATCGTCCAAGCGGGACGGTGCTGTTTTTGATGCAAGATGAAGCCACAAATTACCAGTTTTTCTTTTCCTTGCGGCTGTCGTGCTGCGCTTTGCGCTCGTTCACCATTTTGACAAACCACTCGACCATCGCAGGGTCTTGATGTGAAAAAAAAGCGCTCTTCTTCGTATCCATCGCGGCAATGGCGGCCATATCCTCCGCAGACAGAGAAAAATCAAAAATATTGAAGTTTTCCGCCATGCGCTCCTTATGCGTTGATTTCGGAATGACGATAACGCCCCTTTGGATATGCCAGCGAAGCATGACCTGAGCGGCGGTTTTTCCGTATTTTCTGCCGATTTCGGTCAGAATTTCGTTTTCAAACAGGCCGTTGCGCCCCTCGCCGAAGGGAGCCCACGCCTCCAAGCGGATGTCATATTTGTCCGCCCATTCCTTCAACTCTTTTTGTTGACAGAAGGGATGCACCTCCATTTGATTGACCATCGGCTTGACCTGAACGAAATTCGCAAACTCCACCATGCGGTCAACATAGTGATTGGAAATGCCGATGGCATGGAGTCTGCCTGACGCATACAGCTCCTCCAGCGCCCGCCATGCGCCGTACGTATCGCCGAAGGGCTGGTGCAGCAGCATCAAATCAAGATAATCCGTGCGGAGCTTTTCCATCGATTCCAGCACCGATTTTTTACATTCCTCATAGCCGAAATGTTCAATCCACACCTTGGAGGTGAGGAAAATTTCCTTGCGGTCAATGCCGGATTTTTCAATGGCCGCGCCGACCTGTTCCTCGTTAAAGTAGCTCTGCGCCGTGTCCAAACTGCGATAGCCGACAGAAAGCGCCTCCAGCACGCAGCGCTCGCACTCGTCCTGCGTGACCTGATACACGCCGTAGCCAAGCTGCGGCATTTTGACCCCGTTGCTCAGGGTAATGTATTCCATAATGTTTCCTCCTTTTTAATAAGCCAAGCCTTTAAGCCATTCGTTCACTTCGTCCGCATCTGCATAGCTGCTGAAGCGGTGTCCCTCCCGCCAAGTACCCGTTTCGGTCATCGCTTCTAGCAGCGCCGCGCTTTGCCCAAGGCCGGAGCTGGCCGAGGTACAGAACGGAATGACAGTCTTGCCGGAAAAATCGTTGGCGGTCACAAAGCCGTTGAAAGGCCATGCGGCGATGCCCCACCAAATCGGATAGCCGATGAACACGGTGTCGTATTCGTCCCAGCCTTCAGCGGCAGTGCTGACTAATTCGATTGTCCGCAGGGATTCATCATCGTGTTCAAGGTTCACACGGCTGCCGTCCGCCGTCCAATCCAAATCCTCGTCCGTGTACGGCTCGCTCGGCACTAAGGCGAACACATCCCCGCCGACCGTTTCTGCGATGGTCTGCGCCACCCGCTCCGTGCTGCCGGTCGCGGAAAAATAAACGACCAAAATTTTCTTTTCGTCTGCCGCCGCGCCATTGCCCTCGGCGATGGCCAGATTGAAGGCAAACAGGAACGCAATCATCAAGGCAAGAAATTTTTTCATATCAAAACCCCTTTCTTTTGTTTGCACATTGACATTCTCTGCCCCATGCAGTATGATGATAACAGACGGTAGTTACTACCGGTCAAGTACTTTTTTGGCTCTGTACAAAATTTTGTGACAGAGTGACGCAGATGCACGATGGGTGAAGCGCGGCACTATACGCCCGTCGAATTTATGTGGGTATTTTTCAGAAGAAAGAGGTATTTTTATGTATTCGATGAAGGAAACCTGCCAAATGACGAACATGACCTATGAAAATCTCAAATTTTATTGCCGTGAGGGGCTGATTCCGAATGTCAAGCGCGACAACCATAACTACCGCATTTTTAATGACCACGATATCCAATGGATTCAAAGCCTCGGCTGCCTGAAAAAATGCGGCATGAGCCTCGCCGAGATGAAGGAATATCTGGTACTCTGCCTGCAAGGAGAGGCTTCCATTCCTGAACGGAAGCGAATATTGGAGGCAAAACGAAACGCATTGACGGCCTCGATAAAAGAACTGCAAGCCTCCATCGACTTTATCGACTGGAAACAGGGCTTTTATGACGATGTTCTTGCCGGAAAAACGGCGTATTATAGCTACCTGATCCCTGAAAAATTTCCGGAGGAGGAAAGGAATGGCAGCGGCAAATAAATGGCTGCTTATTATGAAGAATTGATAGAAAAAAATTTGACTGTCGAAGAAGTTTTCGAATCGTAAAGCGGCGTAATAAATAGTGTTTATTGCAGTTATTTTACCATTTTCTCCTGTCACTATATATTTGCCCCTTGATTTATGGCAGCCAGCCATAGGCATGGGACATCTCGTTGCCTAAACTGTTAGAATAGTGGGGTAATGGTCTGACCTTTTTCTCCAAGGGCTAATACGTCCGTCAGAAAGTCAGTCAGCCATCCCTCCTATTCGCAGTGTTCGATTTGTGCAGGTAGAGCCAGTGCGTTCGCGTCAGCAAACAGATAGAATCGGCAATGGGTAAGATGGCTTTGTCCATTGCAAATTTCAAACAGGAGTGATTCTATGAACGCAGCAGGTATTGATGTTTCCAGCAGAAAGAGCACGGTTGCGGTGCTCCGTCCCTTTGGTGAGGTTGTTCGGTTGCCGTTCGATGTTACCCACAGCACGGAAGGCTTGGCTTCTCTCGCTGAGCAGTTGAAAGCGCTTGACGGCGAAACTCGCGTTGTGCTGGAACACACAGGGCGCTACTATGAGCCCGTTGCGAAAGCATTGCATGAAGCCGGTCTCTATGTCAGTGCAGTAAATCCGCTGCTCATTAAGGAATACGGTGCCAATTCTCTGCGCCGTGTGAAAACGGACAAGGCCGATGCTGTGAAAATCGCCCGTTATGCTCTTGACAACTGGACAGATCTGCGAGACTATACCCCTATGGATACGATTCGTTATGATCTGAAAACATTGAACCGCCAGTTTCAGCTTGCTTCCAAGCAGCGGACTGCGTGCTCCAATAACCTGATTGCTCTTTTGGAGCAATCCTTCCCGGGCATCCGCAAGTGCTTTGACAGTCCTGTACGAAGCGATGGAACGCAGAAATGGGTTGACTTTGCACATACCTTCTGGCATGTGGACTGTGTGCGGAAGCAGAGCTACAACGCATTTTCTGAGCGTTACCGAAAATGGTGCAAGCGCCACGGCTATTTCTTCAAGCAGAGCAATGCCGAGGAAGTATATTCACATATCTTTTCTGGCTTTTGTTGGCAATTGCAGCAAGCTAATTGACCAAACGATACAACCATGCTATAATATTTTTGAAAGGAAAGGGGCGGGATGCGAGAAATGATTAGTTTGAAAAATAATTATACCATAAAAGCGCATTTTGCACAAATAAGCAATAACCATTTGGGCATACCAAACGGCTGAATTTAATTGAGCATTTGACATAGAGTAAGTCAAACGGCGAGGAGGCACAGCTTGTGAATAGACTCAGCATTTACTTGGCAGATGGAGCATTTAATGGACCGATGACGATGAGCAGTCCAAATTCCAGCTTTACAGCAATTCGTGTCCGTCGTGCTGACATGAATCAGTACGCTGAGGATCTTAACAAGCCGGGCATTTATTTTCTTCTTATTGGAAATGATACTGTCTATGTTGGAGAAAGCGGTTTGGACACGATTGGGAAGCGTGTCATCAATACCCATTCGGGCACGATTGATTCTGCGTGGCATACACTGGTGGCTTTTGCCTGCAAAGAAACGACCATCAGTAGCAATGAGCTGCTATTCATTGAAAATGCAATGTGCGAATTTATTCATGCAAATTATCCACATTGTGCCACGACTTCGCCTGCCAAAGCAAATTGCAACGCCGCCTACAGAAGTGGGCACTACCATCTGGGAAGCGGTGCTATTCATACATGCAATGCGTATATAAAAGATATTCTGTCTTATATCAGCATCTTCGGCAATTCATTGTTTGTGCTGCCGATACTTAATCCGCCAGTTCCTAATGAAGCCCTGTTTTGTTTCAAAAATCATGCACGGGATACAGATGGACAGGCTGTTATTCTTATTCACCAAGGGCATAAGGGAAAAAGAAAAACGATATTAAAGGCTGGCTCAAAAGTATCCATTGATGTTCTGAACGCATTTCAGGGAGCAAACCGAGTGAAAACATTGCGTGTACAGTATGAGCATGAAGGAAAGCTAATCAATCGTATTCTGCAAGAGGATATCCCGTTTGATTCTCAAAGCGGGGCTGGTCAATTCCTGAATGGAAGCTCTTTTAACGGAAATTCATCGTGGAAACGAATCGGTGATAATGTCAAATTGAAGGAACTTCTTGAATAAAAGTGTGCGTAAGCTGTTTATGAATCAGACCGGATGACACTTGCATTTTTCCCCTCGGAGCGGTATAATAGTGTGTGCGAAGATCGGGA
>CAVJHY010000102.1:0-7845 GCA_963649405.1 bacterium
AGTATTCAAAGTTGCGGCCGCCCCACGGACTGCGGTGAATGTTCATGGCCACGCCGTACCAGCCGTCCAATTCGAGCGCTAAGGCTTCTTCGCCCACCATCACGCCGCGAATCTCAGCCAAGTCGGTGTTCCATGTGGCGGCAATATTCATGGTAGAGGTCCACTGCAGACCGACATCCTCGAATGTGCCGCTGCCGGTGTTCTGACGCTTGAGCGCAACAGGACCGTCCGCCTGTTCGGTGAAGGGAACGCCAAGGGTCTCACCGTCTACCAGTTCAACGCCATTGCTTTCCAAGCTCTGGTTCTTGCGGCGAGCCAGCTCGTCAGACAGGGAGATGCTCCAGTAGCCGGAGTAACGCAGGAAATTAGAGAGCTGTTCATAGGAGAGCTGGTTCAGGAAGTCAATCCAAGCGGGATCATCCCAGTCTTTGCCGGTCATGTCAGACAGGTTGATGACGGGGTCAGCCAGCTTGCCCTGCGTCCATGTCTGTCCATCGCCGTTTTCGCTGTTGTAGAATTCCATCAGGTAATCGTACCAAGGATAGTCTGCTTCATCCTCGGTGGAGCCTGCGGTGAAGGGGAACGAGAGATCCTCATAGGTTTCTTCATCAATATTCTTGATCACCGTGCCTTCGGAGCCTACCTTGCCGTCCACACCCACGGTGACAACGGGCGTGGTGGGGAAGGTGCCTGCGAAGTCGGCGCGGCTCATGACGACCATGTCGTGGTTCAGACCGCCCTTGCCGTCATACAGAGCATTGCCGTTTTCGTCATACTTGATGTACAGGGAGTTATAGGTTGCATCGGTCTTGCTGGAGAACAGGTTTTCCACGGTGCTGCCGGTGGTGCGGTCAGTATCAAAGTTCTGAGCTTCGATGGTCACCGCAGCCTGATCAATCACATCATGGGAATTGTCCATCAGCTTAATGGCATATTCACCGCCGTCCAGCTCATAGCCGGTGTGACCGTTGCCGTTGGCATCGTTATAGTCATAGGAGGCCATATCCTGCTCGTACAGGGTCAGGCTCAGGGTTTCGCTTTGTCCGGGCTGGAGCAGAGCAGTCTTGTCAAACGCGCCCAGCACGACATGAGCCTTTTCAATGCCGCCCTTGATGTAAGGCGCAGTATAGTAGATTTGAACCACTTCTTTGCCGGCCGCAGCGCCGGTATTGGTGACGGTCACCTGAATGTCGTAGTAAGCGTTGCCGCTTTCATCCGCTTTCTTTTCTACGCTGTCCAAAGTCTTGGTAAATTCAGTGAAGCTAAGACCAAAGCCGAAGGGATAAACTACAGCTTCGTCATAGTTGATGAAGCCTTCCACGGCAGCGGTCTCATAGTAGCGGTAGCCGTAGTAAATGCCTTCTTCGTATTCCACCGCGTGAATCAGATGATCCGTGCCGGTTTCATCGGTGTAGACATAGTCTGTCGTGCCGTTTTCGGTCTGGAGATTTTCCATCACATTCTTATAGGTGGGATCCTTCGTCATGTCCGCCTGCCAGATGTCTACCAAGCGGCCGGAGGGGTTCACGGTGCCGTTCAGCACTTCGCCGATGGCGATGAAACCGTTGATGCCGGGATGACCTACCCACATGCAGGCATCGATATTGCCCAGAGAATCATCTTCTACCCAGCTTAATTCAATCTGTTCGGGAGAGTTCAGAATCACGATAACCTTGTCAAAATTGGCGGTCACATGCTTGATGAGCTGCTCTTCCTCCCAAGTCAACTGCAGACCGTGGCGCAGGGCAGCAGCTTCAAAAGCAGGATTGGTATCCAGCTCGTTTTCAAGAGCGGCTTTCAGGGCTTCCTGATCCACATCAGCGCCGGCCTTGTTCAGCTCTTCGGCAATGAAGCTCTCTTTCGTGCGTCCCATGTCCTTGTCGCCGCCTTCGGAGCCTGTGCGACCCAGCACGACGATTGCGGCATCGCTATAGCGGGAATAGGAGTCCAGCACAGCGCCGGTGAAATTGGCAGGGTCTGTGTCGCTGATCTTGGCGCGGTTGCCGGAGAAGGTCACTTCGCCGTTTACCACCTGATAGCTGAAGGACTCGCCTTCCAGCTCACCCGCGTCCACCTGCTTTTCATAGAAAGCACGGAGGGAGGGGTTTACACTGTATCCGGCTGCTTCCAGAGAATCATAGATGCTGGTGTACATATCATCGGGATAGTAGCCAGCCGCAGTGCCGGAGCCGCCGCCCGCATAGAAGGGGTTTTCGGCGGCCTTGCCGAATACGCTGATGAAGCGTACATCCTGAAGGGGCAGGGTGTTGTTCTGATTTTTCATCAGCACAACGCTTTCTTCGCCAATCTGTTGGTTGATTTCAGCGGAAGCAGCGCGTACTTCTTCCAGACTGCTGTAAGTGGAGTGATAAGTAACAGTTGATGTTGTGGCGCCGGCCGGTGCAATCACACTCAGTGCCAGAATGCAGCAGAGCATGATAGGCAGAACGCGATGCCAGAGGGATACGGGGTTTCGTTTCATGGTTGTTTCTCCTCTCATGGTGATGAATAGATTGGAAGGTCTTTTTGTACAGATGATTGACCATCCAAGTTATGCCGTTATCATACCCGTAATTTTCCTCTTTGCGGGCTGCATGGATTATCCTGTCGATTTTTTGGCATATTCTGCTTGACAAAATCTGGGGAAACCTCTACCATACTATTATAATATAGACACCCATTCCAATCAAGGAGGAGTGACTTGAAATGCGTATTGCCATCGTGGAAGACGATGCGACTGTTCAGCAGCAGTTGACTGCTTATATCGGAAAGTTTTATGAAGAGGACTCCACACGGTTTAAGCTGTCCGTATTTTCAGACGGAGATGAGATTTTAGAAAATTTTCGGGCGGATTATGATTTAATTCTTCTGGATATTCAAATGAAGCGTTTGAACGGCTTGGAAACCGCCGAAAAAATTCGGCAGTTAGATAAAAATGTGTATCTGGTATTTGTGACCAATTTGGCCAATTATGCCATTAAAGGCTATTCTGTACAGGCTTTCGACTTTATCTTGAAGCCCATCAATTATATGATGCTAAAGCAGCTGCTGCAGCGTGTTGATAAGCTGGTTTCCACAAGGCAGCAGCACTATTTGACACTGCCCACTGATTTGGGACTGACCCGCATTGATGTAAACCACATTTATTATGTAGAAACAGAAGCCCATTTTCTGATTATCAAAACCGACCAAGGTGAATATCGAATGCGGGACACAATGAAAAACATGGAAGCGGTGCTGGAAAAATATGGCTTTTTTCGGTGCAATAACTGTTATTTAGTGAGCTTAAATCATGTGGAGCGGGTGGACGGCAGCACGCTGTATGTCAATGGTGAGGAATTGGTCATCAGCCGCCCCCGTTATAAAGCGTTTATGGAAACACTGACGAAATTTTGGGGAGAGACGCAAAGCTAATGTCAACTGAAATTTTAGGGATATTAGGGACATCGGGAATCGCAACTGAGTACATCCGCCCCGAATTATTCGATAATTTTCCTCGAATTCACACGGCAATCGCGGAATGGCTCGCCTGTATGATGTTTATCCTGCCGCGCTCCAAGCGCATCACCGGCTGGAGGCTTTATGGAACATATGCAGGCTTTGCCGTGCTGCTGCTGGTCACTAATTGTTTTAATGAAGTAATGAACGGCTTTCTCTGGGTGCTGCTCATGAGCGCCTGTATGCTGGAAATGCTTCTGATGATCTGGCTGTGCTGCAAGGCCAGCATTTGGAAGGCGATGTACCTTTGGACGCACGCATTTATGCTGGCGGAGTTTTCCGCATCGCTGGAGTGGCAGATAAATTGCTATATCATCTATGAAGTGCGACATCTCAGCTATTTAGAATTTTTCTATGCCATGAGCGCCGTCTATTTGGTGGTGTTCGTGTCTTTGTGGCTGCTGAACAAGCGCCTATCGCTGCTGGACAATACCCTGCATATCACCTGTGGGGATGCTGCCGGTGTCGTGCTGATTACGCTGCTTATGTTCAGCATCGGCAATTTTCGCTATATTTTTCCAAACTCAACCGTTTCGCAGCTGACCGGCGCAGGGGTTCTGTTCATTCGCACCATGACAGACTTCGCCGGACTTTTGCTCCTGTATATCTTGGATGCGCAGCGGCAAGCCATGCGCAATCGGCTGGAGCTGAACGCGATGGACAATTTGCTTAACCGGCAATATGAGCAGTTTCAGACGGCGGAGGCCAACAACGAAGCCATGCATAGGGTCTATCACGATTTGAAGCACCAAATCGCCTATATCCGCGGCGAAGAAAACATGGAAAAACGGGAAGCATACATAGATGAGCTGGCTCAGGTGATTTCCACCCATGAAGCGGAAGCCAACACGGGAAACGCTGTGCTGGATACGCTGCTGACCGCAAAAAATCTCTTTTGTCTGGATCACGAAATCACCATGACTGTTTTTGCCGATGCGCATGACGCAGGCTTTCTGGACGCAATGGATTTATGTTCCATCTTTGGCAATGCCATCGACAATGCGATTGAATATGAACAGCGAATCGAAGAAAAAGACCTGCGGCTGATTAAAGTCACGGTGCGCACGCAAAACCAGTTTCTGCTCATCCAAATTCAGAATTACTGCCAAGAAACAATACCGATGAAAAACGGTGTCATTGTAACCAGCAAGGACGATAAACAATTCCACGGCTATGGAATCAAAAGCATTCGACGGGCTGTGGAAAAATATGAAGGCAGCCTGACACTGACCCAAGATGATGATTGGTTTACTCTGACATCCCTGATTCCTATCCCCAAGCAACAATAAAGGTACAGTTTATGCCATAATTTCTGCAATCCCTGCCATTTCCGCTTACTTCCATCCTTTTTATGCTATGGTAAAAACGGGAAAAGGAAGGGAGTGCAGATTGCGTGCAAGTTTTTAATCCTTATTTACCGAGCTGGGAATATATACCCGACGGTGAGCCGTATGTATTCGGAGATCGAGTATATGTATACGGTTCTCATGACCGTTTTAATGCCCCGATTTTCTGTGTCAACGATTATGTATGCTGGTCCGCACCGCTGAATAATTTAAGCGATTGGCGGTGTTCGGATGTGATTTTCAGCAAGAAGCAGGATCCCAAAAACATCACGGGACTGCGTTTGCTGTTCGCCCCCGATGTGACAAAAGGACCGGACGGGCGATATTACCTGTACTATGCCTTTGATTTTATGGGCATGATCGGTGTCGCGGTTTGCGACACGCCGGATGGCCACTATCAATTCTTAGGTCATGTGCATTACAAAGATGGCACGAATTTCGGCAGCCGCAAGGGTGATGAGTTTCCTTTCGATCCGGGCGTACTGACCGATGATGACGGTCAAGTGTGGCTCTACTCCGGCTTTGCCACCAAGGTTCTGCCCATCATCAGCCGTTTCCACAACCTGAAAAACAGCGGTGGCGTGGTGATTGGGCTGGAGCAGGACATGGTGACCATCAAACAAGAGCCTAAACTGCTCTTTCCCCGCAGGGGCAACAATCCGCCCAAGGAATTTGTGGGGCATGAGTTTTTTGAAGCGTCCTCCATTCGTAAAATCGACGGGAAATATGTTTTCGTGTATTCCTCTGCCAATAACCACGAATTGTGCTATGCTGTCAGCGAGAAGCCGGACGGAGGTTTCCGCTTTGGCGGAACGCTTGTAGATTTGGGCGATTTATATATTGATGGCTGTACCAACGAAAAAGATGCTGCCAACTATTTGGGCAATACGCATGGCGGCATGGTGGAACTGAATGGGGATTGGTATATTTTTTACCACCGGCAGACCAACCAGCATTCTTATTCCCGTCAGGCGTGCGCGGAAAAGCTGAAGCGGAAGCCTGATGGCGGCTTTTTTCAGGCAGAGGTCACATCCTGCGGTCTCAACGGCAAGCCATTAAAAGGCTTGGGTGAATATCCGGCTCGGATTGCCTGCAACCTGTGGAGCAAGCATGGTGTTAGCCGGTATGACCAAAAATTCAATAAAAAGCTGCATCCATATTTTACTCAGGACAAAAAGGACGGCGATCATAGTGCCATCCAATATATCGCCAATATGCAGGAAGGCTCTGTGGCTGGCTTTAAGTATTTTGACATCAAGCATATTGACAGTATCCGCGTCTGCTTTGCCGGAAAATGCGACGGCTATTTAGAGGTATCTGACGATCCTGCCTTCACGCGGCTCTGCGCCACCATTCCCGCCCGCAATGCCGGTCTGTTTGCTAATGAAACGGCGGCTATGCACATTGAGCCCGGTGTGCGACCGCTGTATTTCCGGTATATGGGTCGGGGAGCCTTGAACTTCTACTCTTTTGAGCTTCAAAGCAGTACGCAGACATGATTCATCTTTCTTGCAAGAATTATTCTATTATATACAAAGATAAATAAATTGCTCCTGTTAGCTGGCTGCCGAGGAAAAATATGGCGGCTTTCCGCTGGAAAGGATTGATTGACTATGGCTTCCGTGAAAAAAAGCATCTTTGACCGTCTGCCCAGTCTGATTAAAAAATCAAATGTGACGCTCATTCCGGAGGGCGCGATGGGCTATCTTATCGGTCCTACCTTGGCGCTTGTGGCAAATTCTGTGCTGGCCAATTATTTCAATAAATACATGACGGATGTGCTGAACATCAATTCATGGGCCAGCGAATTTTTCAAATGGCTGCCGGTTGTGTCCGTGCTCTTCGTGGTATTGGGCAATATCATCGTGGGGCGGTTAATGAATAAAAGCTCCTTTCGGTCGGGAAAAGCCCGTCCCCTGCTGCTCATTTCCGTACCGCTTTCTTTCCTTGCGCTGCTGATTCTGTTCGTCATTTCCCCTTTGGCGACGGACACCATCAATACCGCTGGTCAATCTCTGGCGCTTGTGTGCATCGCGATTGGATATAACCTATGGTTTGCCATCGCCTATCCCATGTACTACACACCCCACGCGGCACTGGTGAATCTGTCTACCCGAAATTCAAAAGACCGCTCTCTCTTAGCAACCCTTTCCAATGCCACGACACTGGCGGCGATGGGGCTGTCTACGATGATTATGCCGTTCTTTCTGTCGCTGCTGTTTGTGTATGATATGAGCGGCAACGGAACGCCCGTGTTGAACGATGCGGGCGCGGTGCAGTACTATGTAGATGCCAACGGCTCCGCCATTTACGATGTGGAAGCCTCTTATCAGCATTGGAAAGTGTTCGTAATTGTGCTGATTGCTGTTACAGTCATTGGCGCACTGATCGAATTCATGTTTACCCGCGAGCGCGTCACTGAAGAAAGCATGGGTCAGGGCGGCGAATTGAACATTAGGAAGTCCCTGCCTCTCAAACAGCAGATGAAGATTTGTTTCGGCGATAAATTCTGGGTCATCATGATGGTGTTTTTCTTCTGCTATCAATTAGGCGGCATGATTAAAAATGTTTCTCAATTATACTTCTGTCAAGCCATGTTCACGGATGCCAATGGCAACTACACCATTGCCAACGGAGGCAGCATTTCAGGCTTTTTGGCAATCATCGGCGCTGTCCCCACGGCGCTTGGCATGGTGATTGCTCTGCCTCTGTCCAACAAAATCGGCAAGGGTAAGGCCATTTTGGGCGGTGCTTGCCTTGCAGTGTTAGGCGGTTTGCTGGGTCTGGCTGCTCCGGCTAATCAAACAATCGTATTTGCTTCTTTCGTAATCAAAGCCTTAGGCTCCACGCCGGCGATGTATCTCAGTATGGCGCTGCTGGCTGATGTGTTGGATCATCAGGAAGCCATTCACGCTAGCCGCACAGACGGTCTAACCATGACGGTATATGGTGCGATCATGGCCGGAATGACAGGCGTAGCCACGGGCATTCTGAATATCAT
>CAVJHY010000103.1:0-7772 GCA_963649405.1 bacterium
CGATGCAATAACAAGAGTTTGGTTTGGTCAGCACCAAACAAACACGTTTGCATGGGTCATCTCAAATTTGAGAATTTTGATGTGGCAAGCAGGGTCAACGTTTTACTTTTGACATTTTGCTTGTTGGGGAAGACTCCCCAATCCCCATTAATGCATCGCAAGCGATGCGGTTGTAAGGAGTCACGCGAACGTATTGCCTCTCGTGAATCACTCCAAAACAAAAATAGCCCTCTGCCCGGTTGAAGCTTAAGTGCTCCGTACAGGCAGAGGGTTTCATCGTTAAGCAACCATTGTGCTCGTAGCTCTTGATATCAATGCAGTGGATATGTCACACGAAATACTTGCTTTCCGTCCTTCAGTGGCCTTTTCAAGAATGTCTTCATTGCAAAGTTTTGCTACGACAAGACATGATGAATGTTGATCCCACGAATTGGAATCACGTCTTGCAAATTTATCATGAGATAAACGCGACAAGATGTACAAGACCATCGGCCAACTGACGTTGACAGCAAGTGTTGACAACAGCGCGCTTCTTGATTTCAAGGCGGATGTCACCATTTCTGTGCCCACGTTTGTTTCGGAGGAGTGTGCACTGACTGAGACTGAGCAGGCAATGACGGAGCAGTTTGCCGAAGGACTCAATGCAGCAGGCTTTTCCTGTTATGCAGAGCCGTATCTGTGCGCGAAGCTGAGCACCGTTTATCAGGAATCCAATGAAAGCGTCATGGGGCTTCTGCCTGATTGGACGACCTACGAAAGCCGGATGCACAGCGGAAACGGCGCTTCAATTTTCACACAGGATGATGTGCTGGTGGTGCTTGCCGCCGAAGTGAACGGTTATCCCATTTTGCCAACGCTGTTCGGTAATTTCAGTGATTCGGATGTACCCATGTTTGCACTTGCGGTGCTTCAGCAGGAACAGGTCGCGTATGTTGAAATTGGTTGCTCGTATGAAATCACAAAAGAACGCAAGATCGAATCTGCATTGGTTGATTGGAAGTCAGCTGTTGACACCGCGATGCAGAAGGCGCTGAACACATGGCAGCCAGCATTTGACAGCCTGGAAAATCAGAATGCATCCGGGTTTGATTATGCGGGTTTCTTCGAAGCATATCAGCCGTCCTTCACGCTCAGCACTGACAGTATTCAAGCGTGTTATTACGCCAGCAACGGCATCCTCCGTCCAGGCTGGCAGGTCAATTTTGTACTGACAGTCAACCTTGAAAATGCCGACGCGTTGACACCGGAAGAAATTCACCACTATCTGCCGGAGGTAGTTCGCTATTCGTATGTGGTGGACGCACTGACAGGTGATGTGGCCAGCTGAGCGGAGGACGATCATGCGCGAAATGGATCGGGTTTGGAAGAATCCAGGCTTCTGGTTTGCTGTGTTTCTCGGCTTGTTTTCGATGCTGTATCCGCACATGGACACGTTTGTTTTCTGGGAGGATCCGCTTGGGTATTTTGCGTCTGGTGACTTTCTTTATTTTATGCTGATGCCGCTGCAATATGGCTTGGCGAAACTATTGCTGCCGTTTATCGCAGTCCTCCCGGCGGCAACGTTTCTTGCGGAGGATCAAAAGCGCCGCCATCACCTGATGATGCTTCATCGAACTGGTATGTGGGGCTACATGCGTCGACGAATGATACTTTCTGCTTGCGCAGCGATGCTGGCGGCAGCACTGGGATTCCTTGCGTATGCTGTGTTTGCCGGATTTGCCTGCCCTTGGCACGAGAACGTGGTTACTTCATGGCGCGAATTGTCAGGCTGTACCTTTGATGCATGGGTGAATCAGTATGAAGGCTTGCCTTTTCTGGCGTTCAGTCTGCTCTGCCTTTGCGTGAGCGCAGCGGTTTGGAGTCTGTTCGGTTTCTCCATTGCATGCTTTACAAACAACGCAGGTCTGGTCATTGGCGGCACATTTTTGCTGCATTACATGGCTTCCTGGTGCTTCAGCCGTATCATTCATCACAGCGAATGGAGTCCGATGGTACTGCAAGCGCCATCAACCCGTTTCACGGGTTCAGTCTGGCTAATTGTGCTCAGGCTGTTTGTGTGGTTTGTTGTGTCTGCTGTCATTGCAGTCAGCTGTGCCGGCGGATTTGTCAGACGGATGAAGGAGGCGTGAGCATGGTCAAACGAATTGCTCGGCAGATGAAGATTCGTGCAGCGCTGCCAATGCCGCTCATCCTGCTGATTGTCCTTTTTTCTGTGCTGTTCGCATGGGGCGAAATGGCGAATCTTCAGCCGACAAACACGCTGGGTGATGCAATGCTGAACGCCTTTGGCGGCTGCATGTGGTCGGAGGAAGTCGACGTGCATGAAATCATCTCTTGGATGATGGTGTTCATCCCGTCAGGACTTGCGGCGTGTGTTGTATTATCACAAAATGTATTTTTTCTTCAGGCGATGACTGGCTATCGGTACCGCCGCCCACTGCAGTGGTATACGGCTATCATGCGGCGTGTTCTGCTGACAACGTTTCTTACTGCTGCGGTGCAAGTTGCCTGTGTGTTGCTGTTCGCCGTTTGCACAGGTCACACAGGTTGGGCGGTTTGGATTGAGGATGCAGACGGATTCACTGTGCAAACCATGGTGCAGCCGTGCCTTGCGCCAGTTCTGTTTATGCTCTACGATGCGCTGATTGTGCTGATGGCGGCCGTTGTTTTCCTCATCACGCGGAAAATGACGTGGTATTACGGTGCCTTCCTGCTGCCATCCCTGTTGGGCGCGTTTACCTGCTCGAATATCGACAAAACAAGCTTGTACAATCCAATTCATTTCGGCATGGCAAGACGATTGTCTGTCGAGGGAAGTACAGGCGTAATGCCGGCAGTTGCCGTTGGCGGAATGGCGGCTTGTTTGCTGATGATTTTCATCATTGGTCTTGTTTTCTGCCAGCTGACATCACCATTCGACCGCATGAATGAGTAAGGAAGGACACCTATGGAAATCGTTATGAATCATCTGACCAAGGAATATCGGACGCAGACAGCATTGCAGGATGTCAGCTGCACCTTTGCATCCGGGCAAATTCATGGCATTGTCGGCAGAAATGGCAGCGGTAAGTCTGTGCTTCTGCGATGCATCTGCGGCTATAGCCGTCCGACATCTGGCACTGTCTGCGTCGACGGCAAACTATTGGGGAAAGACTGTGCATTTCCGCCGAACATGGGACTGCTGCTGGATACGCCGCTTTTTCTGCCGCGCTTCAGTGGGTACGAAAACCTGATGCTTCTGCTGAACATCCGCAAATACAGCCATGCCGAAAAGGAGAGCATGATTCACGACGCGCTTGAGCAGGTCGGCCTTCTTGAGCAACAGCACAAGAAGGTGTCGAAATACTCCCTTGGCATGCGTCAGCGCCTCGGTATTGCGCAGGCACTGATGGAGCATCCGAAGCTGCTCATCCTTGATGAACCTTTCAATGGGCTTGACCGTGACGGCGTTGCCCATGTGCGGCAACTGTTGCTTGCTCTGAAAGCGCAGGGCGTGACCATGCTCCTAACCAGTCACTATCCCGAAGACCTTGATGCGTTGTGCGATACCTTCACGCATTTGGATGGCGGCAGGAAGGTGGAGTGAAAAATCAAGAGAACGAATGTCTGGCTTTTATGACATTTTAGAATTTTGAAACCCCATAAAAGGCGTAGTTTTGAACCGACTTGCTAATGCTGGCTGGAAAAATGTGCAGCAAAAGCAACAGGAGGCAGTGCAATGCTGCCTCCTGTTGCTTGGAAATAAGCTTGTTGCAAGTTTCAACAATTTTTAGGTCGTTACTTTTCCGCCCCCATGCCCTCCATCATCACCGCAATCATCCGAATGACATCCAGCAACTCATCATCCACTTTTTCACCGTTTTTGATCCGTTTGAGTTCAATCAGTACCTCTGCCAGCTGTTCCTTCAGCGCCTTATACACTCGCGGATTGCCCTGCACAACCACGTCCTTGCACAGCAATCGTTTGGTGATGTAATCCTGCTTCGTCAGTCCAGACAGCTTGACGAGCGTCTCCAACTGCTGATTTTCTTCCGGCGACATGCGGAACGTGACGTTCTTGCTGCGCCAACGGTTATGCTCGTCTCGAACTTTCTGCGACATGATGTTACCTCCTCGTCAAATCCAGTTGATCAGCGATTTCCGTCTGCTTTGACGGAAACAAATGCGCGTAGTTGTACGTGATGTCGATGCTCTCATGGCCGACTCGGTCAGCAATCGCCGTAGCCGAGAAACCCATATCAATCAGCAACGACACGTGGCTATGTCGAATATCGTGGATGCGAATGCGCTTGACGCCAGCCGCCTTCGAGCCGCGATCCATCTCGCGATGAAGAAAGCTTCGTGTCACCGGAAATATTCGATCATCCGGCGCAATGCCGTAAAGTTGCTTCAGATAATCCTGCATTTCTTCCGTGAGGAACCTCGGCATTTGAATCACACGATTGCTCTTTTCGGTTTTCGGCGTGGTGATCACGTCCTCCCCTTTCAGTCGCTGATACGATTTTGAGACAGACACCGTTCCCTTCTCGAAGTCGAAATCTGAAGGCGTCAATGCAAGCAGCTCTCCCTCGCGCAAACCGCACCAATACAGCATTTCAAAGGCGTAGTAGGCCATCGGCTTATCCATAATCGCTTCGGCAAACTTCTGGTACTCCTCTTTCGTCCAAAACAGCATCTCGCGATTTTTCTTTTTGCCCATGCAGCCAGCCTTCTTGCATGGATTCTCCCGCAGATTGTAGTAGCGAACCGCGTGGTTGAAAATCGCGCTGAGTTGGCTATTCACGGTGCGCAGATACACCGGCGAATACTTTTCGCCATTCTCGCCAACGTGATTCATCAGCTCATTTTGCCAGGTGATGATCTGCTGCGCCGTAATATTGCACATTTTCAGTTTGCCGAAATAAGGCAGGAGTTTACTGCGTATGATGTGCTCCTTCGTCACCCACGTGTTTTCCTTGGTGCGTGTTTTCATGCCCGCCGTGTACTGCTCGATAAAGCTCGCGAAGGTCATTTCCAAATCGTTATTCACTTTGTTGAGCTGCTCGCGCTCCCACGCCTGCGCCTCGCGCTTCGTCTTGAAGCCTCGCTTCTGGGATTGTTTGCGTTCGCCTGTCCAATCCGTGTAACGATAAATCACGCGCCACGTGTTGGTTTTCTCTTCCTTGTAGATTGCCATTATGCGTCCGTCCCTTCTGCATTGTAGCATGTTCTCTCTTGAAAATACGCGCGGTTTATCCGACCGGCTATGGTCAGATAGCCTTTTGCGTTCAGCTCCTTGTTGAGCTGCTGAACGATTTTGTAGGCATGCGACTTGGAGATTCCAAGCACCTGTGCTACTTCTTCAACCCTCATGAATGATTGCTGTACCATCGATATCCTCCTTTTTGCTAAGCCTATTTGTTTAACATATTTGTATTATACTACACATTTCTGTTTAAGTCAAATCACATTCTTAAACGATTTTGTTTTGAATTTCTCTTGCTTTTTCTAAGCTTTTCTGTTATGCTTTCAACAAAACCAATCTTTCAGGAGTTGATCACCATGGCAATCGGCGAACGAATCCACTTTTTCCGCATCATGCGCGGCATGACACAGAAGTTCCTCGGCATGGCACTCGGCTTCCCCGAAAAATCCGCAGACGTCCGCTTGGCGCAGTATGAAAGCGGCACGCGCTCGCCGAAAGCGGACATCACGGCAGCTTTGGCGCAGGCGCTGGACGTGTCCCCGAAAGCACTCGATGTGCCGAACATTGACTCATATGTCGGGCTCATGCACACGCTGTTCACCCTCGAAGATCGCTATGGGTTGGAAATCTGTGAGAGCGACGGTGAGCCTCATCTGCGCGTCAACGTCCGCAAGAGCCGCGAAGCCGACCAGCTTCACGAGATGTTGGCCGCTTGGCAGGAACAGACTGCTAAGCTGAGATCCGGTGAAATCAGCCGCGAAAAGTACGACCGCTGGCGCTATCACTATCCCGAATTCGACACCTCCCATCCCTGGCACAAGGTTACGCCGTCGCAGGAATTGAACGATCTGGTTTCTGACAACTCTCATAGCAAATAAAGAAAGAGCTACCTGACTTCGTTTGAAATCAGATAGCTCTTTCTGCGAATTTCAAAATAATGTTGCCAAATCGTTGCCACGAGGTGGGTTAGTACTCCTGAAAGCCAGTGTTTTCAAGGCTTTCAGAGTTTTCGGAATTATTCCCACTCAATCGATGCCGGTGGTTTTGTGGTTACATCGAGGAGGACACGATTGACATGGGGGACTTCGTTGACAATCCTACGGCTGATGAGGGCGATGGTATCATAGGGGATGCGCACCCAATCGGCGGTCATAAAGTCATCGGTACGGACGGCGCGGATGGCGACGGAATAGTCATACGAGCGCTCATCGCCCATCACGCCGACGGAACGAACGCCGGTCAGGACGGTGAAATACTGGCTGATGTCCTTGGAAAGTCCCGCATTGGCGATTTCTTCACGCAGGATGGCATCGCTCTCCCGAACGATTTCAAGCTTCTCCTCCGTCAAATCGCCCATCACGCGGATGGCAAGACCGGGGCCGGGGAAGGGCTGCCGCCAGACGAGCGATTCGGGCAGACCAAGCGCAATGCCCAATTTACGCACCTCGTCCTTAAACAGCATCCGCAGTGGCTCAATTAGGCTGGTGAAGCCCAGCTCCTTGGGCAGACCGCCCACATTGTGGTGGCTCTTAATGACATTACTGCCCTTGGTCGCGCCGCTTTCGATGACATCGGGATAAATCGTACCCTGCGCAAAATGATCCAGCTTGCCGAGCTTCTGCGCCTCGTCCTTGAAGACCTCAATAAATTCGCGGCCGATAATCTTGCGCTTTTTCTCCGGCTCGGACACGCCCTTCAGCGCGTTCATGAAGCGCTCCCGCGCGTCCACAGCAATCAGGCGCACTTCAAAGGTGGATGTGAAAACATCGCACACCTGCTTAAATTCATCCTTGCGTAAAAAACCGTGATCGACGAACACGCAGGTAAGCTGCTGACCGATGGCACGGGAAAGAAGCGCCGCGGCCACCGCGCTGTCAACGCCGCCGGACAGCCCCAGCAGAACGCTGCCCGTACCGACTTCCTTGCGAATCAGCTCAATCTGCTGCTTGGCGTAGCTTTCCATTTCCCAATCGCCCGTGCAGCCGCAGACATTCGTGAGGAAGGCGCGGAGAATTTTCTGACCGTTGTCCGTATGGGTGACTTCGGGATGAAACTGCACACCATAGAGCTTTTTATCGCTGTTCTGCATCGCGGCGACAGGACAGGAAGCCGTCCATGCGACCGATGAAAAACCCACCGGCATCTGCACCACCTGATAGGTATGGCTCATCCAGCAGTTGTTCGTGTCATTGGCTTCGCTCAGCCAAACCTGCGTCCTGTCCATATGCACGGAAACAAGACCGTATTCGCGCTTGTCCGCCCGCGCCACGCGGCCGCCCAGCATATAACTCATGAGCTGCATGCCGTAGCAGATGCCGAGCACGGGAACGCCCAGCTCGAAGACCTCCGGCGTGCAGTGCGGAGCGTCCGCATCCAGCACGCTGGCAGGACCGCCGCTTAAAATCACGCCGACAGGCGACAATTCGCGAATTTCATCCACCGTCGCGCTGTAGGGGAGAACATAGGAATAGACATTTTCCTGCCGGACACGCCGCGCAATGAGCTGCGTGTACTGCCCGCCGAAATCAAGGATGACGATTGTCTGGTGCAAGTTCATCCGTCCCTTCAAAGTAGTAAAAATAACTTG
>CAVJHY010000104.1:0-7761 GCA_963649405.1 bacterium
TCGTGAATGAGGACATCACCATCCAGTGTGACGGTCCAGACGAGGAAGAAGCCGCCAAAGCGATGAAGAGTTTACTACTAGAGGAATAAGCGGTATTGACCGAGAAACAAGGAGTGAAGTGTTTGGATTCTTTCACTCTTTATTCCGTGTTTCTTTTTTACGACAATTTCTAATTTGATATTGAACGATTAAAAAATGATATATAAAAAAGCAAGTTAATCGTCTCATCCTTCCGTAAAACACTCCAATCCTTTTTCTCCCCTTGCATTTCCGAAAAACCAGAGTATAATCAAAGAAGCCGGATTTGAAACGGCGCGACATGGAAGGAACGGGAGAAAGCCGATGAAGGAACAAGCGACCCGCATGACGGAAGGCTCGGTTTGGCGGCACATTGTGCGGTTTGCGTTGCCGGTATTCTGGGGAAATCTGTTTCAGCAGCTTTATAATGTGGTGGATTCGCTGGTCGTCGGCAATTTCTTGGGCAGCGATGCGCTGGCGGCGGTCAGCTCCTCCGGCAGCCTTATTTTTTTGTTTGTCGGGCTGTTCAGCGGCATTTTTACCGGCGCAAGCGTGGTCATTTCCCGCTATTTCGGCGCACGGGATGACGAGAATCTTTCAAAGGCTGTGCATACGACCGTGGCGTTCGGCTTGGTCTCCGGCATTGCCATCACTATTGCGGGGACGCTGCTTTCGCCGCAGATGCTGCGCTGGCTTGGCACGCCGGGCAATGTGATGCCCAATTCCCTCCTGTATTTCCGCACCTATTTTTACGGCGCGATTTTCGTCGTGCTGTACAACACCTCCAACGGCATTTTTCAGGCGGTGGGTGACAGCAAGCATCCGCTGTACTATTTAATCATCAGTTCGGCGACCAATGTGGTGCTTGATATCCTTTTTGTGGCGTATTTCGGAATGGGTGTGGAGGGTGCAGCCCTCGCAACGGTCATTTCGCAGGCCGTCAGCGCATGTTTGGGTCTGCATCGGCTAATGAACGCCGATGGCTTTTACCGCATTTATATCAAAAAAATTCGCTTTGATTTGCCCATGCTCAAGCAGGTGCTGACAATGGGCATCCCGTCCGGCGTACAAAACTCCATCATTGCCATCGCCAATTTGGTGGTGCAGTCCAGCATCAATGTGTATGGCTCGATGGCGATGGCCGGCTGCGGCTCGTACTCCAAAATCGAGGGCTTTGCCTTCCTGCCCATCAGCAGCTTTGCCTTGGCGCTGTCCACCTTCATTGGCCAAAATCTCGGTGCGAAGGAATATGAAAGGGTGAAACGCGGCGCTCGCTTTGGGGTCATCACCTGTTTGATTCTCTCCGAATGCGTGGGCATTGTGTTTAATCTCCTTGCGCCGCAGCTCATCGGCCTGTTTGACAGCGACCCTCATGTGGTCGCCTATGGCGTTCAACAGGCGCGGATTATTACGCTGTTTTACTTTCTGCTTGCCTTCTCTCACGCCATTGCAGGCGTGATGCGCGGGGCAGGACGCGCTATCGTCCCGATGGTCGTGATGCTGGTGTGCTGGTGTGTCATCCGCGTCAGCTATGTCACGCTGATTGCCCGTGCTTCCGGCGATATCAGTATGGTGTTCTGGGCGTACCCCATCACATGGTCACTCAGCTCCATCGCCTTTTTAATTTATTATACCCGAGTCGATTGGGCGCATTACATGGATAGGAAAAAATAAGGCAAATTTATACTTTGACAATTTGTTAAAAATCATGCTATAATTATCGTGTTGAAAGCTGAACAAACCGAGAGAGGGGTCGGCAAAGTGAAGGCTAAACGAGGATTATGGCTACTGGTTGCTTTTGCGCTGTTTTTGCATTTTACAATGGCGGAAGGCTTCGGCGCTACTCAAAATGCAGAATCGGAATTTCAGATTGTTGAAGCGAATAACGGGGCACTTTCGGAAAAATTAGGCGTTGCCTATCTATCCTTGGATACGCCGTATATAGTGAAGGGCGAGACGGCAACATGGACATTGGTTGTTTCCGAAAATGCAGAGAAGTATCAGTATGCGTTTGATTTGTATATTTGGAATGAACAAATAGATATGTATGATGGCGTAAAAAGTCAGCCTTGCAGCGATTCCTGCGTTTTTGCTGTCAATATACAGCAAACAGGCCGGTACATCGCGCGGGTCACGGTATACGATGGAACTGAGATCATCGGTACTATTCAAAGCAGGGAATATGAGGCCGTTGATGAAGCGGACGAGGCCGATGAAAATACGGTCGCAGGAAAGGTTCAAGTGCTTGCGAAACAGTGCATGGTCGAGGCGGGGTCAAGCGAATATGCCCGCGCCCTGTGGCTGCATGATTGGCTGATTTATCATGCGGACTATGATAATACCTTGACCTATTACTATGCAGATGGTGTTTTGCTGCACGGCACAGGTGTCTGCCAAAGTTATGCGCTGGCGTATCAGATGCTCTTGAAAGCTGTTGGCATGGACAGCATCGTGATTGAAGGCAAGGCGAATGGTTCGCACTCATGGAATTTGGTGTCCATTGACGGCCAATGGTATCATGTGGATTGCACCTTTGATGACCCTGATCCCGGTAACGGCGTAACACATGCTTATTTTGGCCTGACCGATGCGCTGATGCGGCGCGACCATACATGGTCTGAAAAAAGTACCTATCCCCCCTGCACGGCGGATGAGGCCATGTACGACAAGAAAAACGGCGCATATTTTGTCGGCAGCAACGAGGAAATAAAGATGGTCATACAAAAGGCTATTGCCGCCGAAGCCCCATCCATCACGCTGTGCAGCAACGGCTTTGAGGGCAATTTTTACGATGCTATTCAGGATATTGCCAATGATTTTCTGAATGATTCAAGCAATGCACTGACTTCCATTTATCAGTCGGGTGGTAATGTTCAGGTGATTCTGAATTTTGCCTACCACTACAATGATTTTTACAGTGAGAAAAAGCCAACGCAGCTTTTCATGAACGCAAACGCGCTTTTGCTCACAGTCGGCGACACGGATTCCCTTACATTCACATATCGGCCAGAATCCGTGATGATCAAATCAGACGATGGCTATCAGTCATCGCCCCTTCTAAAATCGGATTTTGTTGTCGAATGGCAGACCGATAATCCTGCTGTTGTGTCTGTAGAGAATGGACAAATTACGGCGCTGAAAGCCGGATTTGCCACTGTGACCGTCTCCTGCGGCGAAATCAGCGCCTCCTGTCTTGTACGCGTGACGGATGCAACAGCACAGCTTTCACTATCCGCTAAGACCACCGTTATCAAAAAAAACGCCTTTGCGGGCTGTATCCATTTCACCTCTTCCACTTTGCCGGATGGTCTTCAGCGCATCGAAAGCCGCGCTTTTGCGGGCTGTGAAAATCTCATCACCATCACCATTCCAAGCAGCGTGATCTACATTGCTCCCGATGCCTTTGACGGCTGTGACCACCTTCTTATTCTCTGCCATGCCGATAGCATTGTAGAAGCATTTGCCAAAGAACATGAAATTGATGTGAAAATTATAAAATAACATTTTCCACACAAAAAGCTGTCTGTCTTTTACGACAGGCAGCTTTTTGATATTGTATGAAATTACATCGAATGCTTTACGCGGTCATGCTCCTCGGCGCGTTTCGCATCGTTGAAGCGGTCGAGCGTACCGACCAAGTAGCCGGTGATGCGACGGATACGCTCGAAGGGGTGTCCGTCCTCGGCACGGCCGCACTGGGGGCAAGTATCGCCGATGATGCCGTTAAAGCCGCAGATGGGGTCGCGGTCAACGGGGTGATTGATGGACCCGTAGCCTACGCCGCAGTCATGCATATGGCGAACGATTTTTTCAAATGCCTCCAAATTCTGCGTCGGATCGCCGTCCATTTCGACATAGGTGATGTGACCGGCGTTGGTCAGCGTATGATACGGCGCTTCAATACTGATTTTGTCAAACGCGCTGATGGGGAAGTAGACCGGCACATGGAAAGAATTGGTGTAATATTCGCGGTCGGTCACACCGGGGATAGAGCCGAAGCGCTCCCTGTCCAGACGGACAAAACGGCCGGAAAGCCCTTCGGCAGGGGTTGCCAGCAGGGTGTAGTTCATGCCGGTTTCCTCGGTCTTCTTATCCAGATATTTACGCATATAGCCGATGATTTCAAGCCCCAAATTCTGGCTCGACTCGGCTTCACCGTGATGCTTGCCGACCAGCGCCTTGAGCGCCTCTGCCAGCCCGATGAAGCCCACGGACAGCGTGCCGTGTTTCAGCACTTCGCCAACTTCGTCATTCCAGCCTAACTTTTCAGAATCCAGCCACACGCCCTGCCCCATCAGGAAGGGGAAGTTATAGACCTTTTTCCGCGCCACAATCTGATACCGCTCATAGAGCTGGTCGCAGCACATATCCATCTTCTTTTCCAAATCTTGGAAAAACTCATCAATATTGCCCTTGGCTTTGATGGCAAGACGCGGCAGGTTGATGGAGGTGAAGGATAGGTTGCCGCGGCGCGGGGCGATTTCACGACTGCGGTCGTAGACATTGCCCATCACGCGGGTACGGCAGCCCATGTAGCCGACCTCTGTTTCGGGGTGACCGGGCTGATAGTATTGCAGATTGAAGGGCGCATCAAGGAAGGAGAAATTCGGGAACAGACGCTTGGCACTGGTGCGGATGGCGAGGCGATAAATGTCGTAGTTCGGGTCGCTTTCGTTGTAGTTGATGCCTTCCTTCACGCGCAGAATCTGGATGGGGAAAATCGGCGTTTCGCCACGTCCCAAGCCTGCTTCAGTCGCGTACAGAAGCTGCTGCATGACCAGACGGCCTTCGGGCGAAGTGTCCGTGCCGTAGTTGATGGACGAGAACGGCACCTGAGCGCCCGCACGAGAATTCATGGTGTTCAAGTTGTGAATCAGCGCTTCCATCGCCTGATAGGTCGCCTTGGTGGTTTCCTTCAGAGCGTATTGATAGGAGAAGTCAATCAGTTCATCCGCAAGGTTTTCGTCCGCATAAGGCGCAAGCTCGACCTTCAACGCGCTGACAAATTCCTCATCGCGGGTCATTTCGGGCTTCTTCTGGGTCTTCTCAAACACCTTATCCAGCAGTTCCCGCGCCACGCAGTCGCTGTCCTCAACATTGGTCTTTAATTCCAAGGAACGGGAGAGGTTGTCACGGAAGCGCTTAAAATAGGTCTTCTTGACACCGGGTGCCATACCATAGTCAAAGTTGACAATGCTCTGACCGCCGTGCTGGTCGTTCTGGTTGGCCTGAATCGCAATGCAGCACAAGGCGGAATAGCTGGCAATGTCATTCGGCTCGCGCAGCACGCCGTGCCCGGTGGAGAAGCCGTTCTTAAACAGCTCCAGCAGGTCAATCTGGCAGCAAGTGGTTGTTAGGGTATAGAAATCCAAGTCATGGATATGGATATCGCCCTCGCGGTGCGCACGGGCATGCTCCGGCTTTAGAACATACATATCATAGAACTGCTTCGCGCCTTCTGAGCCGAATTTGAGCATCGCGCCCATCGCGCTGTCGCCGTTGATGTTGGCATTTTCGCGCTTAATATCGGACTCGGAAGCGGGCTTGAAGGTGATGTCTTCAAAGACCTTCATGAGCCTTGTGTTCATCTCGCGCACACGGCTGCGCTCGGCACGATACAGGATATAGGCCTTGGCCGTGCGCACAAAGCCCTTTTCAATCAGCACCTTTTCAACCGTGTCCTGCACCTCTTCGACGCTGGGTGTGGCGCTGATGGTTTCATTGTTCTCAATTTCGTTGACGATCTGCGCGGCGATTTCCTCAGCGGTTTCCTTGCCCTTGGCGCTGCCGCTGGCTGTAAACGCCTTCAAAATCGCGTCAGCAATCTTCTCTGCATCAAAAGGCACAACGCGACCGTCGCGTTTCTTAATGGACTGAATCATCTATAAAATCCCCCTGCGTTTTGCTTCCATCGGTTTGTGACCATACGCTATTATAGCGAGCTATATGTGCTTTGTCAAGGCACAAAATACTAAATATTGATTACATTTTAAAAGCACCCACAAGATATTGTGGATGCAGGGTTACACAGGAAAAACTGCAGGCAGCGGAGATTAGGCTCTATCAAGACTCCAGCCGACATAATATATTCGGTGCATGATGCAACTGCTCTTTTAAGGCAGCACAATCACGGGATCTTTTTCCTTCGGGCGATAGATGCAGAATTTGCTGCCGATGCATTGCACAGGCTCTGCGCCCGTTCCATCGCAAATCTGGCTGCACGCTTCCCGCGCATCTACCGGTGCACCGCGCTGAACGCCGCACTTAATCAGCTCCCGCGCCTCCAAAGCATCGCTGACGCTCTTTAAGGTATTCTCCGTCACGCCCTCCTTGCCCACGAGCAAAATGGCCGGCAGGGTGTTGCACATGGAGCGCAGATAGGCACGCTGTTTACTGTTCATTTTATTGCTCCTTTATTCCACAAAGTCAAATTCCATATCGTCCATGCGTACGGTGCTGCCTTCGACAGCGCCCGCCTGACGCAAAGCGTCAATGATACCGGCGCGGCGCATGGTGCGATGGAACCAGTTCATGGATTCCTCATCCTCAAAATTGACGCTCTCAATAAGCTGCGTCACCGCAGGACCGGTCACGATAAACACGCCCTCGTCTTTCTCAATTGCATAGCCGGAAGTAGTCAGCGGCTCGTCAATGAGTTCTTCCTCGGCAAACGGCGCGGCCTGCGGCAAATCTGCCAAGGTGGAAGCAACGCAGTTCATCAGCGCTTCAAAACCCTGATGCGTGGCTGCGCTCACAGGAAATATGGGAACATCCTTGCCGATATGCTGCTTGAGGCGCTCCAAATTTTTCTCCGCGCCCGGAATGTCCATCTTGTTAGCCGCAATAATTTGTGGGCGGTACTTGAGGTCGCCGTAGGCATCCAGTTCGTGGTTAATCTGGTCATAATCGGCGACGGGGTCGCGTCCTTCGCAGCCGGAAATATCCACCACGTGCAAAAGAAGCCGCGTGCGCTCAACATGACGCAAGAAATCAAAACCAAGCCCTGCGCCCTCGCTCGCGCCCTCCACAAGCCCCGGAATATCCGCCATGACAAAGTCCTGCCCGTGATGGCGCACCATACCGAGATTGGGAGTCAGGGTCGTAAAATGATAATTGGCAATGCGCGGCCGTGCCGCCGTGACAACGGACAGAATGGTACTTTTGCCGACGTTCGGATAGCCGACCAAGCCAACATCCGCAATGGACTTCAGCTCCAGCATAAATTCGTGTTTTTCGGTCTTCATGCCGGGCTTGGCAAAGTTGGGTGCTTGACGAGTAGGCGTGGCAAAGTGCATATTGCCCCAGCCGCCGCGACCGCCCTTCAGCAATACCTTTTGCTGTCCCGCCTCGTACATATCGGCCACCACCGTGCCGGTCTCCTTGTCGCGCACCACTGTGCCGACAGGCACCTTCACGATTAAATCCGCGCCGGATTTGCCCAAGCAGCGGTTGCCGCTGCCGTCCGCACCGTTTTCCGCCTCATATTTCGAGCGAAAGCGGAAGTCCAGCAGAGTGTGCATATTCGGGTCAGCCAAGAGAATAACATCGCCGCCCTTGCCGCCGTCCCCGCCGTCCGGCCCACCGTTTTGAATAAATTTTTCTCTGTGAAACGCGACGCAGCCGTTTCCGCCGTTTCCGGCCTTCAGGCTGAGCGGCGCGTGATCAACAAATTGCGCCATTTTTCTTCCTCCCGTCCTTTCATGCAGCGCACAAAAAGACAATTTAGTATATCACAGGATGCAG
>CAVJHY010000105.1:0-7679 GCA_963649405.1 bacterium
GTGCCTCGCCTCAATCTTCGATAGAGGCATCGGCAGTCTGCCTGCGGCAGACTTGAAAACCTTTCGGGTTTTCAACCTCCGCGCATCTACTTCTTGCAGAAATCTCGATTTACAGAAAGTAAACCATCGATTTTTGCAATCGACTCTTCCAAAAAAAATTCACTATTTATCGCGCTGCCTCATTTGTGCGGTGCTGACTTATAATTTTGACACCCTACTTTAGCCGTTTGTTTCGGGGATTTCAACCGTCGTGCCCGGCGTGGTATCGGTGAAAATGCCCGTGTTGGGGTCAAAGCCGACTAACTCGGTGTAGTTCGTGCCGATGTAGTAGGCATCCGCCACGCCGTCATTGTCCATGTCCACCAAGGTGGCAACGGTGCTGTCCGCGTCCGCAGAAGCGACCGCATAATCAGAGAAAGCGCCGGCATTGCCGACGCTCTTCGCATCATTGTTGTCCGTCACAGGGTCAAGTGCGCCTTCCACATCCAGCTCCACCATGTGCAGCGGCTTGTCCTCCAGATAATAGGCATCCGGCACGCCGTTGCCGTCCATATCGACCAAGGTAATCAGGGTCTTGGAGTCATAGCGCTGGGTCTTGCCGCAATAGTCCTTGCCGATGTCGTTAATCTGGATGGAGTACTCGCCCACCTTGTCCAGGGTTCTGAAGACAACCGCTTCCTGCTTGCCGCGCAGGGAAATGATGTCGTAAATTTCGTGCTGCTCATCGCCGTTTTCGTCCGTCCATTTGCGGACATAGCAGATGTTGGACAGACCCATATCATCCGTCATGGACACCTTGAGCTGAGGGTAATTGTTCTCTTCGTTGTACTGAATGTTGTACCACTTCATCTCCGGCACTGCATTGTACGGGACGATGTTGATGGTAACGGTCTTGTTGACTTCGGTTTCGCCCGCCGTGCCGGAAATGTACACTTCGGTTTCGCCGATGGCGCTCTTATCCGCCTGCACGACAAACTTCGAGGTCTTGTGACCCACCTTGGAGGAGACGAGCTTCAGCATATCCTTGTCCTTGAAGGCGCATTCCAGATTCACCTCGTCCGTCTTTTCAAGACCGGTGATGGTTAGCGTCAGCGTCACCTTGTCGGTCTGCATCAGGGTAAGCTCCGTCTCGCTGACGCTCACTTTGACCTCTGCCAGCGCCCCCGCGCTCAGCGCTAAAACCATGACCAACACGGCCACAAACATCAAACTCTTCTTCATCCTTCTCACCTCAAAATAGTCTTAGGCAGTTCCGCCTGAATGACGATAAATCGTGAATTTTGCGTATCGCCGAATGGCGCGGGAGTGCCTTCGTTTAAGTGCCTTTTTCAGACATAACTATTATAGCATCTTGTGCGGAAAAATACAATCTTTCGGGAAGATTTTACAAATAGTGGTTAAAGGGGAGTGGAGAACGGGAGCGGTTAGGCGGCTCTGTCTTTGATTTTCATTTTGTAAACCGTGTTGCCAAATTTTAGCTTCTTGACAACCGGCGAAAAAACATTATAATATCCGCGCATACGCGACTTTAAGGAGGGACGGTCATGACGGATTTATTGACGGGGAGTCCGGCGAAAAGGATGTGCGCGTTCTGCGGACCGCTGCTCATCGGCAACCTGTTTCAGCAGTTCTATTCCATGGCGGACAGCATTGTTGTCAGTCAGGTCATGGGGACGGAAGCATTCGCCGCTGTGTCCTCCACGGGCGCGGTCAATTTTCTGGTCATCGGCTTCGTGCAGGGGATGTGTTCCGGCTGCGCTATCCCAATTTCGCAGGATTTCGGTGCGGGCGACATGAAGGGCGTGAAGCGGGCGCTGGGCGCGTGCGTCTGGCTGGGACTTTTGATGACCCTCATCATGAGCGTCGCCATGTATTTTTTTACCGATGACCTGCTCCGCCTGCTCAACACCAAGGAGGAGCTGTTTGACTATGCGTACAGCTACATCCATGTGATTTTCGTCGGCATGTTCACCACCATGCTGTACAACCTCTTAGCCTCTATTTTGCGGGCGCTGGGCGACAGCAAAACGCCGCTCTATTTTCTGATTGTCGCGTGTCTGCTAAACATTGCGCTGGACATTCTCTTTGTCGCCGTCTTCAAAATGGGCGTTGCAGGCGCGGCGTATGCGACCCTGCTGGCGCAGCTCATTTCCGGCGTTCTTTGCTTCAGCACCATTCGCAAGCACTTTCCTGACCTCAATTTGAAAAAGCAGGATTTGCGCTACGACAGCGAATATATGCGCCGTCTTTTTTCCTATGGCGTGCCGATGGGTCTTCAGTTTTCCATCACGGCCGTTGGCAGCGTCGTGGTGCAGGCGGCGGTCAATGAGCTGGATGTCAACGCCATCGCCGCAATGGGCGCGGGAGGCAAGGTGAGCAACTTCGTCACCTGCCCTCTGGATAGCTTGGGCATCGCCGTGGCGACCTTTGTCGGGCAGAATTACGGTGCGGGACGGCTCGACCGCATCCGGCAGGGACTCAAGCAAATGACCGTTGTCGGTCTGTTCTACTGCGTGTTCGCCTTCCTCATGTGCCTGTTCTTCGGCAAATTTATGACCGGTCTAATCGGCATCACGGATAACGAGGTACTGAGCCTGTCCCAACATTTCCTGAGCATTTTCAGCCTGTTCTATCCGGCGCTGCTGATTATCTATGTCTTCCGCAATGCCATACAGGGACTTGGTTATTCCCGCGAGGCGATGCTTTCCGGTCTGTTTGAGCTGGTCGGACGCGCTGCCGTGGCCTTTGGCTTCATCGGACGCTTCGGCTTTGAGGCTGCTTGTTTTGCCTCCCCTGTCGCATGGATGGCGGCGGATGTACTGCTTTTGTGCCTCTATAAGCGCAAAATGGGCGACCTCTGGCGCTGGCAGCTCGCACGGGAACGGGTGGTGAAGATGCGGGCCGAGGCAGAAGCGAAAGCGGGACGGACGAGTAATTAGTGGATAGTGACTAGTTATTTATATAGAATCAATCACTGACGGAACGAATAGAATGAAATCTACTAATTTTATACTAATCCAAAAATAGTGGCTTTCAGGGGAAAGCGCGAGAGGGGAGGCTTTGTTCCACAAAGGCTCCCCTCTCGCAGATAATCCTACCCATTATCCGCTAAAATCTTTTGACAACCCTGTCTTTTTGTCGTATACTGTCAAAGATTGATTTGAAGGAGGCTTTCCTATGAATGTCGCGCCGTACATCCCCTCCGAGATTGAGCCGAAATGGCAAAAAATTTGGGAAGAGCAGCACGCTTTTGCTGCCGAGGAGGATTATTCCAAGCCTAAATATTACTGCCTGATTGAGTTCCCGTATCCCTCCGGCGCGGGTCTGCACGTCGGGCATCCGCGCTCCAACACGGCGCTGGACATCATTGCCCGCAAGCGCCGCATGGAGGGTTATAATGTTTTGTACCCCATCGGCTGGGATGCCTTCGGCCTGCCGACGGAAAACTATGCCATCAAAAATCATATTCATCCCGCCAAAGTCACCAAGGCGAACATTGACCATTTCCGGGAACAGCTCAAGAAAATCGGCTTCTCGTTCGACTATTCGCGGGAGGTCAACACCACTGACCCCAATTATTACCGCTGGACGCAGTGGATTTTCCTCAAGCTCTACGAAAAAGGCTTGGCCTATAAGAGCGAGATGCCCATCAACTGGTGCCCGTCCTGCAAGTGCGGTCTGGCCAATGAAGAGGTCGTGGACGGCAAGTGCGAGCGCTGCGGTGCGGAGGTCGTCCGCAAGGTCAAGAATCAGTGGATGCTGAGAATCACCGCCTATGCGCAGAAGCTGTTGGACGGGCTTGACCATGTGGACTTTATTGAGCGCGTCAAGACCCAACAGCGCAACTGGATTGGCCGCAGTGAGGGCGCTGAGGTGGATTTCCGCCTGACTCCCGTGGATGAAAAGCTGCGCGTCTATACCACCCGCCCAGATACCCTGTTCGGTGCGACCTACATGGTCATTTCGCCGGAGCATCCGCTGATTGAAAAATACAAGGCGCAGATTACCAACTATGATGCACTGATTGCCTATAAGGAAGCCGCCGCCAAGAAGAGTGACTTTGAGCGCACGGAGATTGCCAAGGACAAGACGGGCGTGCAGATTGAGGGCATCCGTGCCATCAACCCCGTGAACGGCAAGGAAATCCCCGTGTGGGTGTCCGATTATGTGCTGATGACCTACGGCACGGGCGCAATCATGGCCGTGCCTGCGCATGACGAGCGCGATTGGGCGTTTGCCAAGAAGTTTAATCTGCCGATTATTGAAGTCGTCGCCGGCGGCAAGAATGTCCAAGAAGAATGCTTCCCCGATGTGCAGACCGGCAAGCTGGTTAATTCCGACTTCCTGAATGGTCTGAGCGTGGCCGAGGCAAAGAAGAAAATTATTGATTTCCTGACGGAAAAAGGCATCGGCGAGCGCAAGGTCAATTTCAAACTGCGCGACTGGGTCTTCTCTCGCCAGCGCTATTGGGGCGAACCGATTCCGATTATCCACTGCCCGCATTGCGGCACTGTCCCGCTGAAGGAAAGTGATTTGCCGCTGCTGCTGCCCGATGTCGAACAGTACGAGCCGACAGATGACGGTCAAAGCCCGCTTTCTCGCATGGAGGATTGGGTAAATGTGAAATGCCCCATCTGCGGCGGCGATGCGAAGCGTGAAACGGACACCATGCCGCAGTGGGCCGGCTCAAGCTGGTATTTCCTGCGCTATTGCGACCCGCACAACGACCACGAGCTGGCCTCCAAGAAGGCGTTGGACTACTGGATGCCCGTGGACTGGTACAACGGCGGCATGGAGCATACGACTCTGCACCTTCTGTACAGCCGTTTCTGGCATTTGTTCCTGCATGACATCGGCGTTGTGTCCGCGCAAGAACCCTATCAGCGCCGCACGAGCCACGGCATGATTTTGGGCGAGAACGGCGAGAAAATGTCCAAATCCCGCGGCAATGTCATCAACCCCGATGATTTGGTAGCGGACATCGGTGCGGATGCGTTCCGTATGTACGAGATGTTCATGGGCGCGTTCGACCAAGCCATTCCGTGGTCCACCAACGGCGCGAAGGGCTGCCGCAAGTTCCTTGACCGCGTTTGGCGGCTTCAGGAGATGCTCACGGACGAGGAAGAGATCAGCAATTCTCTACGCGTCATTGTCAACCAGACCATCAAGAAGGTCTCCGAGGACTATGAGCGCATGAAGTTTAACACCGCCATCGCGCAGATGATGACATTGGTCAACGAATTCTATCAAAAGGGCAGCGTGACCAGAGGCGAATTGAAGGCGCTGCTGCTGCTTTTATCACCCGTCAGCCCGCATATCTGCGAGGAGATGTGGCAGCGATGCAGCTTCGGCGCACCGCTCCATCATCAGCCGTGGCCGACATGGGACGAGAAGTACCTGCAGAATGATACCGTTGAAATCGCCGTGCAGGTGAACGGAAAGATTCGCGGACGCATTATGGTACCCGTGGATATGACCCGCGAACAGGCGCAGGAGACCCTGCCCACGCTGGACGAGGTGAAGGCGCTGCTGGGCGATAAGCAAATCGTCAAGCTGATTTTCGTCCCCGGCAGACTGCTGAATCTTGTGGTGAAATAATAATAGAAGATATATGTTTTTTTACGAGAGGGGAGGCTTTGTGGGACAAAGCCTTCCCTCTCGCGCTCTCCCCTGAAAGCCGATATTTTATCTATATGTAGGCTTAAAAAATCAGCTTTTTTTAGAAAAACTAAGCGTGAAAACCCGCGAATTGTAGCCTCAAATGGTTGTCGGAAAGCAAAAAATATGTTAAAATGACGGGAACAGGTGCAGTTCGCTGCACTGTTTCCCGATAAGGAATGAATCTCGTCGGATGCGTGTGCCGCTTCTGCGCGAAAGGAAAGAGCCTCATGAATATTCTGCACCTGAAATACGCCGTTGAGGTGGCCAAGTGCGGCTCCATCAACAAAGCAGCAGAAGCCCTGTACATGAATCAGCCCAACTTGAGCAAGGCCATCAAGGAGCTGGAAAGCTCTCTGGGCATCACCATTTTCGAGCGGACGGCCAAGGGCATGAATGTCACGCCGGAGGGCGAGGAGTTTCTAAGCCACGCCAAGAAAATCCTATGCCAGATTGACGAAATGGAAGCGTATTACCATGCCGGCCTCCCCGTACAGCAGCGCTTTTCCTTGGCCGCGCCGCGTGCCAGCTACATTTCGCAGGCGTTTGCGCAGTTTTCCAAGCATTTAGATAACGGGCGTGCGGAAATTTTCTACAAGGAAACGAACACCACGCAGGCGCTGCAGAGCGTTCTGAGCGCGGATTATAAGCTCGGCATTCTGCGTTATGCCGCCGATTTCGACCGCTATTACAAAGATATGCTGGAGGAAAAAGGGCTGAACGCGGAGGTCATCACCGAGTTTCATTTTGTTCTGTTGATGAATCGCGCCCACCCGCTCGCCGAAAAAGCGGACATCAGCTTTGACGATTTGCGTCCTTATATTGAAATTGCCCACGCAGACCCTGATATGCCGTCGCTGCCCCTCTCCGCCGTTAAAAAGGAAGAGCTGCCGGATGAGACCGAGCGCCGCATTTATGTGTTCGAGCGCGGCAGTCAGATGAATCTGCTGTCCGAAAACCCCGAAACCTTCATGTGGGTGTCGCCGATACCGGACAATGTGCTGGCTGCCTACGGTCTGACGCAGAAGGTATGTGGGGAAAACAAGCGGCTCTACAAGGATATGTTAATCTATAAAAAGGATTATCATTTGACGGAGCTGGACAAGCAGTTTATCACGGAGCTTTGCAGCGTCAAGCGGCAGTGCAAGCTCTGATATATCGCAAACGGCAATGTACTTATGTGAAATTTGTCTCTATCAGCTTGGCTGATTTTCGATTATAATATGAATGCATATTTATGCAGGGGGAATACCATGAAGGAATGTAAGGTCTCTCGGTCAACCATCAGCCGCATCCCGACCTATCTTCGGTACTTAAAAACACGCGAGCCGCAGACCAAGAACATTTCGGCGACAACCATCGCCCGCGAACTGGGCTTGGGCGATGTGCAGGTGCGCAAGGATTTGAGCTCTGTCAGCGGCTTTGGCCGTCCCAAGACGGGTTACGACACAGATGGGCTGATTGCGACGCTGGAGGCGTTTTTGGGGCATGCCGACAAGTCCGGCGTTGTTTTGGTCGGCGCGGGCAAATTAGGCCGTGCGCTGCTGGATTATACAGGCTTTCATGATTACGGCTTGGATATTTTGGCTGCGTTTGATATTGCCGTCGTCAAGGAAGAGACCAGCAAGGGCGGCAAGCCCATTTACCCGATGACCATGCTGGACGACTATATCAGGGAGCATCATGCCAAAATCGGCATCATCGCCGTCCCCGCCGCTCATGCGCAGGATGTGTGCGACCAGCTCGTTCGGGATGACATCGTCGGCATCCTGAGCTTCGCCCCCTGCACCCTCCGCGTCCCGCCAACCGTCTGCCTCCAAGCCGAAAATATGGCGCTCTCTCTCGCCTACCTGAATAGCCAAATCGCAGCGATGAATGAATAAGGCAATCCATATATAAGCATCTCGATTTGCGAATAAGTAGATCGAGATGTTTTTTGTATTCCATGCTCTTCGATGATATCCATTTGCCAATCCCCGTATTTTGTGGTATGATGATTCGGAAATCTACGTGGATTCCGC
>CAVJHY010000106.1:0-7612 GCA_963649405.1 bacterium
AGGCAATGCAGGCCATCGTCCATGCTGCCATGCTGGAAAGAGCAGTCGTAGATTATGAATAAATTCATCAATTGAAATTGCATTAAAATGCGCTTTCATTTGGACATCAATTTCTTGTAAAATTGATATAGGAAGCGGTATTCTAACCGCTCCTCACACCGGCAAAGCCAGTGTTGCGGAATGAAGGGATACTTCCCCTTCATTCATCCCCATTCGGAGTTTTTAGATTTTCTTGTGCGGTGCTTCGCGTCACACGGTCAGAAAATCTGATAGTTAGTCAAAAAAATCCCGTTGCAGAATCATCGCCATGCAACGGGATTTGTGTTTGGAGAAAGAAGGATAATTTACTTATCAAAAATTCCGAACATCCACTTGCTTTTCGGGATTTCCTTGCTGCTGACGGACACGAAAGTATAGCCCGTATCGGCGATAACCTTGCGCAGCGTAGCCTCATCCAGCGGCGCTTCGGACTCGATGACCGTCTGCCCCTTGCTGTGAGAAGAGCTGACCTTTTTCACCTGAAAGTTTGCACGAATCACATCGTTGATGTGCGACTCGCACATCCCACACATCATGCCGTCAATTTTCACTGTCGTCTCAATCATATGCTGCTCCTTTCGTCCCATCGGGACGGTACACTCACGATTAAGCACCCTTAACCTTGAAAAGTATACAGCATTTTGGAACGATATGTCAAGCGGCGAAATGATTGCGGAGTGATTAGTGGATAATTCTATAGTGTTTCGGAAGATGATTATAGACGGCGAAAAGGTTTTAGCGCCTTGGCAATGATATGAAATACGAGGCAAGCTGTTTTACCACATATCACTCTAACTATCCAGTAACCACTAACCGTTCCGCTTCGTGTTTTACACTCAGCAAATCCTCCGCGTCCCATTCTGCGCCGAAGGCGTTGAGGGCTTTGATCATGAAGCGCAGGACGGTGTCTTCCTGCGATGCGGGCGGGGTGTTCTTTTGCAAGCGGAGAGCCGCATCATGCAGGTTGAACAAAATATCCATTTTATAGCGGCGGACGGTCTCGTCATCGTTGGAAAGCATGGCCAAATCGTAGTCATCCGTTCGGCCGCAATGCGCGGTACAAAGGGCGCAGTTCGGTGCCATGCGGTCGCGCTCCGCATGGATACGGGCAATCAGGTCATCTAATGTTTCATCGCTCGGATGCGTTGAAATCAGCGCCAGACCCTCGACCAGCAGCGTCCACACATCGGGCAACGGGTCGGTTTCGCCATCCGCAGACCGAGCCAAGCCGACCAACGCGCCCACCATTTCCTTTTCTTTCCTGCTCACTCGTTCAAGTCCTTCCATTCGCCGAAATAGCCGCGCCCTGCTGCGGGATGAATATGCTTCAATCGCCGCAGCAGGGTGTTTCCGTGTTCTTGTGTTATGATTGCGGGGCATTTGTTCGTTTACTCGTCTAAAATTTTTCCATCTACGGAGATAGTGACCACCTGCCACGGGATGAATTTCCCGCTCTTTTTCAGGGCAGTCTTGGCGGCATTTTCCAGCCCGCCGCAGCAGGGAACTTCCATGCGCACCACGGTGACGCTCTTGATGTTGTTATTGCTGATAATCTCCGTCAGCTTCTCGGAATAATCCATGCTGTCCAGCTTCGGGCAGCCGACCAAGGTGATATGCCCCTTGATAAAGCGCTCGTGGAAGGCGGCAAAGGCGTAGGCCGTGCAGTCAGCAGCGATGAGTAGCCGCGCACCATCAAAATACGGCGCTTTGACGGGAACGAGCTTAATCTGCACCGGCCACTGGGACAGTCGGCTCACGGGCGCGGTGTAGGGCATTTCGGGCGTTTCCTGCGCCGCGTGCGCAAGCTGTCTGACCCGCGTGCCGGGGCAGCCGCTGTGTAGGGTCTTGCCCTCCGATTGCATCTTCTTTTGCTTATTTTCCAAAACGGCTTTTTCGTCATACGCCGCCGCTTCGCGCTCCACAAAGGAGATGGCATTGGTCGGGCAGGCGGGCAGGCAGTCGCCCAGCCCATCGCAGTAATCGTCCCGCATGAGCTGCGCCTTGCCGTTCACCATGCCAATAGCGCCCTCGTGACATGCCGCCGCGCAAGCGCCGCAGCCGTTGCATTTTTCCTGATCAATCTCGATAATTCTACGCTTCATAGGTGTCCCTCCTTGCTTTTACACACTGATTATACTATAATCAAGCTGCAAAGTCTGTTAAATTTTCAACAAAAGAGGCGGTTTCATGGAAATTTATTGGGACATTCTTCTGAGCGCTCCGCTTTTTCAGGGCATTGAGCGGGATGAATTGAGCGCCGTGCTTTCCTGCTTGGACGCGAAAACCGAGCGCTATGAAAAGGGCGCGTTCCTGCTTCGTGTGGGCGAAACGGTCGAAAGCATCGGACTTATGATGTCGGGCAGCGTCCTCATTTTGCAGGAGGACATTTGGGGAAATCGCAGCATTCTGTCCAAAGCCGAAGCGGGACAGACTTTCGCCGCTGCCTTCGCCTGTGCGCCGCACGCGACGCTTAATGTCAGCGTCATGGCTGAAACGCCCGTGACCGTCCTCATGCTGAATGTGCGCCGCATCCTCACGGTCTGCTCGTCTGCGTGTACGCATCACAGCCGGATTATCCGCAATTTGGTGGCGGAGCTTGCGGATAAATCCCTTCGGTGCAACGAAAAGCTCACGCATTTGGCGCAAAGAACAACCCGCGCTAAGCTGCTCTCCTTCCTTTCTGCGGAGGCGCAGCGGCGCGGGTGCTATGCGTTCGATCTTCCGTTTTCCAGACAACAGCTCGCCGACTACCTCTCCGTTGACCGCAGCGGTCTGTCCGTCGAGCTGGGGAAAATGCAAACTGAAGGATTGATTGAGGTGGAAAGAAACCACTTCGTCATAAAAATGTGAATTGGATTTTGACGAGTTGATAGTGAATAGGCGGATGGTTATGCAGTAGAATAACGGGTCTCGTATTCCTTGCCTTTGCAAGAAGCAAATGGCACAAAAGGCACATTTTTGCGCGTTGCTGAATTGTGCGGTGATGTCTTAAACCTTTTTTTCACCGTCTACTTTCATCTTCTGAAAGACTAACCGTCTATTCGCTATCCACTAATCATTCACTGTCCATTAGTTATTCCAAACTTCTTTGGCTAATCTGAACACCGCCCACGCCTTCGGCCAGCCGCAATAGAAGGCAGCGTGGGTGACGATTTCGGCAATTTCTTCCTTGGTGATGCCGTTTTTTTTCGCGTTTATCAGGTGATGCCGGAGGCTTTCGTCTGTCAAGCCCTGCGCCATCAGTGCCACCACCGTGACTACGGAGCGGTCGCGCAGGGACAGCTTGTCCTCCCTGCTCCAGACCTCACCGAAAAGCACATCGTCATTCAATTCCGCAAATTTCGGGGCGAATTCGCTCAAGGCATCTCGTCCTGCAGTCTGTTTTACAGCCATGATTCTTCCTCCTTCATGCTTATGCCGCGCAGATTTTGCGGCTCGTTACATTGTATATCAAATACTGCTCTCCTGCACTTCCGAATTGTGCAGTGCTGCCTTATAAATTTTCGTATTCCTCATCCGAAACCGGCTCGCACCACTCAGTTTGGCAGCTCTCGCCGGGAACTTCCATCGCAATGTGGCTGAACCAGCTATCCTTTTTCGCGCCGTGCCAGTGCTTGACATTGGCGGGAATGGTGATGACGCTGCCTTCGTGCAGACTGACAGCCGCCTTGCCTTGCTCCTGATACCAGCCCTCGCCCGCCGTGCAGATGAGAAGCTGCCCGCCGCCCTTATTGGCGTGATGAATGTGCCAGTTGTTCCGACAGGACGGCTCAAAGGTCACATTCGCGGCAAACAGACCGCACTTTGGGTCGGTCAAGGGATTCAAATAGGATTTGCCGATAAAATATTTCGCATACGCGGTGTTCGCCGCGCCCTGCCCGAACATATTCGCCTTGTCAAAGGAAGATTTTCTTTCGTACTTCATAGATTTGCTCCTTTTTCATTATAATTTACCGCCGAACACCGGAAAAAAGCTATGTGCTCCATAATCCTTTATCTTTTCGGCATTTTTCAGTGTCTGCATATCCGCATCGGAAATCGCAAAATCAATCGCCGCATTTGTTTTCATGTGGTTCGGATTCTCCGTCTTCGGAAGAACGACCAAGCCGAGTTGAATGTCATATCGAATGCAAAGCTGCGGGATGCTGACACCATATTTCGCCGCCATTTCCGCAATCATTGGATTTTTCATGGCCTCGCCATGCGCCACAGGCGAATAGGCTTCCACGACAATTTTCTTTTTCTGGCAATAATCAATCAGCTCCAGCGGCGAATTGGAAATGTGACAAAGCACTTGATTGACCATCGGTTTGATTTGAGCCGTCTCCCAAAGGCTGTCAATGTCACCTTGAAGAAAATTGGAAACGCCAATGGCGCGGAGCTTTCCGACCCGATAAGCATCCTCCAATGCACGCCACGCGGCACGATTGCCCTCCACATAGCGATTCTCACTTTGATTGACCTTGACCCACGGTTGGGGGCTATGAATAATCATCAAATCCAGATAATCAAGCTCCATATCAGTGAGCGTTTTCTCAATGCCCGCTGCTGCCTCCTCATATGTCTTGTGTTCGGCGGCGACCTTGGAGGTCACAAAAAGCTGCTCTCTCTTCACGCCGCAAGTGCGAATGCCTACGCCCACGCCATGCTCATTGCCATAGGCCTGTGCGGTATCCACATGGCGATACCCAAGCTGCACAGCCGTCTTGACCGCTTCTGCCGCTCTGCTGTCATCAATCAGCCATGTGCCAAGGGCAAGCACCGGAATTTTAACGCCATTGTTCAGACACTTTGTTTCATGAAACATTGTTTTCTCCTTTTGCATTGCAATAAATCGTGGGGAGTGGTTAGTCGCTAATCACTGAATAACGGATCCACACCGCGCCGCTTTCAAGCGCTTCAACTTTGTTCAGGCGCAGCGGGATGACGGGATAGTCCGTCGGTAGACCGTCAAACACGGCGCACATTCCGCCGCGTCCGTCAATGCCCGCGCCGATGAGCAGGCTGATTTCATCCAGCAAACCCGCCTTCAGAAAGCCGGCGTTGATGTGTCCGCCGCCGACCACAGCCATTCGCTCCACACGGAAAGCCTCTGCAAGCAGTTCACAGGCACGCGCCAAATCGACAGTCTCTTTTCCGCAGGCAATCCATGAGATGTGTAAGTCTTCCAGATACTGGAGGTATTCTCGGCTTACGCCTTCGCTCGTCACGACAAGCAACGGACGCTTTTCCTGCGCTTGATCGTCCCACAAAAGCGTTCCCTTGGTATCGATGACGATTTCATAGCCCTCGGCATTGAGCGCCTTGTAGTAGCTCTCCTTGCCGTAGAGCGTGCGCGTTTCGCTTTCAAACACACCGTCCTTGGCCATTTCAAGCTGCGCCGTCACGCGCCCGCTGACACGGGTCGGCGCAGCGAAGGAATCAAGGGTGCGGTAATAATCCGCAACGCCGGGAAGCTGCTCGGTCATGGCGCAGTCAATGCGCCCATCCACAGAGGTCATCATATGGCAGATAATGTAAGGCTTTTTCATGCTTTCATCCTCCTTGAAGGCTTGACATGACAACGCGTTGGCGGTATCATGCCCTTGGACTTCAAGCACATTTTACAACTTAAAGTTCACTTTAAGTCAAGTGCTTTTTCGGAGGAAAATTACGATGGTTTACACGGTCGGCGAAATGGCTAAGCGCTTGGACATTCCTGCTTCCACCCTGCGATATTATGACAAGGAAGGGCTGCTGCCCTTTGTGGAGCGCTCCTCCGGCGGCATCCGTATGTTCCGCGA
This sequence comes from bacterium, assembly GCA_963649405.1. Lineage (GTDB taxonomy): Bacteria > Bacillota > Clostridia > Christensenellales > Aristaeellaceae > CAVDRM01. The sequence goes on from CAVJHY010000106.1 coordinate 5,823, forward strand.
AACGGACATCGAATGGCTTCAGGTCATCCGCTGCATGAAAAAAGCCGGTATGTCCGTCAAAGACATCCGGCAGTACATCGAAATGGCGTTGCAGGGTGATGATACCATCGATCTGCGCCTGCATATGTTCCTCCGCCAGCGTGAGGTACTGCAACAGCAGATGGCGGAGTTGCAAAAGACGATGGCGATGGTGGACTATAAATGCTGGTTTTATGAGACCGCCAAAGCCGCTCATTCCACCGATGTCCCGCGAGACCTGCCCATGTCCGCCGTGCCTGAGAAATTTCGAGAGATAAGACAGGAATTAAGGACGGGAGCAGGGAAGTGATTAGGGGATAGCGGTTAGCCGTTAGTGGTTAGCAGTTAGCGGTTAGGGAATAGTAATTACAGTTCTATTCCGAAATCAGGAGCAAATGCACCTCTTTTCGGAATAGAAATTTTCTTGCACGGGCAATCTCTGCCTTTCTATGAAAGATTTCTGCGGTTTACTGCAAAAAACTTACATAGCACATTCAAACACAGAAATAAAAATGCCTCCGCTCCGTCCATGCAGAGCCAAGGCGTTTCAAGCTGTTAGCTATGAGAAAACAAGAAAAAGGGATTAGGAAACAAAATTAGATGTCAGTAAATATGAAGAAACACCAAATAAAACTAACCGTTAACCGCTCTATTCCCTGACCACTCATCTCTCGCCGCTGCGTTCTTCCAGTTTGGCGCACCACTTATCGCCGATGAAAGAGAAAACAAAGCCGATAACAATGTAGGCAAGGCCGATAAGCAGGGCGCCGACGGAGGCGAAAATGCCCTCCGGCACGACGACAATCGTGCTGGCCAGCACCACGCCGACGATGGCGTGACCGATTTGCGACGGCCACTTGTCAAGTGCCGCATTGACCGCCTTGGGAAACACCAGAATGCACGCAACAATGCCTAAGCCCAGAGGCAGCAGCACGCCAAACGACAGTGTTTTGATGCCGAGCAGCATGGCTTCGTACAGGCCGAAGAACAGAATCAGCGTGGACGAGCTTAAGCCCGGCACAATCATGCTCAAGCCCCACAGCACGCCGCACAGCAGGAAGCCCCAGAAATCCTGTGCAAGCTGCACGCCGCCCGACACGATGCGGATGGTCAGCAGAATGGCGGTCAGCGTGACAAAGGCGATGCTCAAAGAGACATAGGACGATTTGGAGCGCCCTGTTTTGCCCGCATCGCGCCACAGACCGGGTACCGTGCCCAGCACGAAGCCGACGAACAGGCAGGTCATTTCCTGCTCGTATTTTTCCATTAAATCGCCCGTCAAGCCTGCCAGCCCGACAAAGCCGATGGCGACCCCGATGACGAACAAAAGCAGCCGCAGCCAGTCCTTTTTCAGCGTCTTGACGGGGTGTGCCAGCAGCTCCATAATCGGCTTGTACATACCAAACGCCGCGCACAGCGCCCCGCCGCTGATGCCGGGCAAAATGGCACCAAATCCGACCAGCGCCCCGCGCAGACATAAAATCACACCGCTTAAAAAGCTCATCAAAATTCCTCCAATCTTCTCCAGCCCACGGGCTTCCCTACACCGTATAAACCTCGCCCATCGGCATAGACCTTGTTATTGTATCAAAGAACCACCGGAAATGTATTACGATTTTATTAAGAATTGGAAGAAAAATGTAAAAAACAGAGGATAGAGCGAAGCAATGAAACGGGAAGGGGGTTTTTAAAAACAAGGAACCCTCAGTTCATTGGTAAAGTTCTAAGGCAACGCCGCATAATACGGTCATAGTGTGACGCAAAGTCAAAAA
>CAVJHY010000107.1:0-7595 GCA_963649405.1 bacterium
TCGTATCTGACACAAAATTCACTATTTATCGCGCTGCCTCATTTGTGCGGTGCTGCCCTAACCTATGGACGGACGGGCAACCGTCCGTCCTCTTCGGTTATTTGACTGCGCAAAAATCTCAAAGCCTGGCGAGACGAATGAGTGTTCATTTTGTCAAGGCGGGGGAGGAATACAATGAGTAACACGGTGAAAAGGAAAAGCGTCAGCTACGCAAAGTACGGCTATCTGTTCAGCCTGCCCTTTGTGGTGGCCTACGCCATTTTCATGCTGTACCCAACCATCTACACCTTTTTAATCAGCTTTTCGGATTTGAAGGGCGTTGCCACCAACACCTGGAATTTTTTAGATGAGCCGTTCAAAAACTATATCAAAATTCTCGGCAACAAAACCTTCATGGACTCCATCGGGAATACCTTCGTCATCTGGATCATGAACTTCATCCCGCAAATGCTGCTGGCGCTGCTGCTGACCGCGTGGTTTACCCGCCGCACGGTGACCATCCGCGGGCAGGGCGCATTCAAGGTCATCTTCTATCTGCCGAACATCATCACCGCCGCCACGGTCGGCGTTCTGTTCAATTCCTTCTTCGGCTATCCCACCGGTCCCATCAACAGCCTGCGCAGTATGCTGGGTCTGGAATCATTCTACTACCTGAACGATGCATGGTCGTCCCGTCTCATCGTGGCGTTCATCCAGTTCTGGCAGTGGTTTGGCTACACGGCCATCGTGCTGATTTCGGGCGTTCTGGGCATCAACCCCACGCTCTTTGAATCCGCTGAAATTGACGGTGCGACCCCGACGCAGACCTTCTGGAAAATTACCCTGCCCTGTATGCGCACCATCCTGATTTATACCCTGATTACCAGCTTAATCGGCGGTCTGAATATGTTCGACATCCCCAAGGTGTTAAACGACGGCAACCCTGCCAACGCTACGCTGACATCCTCTCTGTTCATCTACAAGCTGGCGTTTTCGGGAACATATCAGTACGCCCGTGCGGGTGCGGCGAGCATCATCATGTTCCTCATCATCGTCGTGCTGTCCGTGTTCGTCTTCTATCTCATGCGTGACCGCTATGATGTGCGCGTGATGCGCAAACAGCGCCAGTTAGAGCGGCAGCTCAGGAGAGGAGGAAAGCATCATGGCCACTAATAACAAAGTGAAACGGAGCGGCGGCGGTTTCTTCGGTATGTTCATCAAGTATTTTGTGTGCATCGTGCTGTCGATTCTCTGCCTGTTCCCGTTCTACCTCATGATTATCAATTCCACCCGCGACACCTACGCCATCCAGCAGAGCGCCATTGCGCTGCTCCCCTCCAACGCCCTGCTGTCCAACTACGCGGTGTTCGGGGATAAGGCGTTCAATCCCTTCATCGGCTTCAAAAATTCCATGATTATCTCCACCTGCTCGACGGTTTTGACGGTGTATTTTTCCACCCTCACCGCCTATTCCTTGGTGGCGTACACATGGAAGCTGCGCAACGCCCTGTTCGGCTTCATCCTCGCCGTGATGATGATTCCCGGTCAGGTCGTGTCCATTGGTTTCTATCAGTTCATGTATAAAATCGGCATGACGAACAACCTGCTCGCGCTCATTCTCCCGTCCATCGCCGCGCCCAGCATGGTCTTCTTTATGCGCCAGTACATGATTCCGTCCCTCAGCATGGACATTGTCGCTTCGGCGCGTATTGACGGCGCGGGCGAATTCCGCACGTTCAATGCCATCGTCCTGCCCATCATGAAGCCCGCCATGGCGACACAGGCCATCTTCGCCTTCGTGACGAGCTGGAACCGCCTCTTTGAGCCGATGATCCTCCTCACCAAGCGTGAAAATTACACCATGCCCATCATGGTCAGCCTCCTCAAAGGCGACATCTACAAGACCGAATACGGCACGGTCTACCTCGCCCTCACCATGTCCGTCCTGCCCCTGCTCGTGATTTACTTCATGCTCAGTAAGTATATCATCGCCGGTGTCGCTTTGGGCGGGGTGAAGGAATAAAGCTGTCAAATGAAAGCCCGATACATCGGACTTTCATTTGGTTTGCAGATTTTCTTGTGAAGGAAAAAATCCGTATCTTTTTCCTTCACGGGCAGAAAATCTGATAGGAATGAAAATTCTCTCTGCGGGGGCAAGCTCCGCTCCGAAAATTTTCTCCTCCCGGCGTACACGCCGCCGCTGCGGAATTGATATGAATGGGGATGCGTCCCCTTTCATACTCCCCCAAACCCCAAACGCTTATTTGACTGTCTAATAAAGCCGCCAAACGGCGGCTTTTTGTGTGGAAAGAATGCAGATTTGATGCCTTAAATAAATCTGTTTGACAGAATGTATTTTTGCCATTATAATAGGAGAGGAAAAATCGTGAGCGATCAAAACTGAGAGGGGATTAAACCATGAAAAAAATGATGTGTGCGATGCTGACCTTGCTATTCATCCTGACATTGTGTGTCAGCGCAATGGCCGAGGATGTGACCGGCACATGGTATCTGAACAGTGTACAGATTAATGGGCTGAATCAGATTTCAGAGGATATGCTGAACAGCGAACTTGAAATAAACTGGAACAACGAATGGTCATTTGATTTCATGGATGACGAAGAGAGCGGAACTTGGGAAAAAACCAACACCGGTTATAAGCTAACAGACACCGAGGGCAAAACATCGGTATTTACGATGGAAACAAAGAACGGCGTATCGTTGCTTTCCGCCATATTGGATGGTGATATATTGATGGAGTTCAGCCATGAAAAAGCCTTTGACCTGAATAAAGTGGGCGAACCATATGGCGATGTCCTCCTCTCAGACTTCAAAGGTCAATGGCAGCTTTTTTGCGTAGCGATTGACGATATTCAGCTTCCTCTTGGGACGTTGGGGCTTAATCAATTTGATTTGAACATTGATGAAAACGGCAAGGTAACCTTTATGACGAAAACCTATAACGGCAAAACCGAAACAAACAAAGCCATTGGTAAGCTGGTTGGCAACCGTTGGCTGACTGTCGAAACGAACAATAATGATTATCCTCTAATAGAGCTCGTAATGCATGAAGGCATGGAATATATATCCTGGACGATGGATAACGAAACGGTTTGCTATTTTAAAAGTGTCGATGACTGAGATACCCGCAGATTCGAACAATATAAGCCGCAAACAACAGATGCGGCTTTTTTTGTTTTTCTTTACTTGCTGTTTTCACATAGGAAGAGACTTCCAGCCTTATCATATCCGCACAGATATTACTCCTTCGATCCAACAATCAATATTGTGAATTAAAGTTTTCCTTGGATGGGTACGGGAAGGGATTCCTTTTTCAAAAGGAACCCCTTCCCGCCCTATCATATTCCCTCCCCGCCTGATCGTTTTCCCCATTTCCCATGTGTTTTTCCTCTCTCGTGGTTGCAATGGTCTCTGTTTCGTGGTATGATAAAATGTGTTGCCGTTTTGCGGCACAAATCCGGAAAGGGGAATGTTCATGGACATGAAACGTGTACTCGCCGAGAGGCTGAGGCAGACCATCGGCAAGGCGTATCCGGACGCACAGGGTGTGCCGGACGACCTGCTTGCGCTCTTAGAGGTGCCGCCGGACAAGCAGATGGGCGATTATGCCTTCCCCTGCTTCAAGCTGTCCAAGGCGCTGCGCAAAGCGCCGCCGATGATTGCCAAGGAGCTGTGTGCGGCGTTTGACGAGCCGGACTTGGCGCGGGCGGAATGCGTGAACGGATATTTGAATTTCTTTTTGAATAGAGGCGAATTCGCCAAGACCCTGCTGAACGCCATCGGGCAAGCGCCGGACAAGTGGGGCGCATCCCAAATGGGCGCAGGCAAGACCATTTGCTTGGACTATTCGTCCATCAACATTGCCAAGCGTTTCCACATCGGTCATCTGTCTACCACCGTCATCGGCAACAGCCTCAAGAGAATTTTTGATTTCTTGGGCTATAAGACCGTTGGCATCAACCATTTGGGCGACTGGGGCACGCAATTCGGCAAGATGATTGCCGCCTATAAGCACTGGGGCAGCAAGGAAATGGTCGAACAGGGCGGTGTCGCGGCGTTGAGCGAGCTGTATGTCCGCTTCCATGCCGAGGCCGAGGCGCAGCCCGAAGGGCAGAAGACGCTCGAAGATGAAGGCCGCGCATGGTTTAAGAAAATCGAGGACGGCGACGAGGAAGCCCTTTCCATTTTTAATTGGTTCAAGGAAATGACCCTGCGCGACGCAAAGAAGGTTTATGACCTCTTGGGCGTGGAGTTTGACTCCTACGCGGGCGAGAGTTTTTATAACGACAAGATGGGGCGCGTCATTGACGAGCTGAACGAAAAGCATCTTTTGAAGGATTCGGACGGCGCGAAAGTGGTCGATTTGTCGGACTACAATATGCCGCCCTGCCTGATTTTGAAGAGCGACGGCGCGACCCTGTACGCCACCCGCGACTTGGCTGCCGCCCTCTACCGCAAGGATACCTACGACTTCGACCAGTGCCTGTATGTGGTGGCGTACCAGCAGGATTTGCACTTTAAGCAGCTCTTTAAGGTCATCGAGCTGATGGGCTACGACTGGTACAAGAACATGAAGCATGTGTCCTTCGGCATGGTTTCCTATGAGGGGCAGGCGCTGTCCACGCGCAAGGGACACGTCATTTATCTGGAAGAGCTGCTCGATCGGGCGCAGGAAAAGGCGCTCAAAATTATTGACGAGAAGAATCCGAACCTCCCCAACCGCGAGGAAGTGGCGCGGCAGGTCGGCGTAGGCGCGGTTGTTTATTCCGCCCTGCAGAACAGCCGCATCAAGGATATTGACTTCTGGTGGGAACGGTCTTTGAGCTTTGACGGCGAGACCGCGCCGTATGTCCAGTACACCTATGCGCGGTGCGGCTCGGTGCTGCGCAAAGCGCCGGACATTGACGCAGAGCCGGACTACGCGGCGCTGGACAATGACGAGGCGCAGCAGCTTCTCTTGCTTCTGTCCCGCTTCCCGGACACCGTGAAGGAAGCCGCTGCCAAATACGAGCCGTTCTTCATCACCCGCGCCACGACCGAGCTGGCCAAGGCGTACAACAAGTTCTATTATGAACACCGCGTGATTGACGAGAACGACCCATCCGGCACCAAAGCACGGCTCATGCTGACCGCGGCCGTGCGGAGCGTAATTAAAACCGGTCTGTTCTTAATTGGGGTCGAAGCACCAGAACATATGTGATGCAAGGAGTGATTCGTGGATAGTGGATAGTGGATAGACAGTTGGTTGTCAGGGAAACAAAGCGGCAGGAAAGTAAAGCGGTTAGCCGTTAGCCTTAGAGAGTGTATTTATGAGCAATATTCTCAAACTATTCCGTCTAATCCCTATTTCCTGTTTTCTAATTTCTCATCCATCGTCCTAACCGCTAACAACTATTCACTATCCACTAAAACCGGAGGTACTATGCGTTTCACCAAAATGCACGGCATTGGCAATGATTACATCTTTGTCAACTGCTTTGAAGAGACCGTTTCAGAGCCGTCCCGTCTGGCAATTCAGATGAGCCGGCAGCATTTCGGTGTCGGCTCGGACGGGCTGGTGCTGATTGAGCCGTCTGACGCGGCGGATGCCGCCATGCGCATTTTCAATGCTGACGGCAGTGAGGCGGAAATGTGCGGCAATGCCTCGCGCTGCATCGGCAAATATATGTTCGAGCGCGGGCTGACGACCAAGCATGAGCTGTCCCTGATGACCAAGGGCGGATATCGCCGTCTCTGGCTGACGGTAGAGGACGGTCATGTGTCGCAGGTGCGCGTAGACATGGGCTCGCCGGAGCTTTCGCCCAAGCTGATTCCTGTGGATTTGCCCGGCGAAATTGTCCTGCGCCATCGGCTGCAAGTTTTAGGGCAGAATTTATTCATCACCTGCGTGAACATGGGCAATCCGCACGCGGTCATTTTCACCCGCGATCCGGATGTGATCGATGTGCCGACCCTTGGCGCGATGATTGAGCATCACCCGCTGTTCCCGCGCCGAACAAATGTAGAATTTGTGCGCGTCATCAAGCGCGATGTCCTGCAAATGCGCGTCTGGGAGCGCGGCGCGGGCGAAACATTGGCCTGCGGCACGGGCGCTTGCGCGGCCTTGGTCGCCGCCGTTTTAACAGGCGTGGCAGACCGCACCGTGCAGATGAAGTTATCGGGCGGGAATCTCACCGTCCACTGGGACGCAGCGGACAATCATGTCTATCAAACCGGCCCCGCCGCCTTTGTTTTTGACGGCGAATGGCTGGGGAAATGAGGTGTTCATGAAAGTAAACGGACACTTGGCGCACATGAGCAAAGCGTACCTGTTCGCCGATATTGCGCGGCGGGTGGCGGCCTATCAGACCGAGCATCCCGGTCAAACGATACTGCGTTTGGGCATTGGCGATGTCACCCAGCCGCTGGCACCGCATGTGGCTGCCGCGTTTTCGGACGCTGCCCTGAAGATGGGCACGCCCGAAGGCTTTCACGGCTATGCGCCGGACGGCGGATATGATTTTCTTTTAAAAGCGATTGTTGAAAAGGACTATGCGCCTTTGGGCGTGGCCGTATCTGCGGACGAGGTGTTCATTTCGGACGGTGCGAAGTCGGATGTGAGCAATCTTCAGGAGATTTTTTCCGCCGACACGCGCATTGCGGTGACTGACCCTGTTTACCCCGTGTATGTAGACTCGAACGCGATGGCGGGGCGGTTAGGCGCTTGCGCAAACGGCGTTTGGGAAAATCTTGTGACCCTGCCGTGCGTGGCGGAGAATAATTTTGAACCGGCGCTGCCTACTGTCCCCGTAGATGTTCTCTACCTATGCTATCCGAACAATCCGACAGGCACTGTTTTAACCGCCGCGCAGCTCAAGAAAATCGTGGACTGGGCGAACGCGAACGATGTGCTGATTGTTTACGATGCGGCGTACAAGGCATACATCACGGAGCCGAACATCCCGCACAGCATCTTTGAAATCGAGGGGGCGCGGACATGCGCGATTGAGTGCTGTTCGTTCTCCAAAACCGCCGGTTTCACGGGCGTGCGCTGCGCGTACATGGTGATTCCGCATGAAGTGATGGGCTGGGACGGGGATGCCCGCGTTTCCCTGAACGCGCTCTGGCGGCGGCGAATGGAGACAAAGTTCAACGGCGTTTCCTACCCCGTACAGCGGGCTGCTGAGGCGGCGCTTTCGGACATCGGGCAGCGGGAAATATCCTCGATCATCGCTTATTACATGAACAATGCGCGGATCATCCGCGAGGGGCTGATGCAAGCCGGTTTCGTGGTTTACGGCGGCGTGAATGCGCCGTACATTTGGATGAAGGTGCCGGAAGGACTCACCTCTTGGGAATTTTTTGATGCGCTGCTGCGCCGTGCGCAGGTCGTCGGCACGCCCGGCGCGGGCTTTGGCCTGAGCGGCGAGGGCTATTTCCGCCTCACTGCGTTCAACACGACGGAGAACACCCAAAAGGCTGTAGAGAGGATTGTAAGGGCAGCACCGCACAAATGAGGCGGCGCGATCAATCGTGAATTTTGCGGAAGTCGCGAAACGCAAAAATCGATGGTTTACTTTCTGTAAATCGAGATTTTTGCAAGAAGTAGATGCGCG
>CAVJHY010000108.1:0-7553 GCA_963649405.1 bacterium
TGACACTTGCATTTTTCCCCTCGGAGCGGTATAATAGTGTGTGCGAAGATCGGGAAGCGCCGTGCGGTGTTCGTCAAGCAGAGACTGTTCCATTTGGTGTAAGGAATGGGGCGGGCAGCATGGTTTTCCACCCGTGAGCAAGGCGGCGAGGAGTCGTCGGGGTACGCCCCGTACAGCGCAGAGAAAGAGCGGGCAGGCGGCAACCGTCTGCCAATCAGGGTGGCACCGCGGAAAATTCCGTCCCTGCATGGCGTTTGTGTTCATGCAGGGCTTTTTGTACCCTTCTTATGAAAGTGCGCCATGACTTATACCCATGCCGTTTGACATCCAAAGCGTAAAAAATCGGGAGAAAGCAAAACTGCACACGGCAGCGCACCCGAATTATCCGTTGTTTGGATAAAAACAGCAAAACACACATATTGGGAGGAAAACATCATGCTGGACATTCGCCGCATCAGGCAGAATCCGGACGAGCTGCGTCAGGCGCTCAAGAACCGCAATTCGACCATCGACGTGGATGAGCTGCTGGCGCTGGACGAGCGCCGCCGCGCCATGCTGAACGAGGTGGAAGCACTCAAAAACCGCCGCAACGAAGAAAGCAAGAACATCGCCAAAATCAAGCGCGAGGGCGGTGATGCCTCTGCCGTGATGGAGGAAATGCGCAAGGTGGGCGACAAAATCGCCGAAATGGACAGGGAAATTGCAGAGGTGGATGAGAAGGTTAATTACATCCTCATGCGTCTGCCGAACTATCCGCACGCCTCTGTGCCGATTGGCAAGGATGACACGGAAAATGTTGAACAGCGCCGTTTCGGAACGCCGCGTGACTTCGGCTGGACACCCAAGGCACATTGGGACATCGGCACCGATTTGGGCATTCTGGACTTTGAAGCCGCTGCGAAAATTTCCGGCGCTCGGTTTACGGTTTATCGCGGGCTTGGCGCTCGTCTGGAGCGCTCGGTCATCGCTTTCTTTATGGACACCCATGCGGATGACGGCTATGTCGAAATCCTGCCGCCTTATATGGTCACGCGCTCAACCATGACTGGCACGGGCCAGCTCCCCAAGTTTGAAGAGGATGCCTATAAGGTCGATCAGGACACCTTCCTGATTCCGACGGCAGAGGTGCCTGTCACCAACCTGTATCGGGATATGATTCTGGACGGCGATAAGCTGCCTATCCGCCACTGCGCGTACTCCGCTTGCTTCCGCGGTGAGGCCGGCAGCGCAGGACGCGATACCCGCGGACTTATCCGCCAGCATCAGTTCAATAAGGTGGAATTGGTCAAGGTCTGCAAGCCCGAACAGAGCTATGATGAGCTGGAAAGCATGACGCATCAGGCCGAAAAGGTGTTGCAGCTGCTGGGTCTGCCCTACCGCGTGGTGTGCCTCAGCACCGGCGATATGGGCTTCAGCGCCGCCAAGACCTATGACATCGAGGTTTGGATGCCCTCCTATGGCCGCTATGTGGAAATCTCCTCCTGCTCTAACTGCGAGGACTTCCAAGCCCGCCGCGCCTCCATCCGCTACCGCGAGGGCAAGGGCAAGCCGCAGCTTTGCCATACCCTGAACGGCTCCGGCGTGGCTGTCGGCCGTACCGTCGCCGCCATCCTCGAAAATTATCAGAATGAGGACGGCTCCGTGACCGTTCCCGATGTTTTGAAGCCCTATATGCGCGTAGATGTTATCAAGTAACTGATTCATTCACTAATCTTTTTTCTCCCCTGTAACTTTACCTATACGCCTTCTTGGAAGGGGCATGGGGAAGCCATTCTTTATCGCATAAAGAATGGTTTCCCCACAAAAATCTCGTTCAGCACGGCGCTGTGCCGTCGATGGAAAGGAAGAAAAGATGGAAAAAGCAAAGGTTTATTTCACCGATATGCATACGACCGATGCGCGGCCTCTGCCGCAGAAGCTGCAATACTTAATGAAAAAGGCCGGCTTTGAAAAGATTGATTTTAACGGCAAGTATGTCGCCGTGAAGGTGCATTTCGGCGAGCCGGGCAATCTGGCATTTCTGCGCCCGAACTACGCCCGCGCCGTGTGCGACTATGTAAAAGAGCTGGGCGGTAAGCCGTTTGTCACGGACTGTAACACCCTCTATGTCGGCGGTCGTAAAAACGCACTGGATCATCTCGATACGGCCTATGAAAACGGCTATAACCCCTTTGTGACGGGCGTTCATACGATTATTGCGGATGGTCTCAAGGGAACGGACGAGGCACTTGTGCCGCTCGAAGGCTGTGAATATGTCAAGGAAGCCAAAATCGGACGAGCGCTGATGGATGCGGATATCGTGATTTCCCTCACGCACTTTAAGGGGCATGAATCCGCAGGCTTCGGCGGTGCGCTCAAAAATCTGGGCATGGGCGGCGGCTCACGCGCCGGAAAAATGGAAATGCATTCGGCGGGGAAGCCGGAGGTTGATCAGAGCGTGTGCATCGGCTGCGGACAGTGCGTAAAAATCTGCGCCCATGACGCGCCGCATATCGTGAATAAAAAGGCTTCGATTGACGAGGATAAATGTGTCGGCTGCGGGCGCTGCGTCGGCGTTTGCCCGATGGATGCCGTCATGCCCATGTACGACGAGGCGAATGAAGTGCTGAACTGCAAGATTGCCGAATACACCAAGGCGGTTGTGCAGAATCGTCCCGCGTTCCATATCGCGCTGGCGATTGATATTTCTCCTAACTGCGACTGCCACTGTGAAAATGATATTCCTATCGTGCCGGATATCGGTATGTTCGCCTCCTTTGACCCCGTAGCGCTCGACCGCGCCTGTGCGGATGCGGTCAATGCGCAGCCTGCCATCCCGCAGAGCGTACTGGGGCGCTCCAAAGCGCATACTGGTGACCATTTCCATGATGTCGCACCGGATACGGACTGGCGCTGGCAGCTTATTCATGGGGAGAAAATTGGTCTCGGAACGCAGCAGTATGAGCTTGTTACGATAAAATAAAAACGGCAGGAAGAAGAGTGGATAGATAGAATGTGACGCGGTAAGCGAAAAAGCCGAAACGAATTTTCACTCCACTCTCCACTCTCTATTCTCCACTCCCCGTTCTACTATCCACTAACATTGAGGGAAGAAATGTCGCAATACAACGCCGGAAGTATTAAGGTGCTGGAGGGGCTGGACGCTGTGCGGATGCGCCCCGGTATGTACATCGCATCCACCGGTTCGCGGGGGCTGCATCATCTGCTGTGGGAAATCGTAGATAACGCCATTGACGAGGCCATGGGCGGCTTTGCCACGGAAGTCGTGGTGACGCTGTACAAGGACGGCTCGGTCTCCGTCTGGGACAACGGGCGCGGTATGCCTGTTGATATGCATCCGACCCTGCACATCCCCGGCGTGGAGGTTATTTTTACCAAGCTCCACGCGGGCGGCAAATTCAGCAACGATAATTATGCCTATTCCGGCGGTTTGCACGGCGTGGGCGCGTCCGTGGTCAACGCTCTGTCCCGCTGGCTGACGGTGGATATTTTCAGGGATTGGGCGCATTATCGGATGCGCTTTGAATCCAACATGAATGAAAAGACGGGGAAAATCGACGCGGGTATTCCGGTTACGCCGCTTGAAAAGGTAGGCAACACCCGAAAGCGCGGGACGCTCGTGCGCTTTCTGCCGGATGACCGCATCTTTGAAACCGTGGTTTTTCAGTACGAACAGGTGCAGCGCAGGCTGCACGATTTGGCGTACTTAAATAAGGGACTTAAAATCGTCTTTGAGGACGAGCGGGAGAAAGATCCGGCGCGGGCGCATCTGGAATACTGCTTTGAAGGCGGCATTGTGGACTATGTGCAGTATCTGAACGAGGGCAAGAATGTCCTGCATCCAACCCCCATTTATTTAACAGGCACACAGAACGGCGTGATTGCGTCCATGGCCATCCAGTACACGGACGGCTTTACGGAATCCTTCTTTTCTTATGTCAACAACATTCCCACGGCGGACGGCGGCACGCATGAAACGGGCGCACGGGCGGCGTTGACCCGCGTATTCAACGACTACGCCCGCAAAATCGGCGCACTCAAGGAAAAGGATGCCAACCTGTCCGGCGAAGACTTCCGCGAGGGCATGACCGCCGTGCTGACAACAATGGTCAAAAACCCGCAGTTTGAAGGGCAGACCAAGGGCAAATTGGGCAACACCGAGGTGCGACCTGCTGTCGAGGCCATCATCACCGAGCAGCTCACGCGGTATCTGGAGGATTTGAAAAATCAAGAGCTTGGACAGGCGATTGTCGAAAAGGCGGTTAAGTCTGCCAAGGTGCGCGAGGCAACCCGCCGCGCCCGCGATGTTGCCCGTGCCAAGAATGCGTTGGAGGCCGCGCCGCTGGTGGGCAAGCTGTCCTCCTGCACGGGACGGCGTGCCGCCGAGAACGAGCTGTTTATTGTCGAGGGCGATTCCGCAGGCGGCAGCGCCAAGCAGGGACGCGACCGCCGCTTTCAGGCCATTCTGCCCTTGCGCGGCAAGCCGCTGAATGTCGAAAAAAAGCGCATTGACGCGGTGCTTGCGAACGAGGAATTTCGTTCCCTGATTACTGCGCTGGGTACGGGCATCGGAGAGGATTTCACGCTATCATCGCTCAAATATCACAAGGTAATTATTCTGTCCGATGCTGACCAAGACGGCGCTCACATCCGCGCCATCCTGCTCACCTTCTTCTACCGCTATATGCGCGAATTGATTACGGCGGGTCATGTGTTCATCGGTATGCCGCCGCTCTACCTTGTCAAAAAGGGCGACCAAAAGCACTACGCCTATGACGATAAAGAGCTGAAAAAAGTCACGCAGGGACTGAAGGGCTATACCCTGCAGCGCTATAAGGGGCTTGGCGAAATGAACCCGGAACAGCTTTGGGAGACAACCATGAACCGCGAAAACAGAAAGCTCATGCAGGTGACGCTGGAAGATGCCGCCGCCGCCGAGCAGATGGTGTCCCTCTTAATGGGCGATAAGGTAGACCCGCGCCGCGAGTACATCATCGCCCATGCGGATTTTAACAAAGAAGACAAATTTGACGCTTCACACGGCGTAAAGCACGCGGATATTCTAAAAGCAACCCAACGAAACGATTAAAACGGTGTATTTATGCGCTTAGTGTCCTTGCGGCTGCACGATTTCCGCAGCTATCAGACTCTCCTGTTGACCCCACCGGAGGGCGTGACGGTCATTGTGGGCGAAAACGGCGCAGGGAAAACCAACCTGCTGGAAGCCGTTCATTTGTGCTGCCTTGGCCGTTCGCACAGGACGAGCGCAGACGGCGATATGATTCGCCGCGGGCAGGAAACCGCCGCCGTGCAGCTCATTGTGGAGCGCAATGACGGGCGGCACGATGTCGGCATTCGGCTGTATCAAAATCAAAAACGGAAAAAACTCCTCTATGTAAACGGCAAAACCGCCGCCCGCATGGGCGAACTGATGGGTCACGCCACCTGCGTCATGTTTTCGCCGGAAGATTTGGCGATTGTCAAGGATGGTCCCCATGCGCGGCGGCGCTTCTTGGATATGCTGCTTTCCGAGTGCCAGCGTGCCTATTTTTATGCCCTGCAAGCCTATAATGCTACGCTTCGACAGAGAAACGCGCTGCTTAAAATAAATCCCGATGATACAGCGCAGCTTGATGCATGGGATGCGCAGCTTGCCGAGGCCGCCGCGCCCGTGGTGCGTCTTCGCGCCGCCGCAGCGCAGGAACTGGACAAATTAGCCCGTGCTCACTATGATTTTATCAGCGGGCGCACGGATGAAAAATTGGCGCTGTCCTATGTCGGTCAGGTATCGCCCTTGGAATCGGCGGCGGATATGCTGCAAAAGCTGCATATTGCCCGCGCCGAGGATGTCCGCCGCATGACCACCACCGTCGGCCCGCATAGGGATGATTTGATTCTCACCCTGTCCGACCACGAGCTTCGCGCCTTCGGCTCACAGGGACAGGCGCGGACGGCGGCGCTGTCCTTAAAATTGGCGGCGTTCGATATGCTGTCCGATACGCAGGGCGAGCCGCCGCTGCTGCTCTTGGATGATGTGCTGAGTGAACTTGATCCCGTTCGCCGCCGGCGGCTCATCGAGCGCATCAAAAACGCCCAAGCGCTCATTACCTGCACAGACCCCTCTGACTTTACTGGTGCCAGCCCCGCCTGTGTCCTAAAAGTGGCTGGCGGGCAGATCGAGCAGGAGGCTTGAATGATAGACTGCGTTTTGTGGGATTTTAACGGCACACTGATTGATGATGCGGCCTTCGGACGGCGCGTCATCAACGCGGTTTTACGCAAGCACGGCTTGCCGGAAATTCAGACGATGGAAGAGTATCGGGCGCGTTTCTGCTTTCCAGTCCGCACCTTTTATGATGCCGTTGGCTTAGGCGGCGCGACCTATGACCAAGCCGCCGTGGAATGGACGGAGGAATACTATGCGCACGAGGACGAATGCCGCCTTCGGGCGGGCGTTTTGGAGACCGTGCAAGCGTTGCACACCATAAATATCCGTCAGGCGGTCATTTCCGCCAGCCCGCAGGAGGCGCTGGAGCGCCAGCTCGGACGACAGGGCATCACGCCCTATTTTGAGCAGGTGCTGGGGCTTTCCGATATTCATGCGCGGAGCAAGGTGCATTTGGCGAAAGAGTTCATGCGGGAAAGCGGCATCCCGCCGGAAAAAACGCTGTTTGTGGGCGATACCCCGCATGATGCGGAGACAGCCCGCGCCATTTCCTGTCGCTGCGTGCTGGTGACGGGCGGACATCAGACAGAAGCAGCCCTGCGCGAAACCGGCTGTCCCGTGCTGACTAATATTCCACAGGTGCTGGGGATTGTCCGGCAGAGATAAAAAGTCAGGCACTGTGAGCATCGCAGCCGAATGGTGCGATGCTGCATGAGGAGAGAAGAGAAAAAATGTCGAAGAAACGAAAGATCATTCTGTTTTGTGTGCTGGGCGTTGTCCTGATTGTTGCCGGCGTTGCAGCGGTGCGCTATTTTGTCCTGCCACGCAAAACAGGCAGCTCAATTTCCACTTTGACCCTGCCGAAAAACGCTTCCCTGCATATTGATACGCGCATCACGCACGGCGAGGTGCATATCGTAGTCATGAACGACGCAAAAACCGTCTATTGGGACGAAACGCTGACCCGCTCTTACAGCTTTTCCATCAAGGCGTTCGCGGACGAGAATTATACGGTTTATGTGACCTATCATAACGCCAACGCCGATGTGGATATCTACCGCACGGACGAAAACGGTACACGTATGCCGGAGGATACAGGGGTAGAGGAGACGGTGTAGCTCAAACGAAATCAGGCTAAAGCCTGCTTGTATTTAGATTGCGGATTTTCTTGTGCAGCTTAAAACGGATATGAGTCGCACATTCAGAAAATCTGAGAATTGGCTGGAAGAGGCGATTAACCCCACAAAAATAAAATCTGCATCGAACAGCAGCCCACCGTTCGATGCAGCTTTTTATTTACCTATCGGGTTTCTTGGAATGGTTTCCCACAATTTATTTTAATCGAACACTAACCTCGCCGGATGAAAGCGTCATACTTGTACCGTCC
>CAVJHY010000109.1:0-7334 GCA_963649405.1 bacterium
TTTATAAGGTCACACCATAGTATACAGGATTTTGACATTTTACGCAACTACAAATTAAAAATCAACATTTGTGGCAATCTGCGATTGGGATAATGCACAATCCGATATATAAACAAAATACCCCCGACTTTCGTCCTTAGACGAAATAACGGGGGATATATTTGATTGTTTATTTACCCCAAATCGACGATAATCGGGAGAATCATGGGGTTACGCTTAATCTTTTCGTAGATGAAGCGGTGAAGTTCGTCCTTGATGCGGTTTTTGATGGTCGGCCAATCGCTGCCCTCAATGCGGCCATAGGACAGGATGATGCTGCGGACGACATCGCGGGTTTGCTCAATGATGTCCTCGTTCTCACGGACATAGACAAAGCCGCGGGAAATGACATCGGGACCGGAGACCAGCACACCGTTGGTACGGTCAAACGCCATCGCCACGATAATCAGACCGTCCTGAGACAGATGCTTGCGGTCGCGCAGGACGACATTGCCCACATCGCCGATGCCGAGACCATCCACCAGCACCTCGCCCACCTGCACCTCGCCGGTGATTTCCAAGGAATTCTGGCTCATTTCAATGACCTGACCCGCAGAGGGCAGAATGATGTTTTGATGATCCATGCCAAGGGAAGCTGCCAATTCCGCGTGCTGCCACAGATGGCGGTATTCGCCGTGGACAGGAATAAAATACTTAGGATGCACAAGCGTGTGCATCAGCTTGATTTCTTCTTGACGGGCGTGACCGGACACATGAACTTCGGCCATCGCTTCATAGACGACATTCGCGCCGCAGCGGTAGAGCTGGTTAATGACGCGGGAGACAAATTTTTCGTTGCCGGGGATGGGATTGGCGGAGATGATGACGGTATCGGAGCTTTTGATTTGCAGCTTGCGATGCTCGGAGAATGCCATGCGCGTCAAGCCCGCCATCGGCTCGCCCTGACTGCCGGTGGTTAAAATCAGCACTTCGTCATCGCGCAGGGTGTCGATGTCGTCAATTTCCAGCAACGCATCTTCGGGAATGTTCAATTCGCCAAGCTGAATGGCAACACGGCTGACATTGACCATCGAACGACCGACAAAGCAAATTTTGCGGCCATAGTGAAGAGCGCAGTCCACCACCTGCTGAACGCGGTTCACATTGCTGGCGAACATAGCGACAATCACGCGGCCATGCGCATCACGGAACTGGGCGTTAAAGGTGTCCCCGATATTCTTTTCGGACATCGTATAACCCTTATGCTCGATGTTGGTGCTTTCACAGAGCAGCGCCAGCACGCCGTGGTCGCCAAGACGCGCCAAGGTGCTGACATCCGTCACATGACCATCTACGGGCGTAAAGTCAATCTTAAAGTCACCCGAATGCACCACAAGACCGGCGGGGCAGGAAATAGCCAAGGCGCACGCGCCGGGAATGGAGTGGTTGACATGGATGAACTGCACCGTGAACGCACCGAGCTGAACGGTGTCCAGCGGCTGAACGGTGTTGAGCTGAATACCCTGCACACGATGCTCCTTGAGCTTAATGTCAATGAGCGCCAGCGTCAGGCGAGTGCCGTACACAGGGGCGGGCGCTTGAGGGAGAACATAGGGCGTTGCGCCGATATGGTCTTCATGACCATGGGTGAACACATAGCCGCGGATGCGATCTTTATTTTCCACGAGGTAAGTGACATCAGGAATCACGAGGTCAATGCCAAGCATATCCTCTTTGGGGAAGATGGAGCCGCAGTCCACGACGATAATATCTTCTCCGTATTCCAAAACGGTAATGTTTTTGCCGATTTCATCCACGCCGCCCAGCGGGATGATCTTCAGCTTCGACTCAGGCATAAGCAGCCTCCTTTCGTGCAGTCAGTTGCATCGTTCATAATTCATAAATTCATAAAATCCGTCATCACAAGACGAATTTATATTCGTTTCCACCGCCCGTCCGTCCGGATGGGCGTACACGACCGATCTGCATATAGTATATCACAGGCTTCACAAAAATACCAGTGATTTTTTTGCATAAAATTACAGTGCGTTTTCTCTCATATTTGTACAATCAGGCTACCAGAAATGACCAGAAGTCCGCAATTTGGGCAAGCAGGAGGTTACTTAAACGAAACAGGGATAATTATGAATTTTTGTTGAATTTTAGCGGGAAAGGGCGGAAACCATTTAAAAATAAGTGGTAATGAACAGCGTGCGGCAAGGAAAAAAGCGAACGGAGAGCGGTGCGAAAATAGTGTGTTCAGAATGGGTGAATTTTCCTGACTTCGGTTTGACAGTAGGGCGAAAATTGTTGTATAATAAATGCATGATGGAAGGAGGGTGCGCTATGGCCGAAATGCCCGATACCACCAAGCTCAAGCCCCTGCCCGAAGGTACGCAAACCGCGTCGGAAATTCTGGCGCATGTTTATCGCGCTCTGCAGGCGAAGGGTTATGACCCAATCACGCAGTTGGTTGGCTTCATCATGACCGGCGACCCCACATACATCACCAGCTATAACAATGCGCGGAGCCTCGTCTGTCGGCTGGAACGGGACGAAATCTTGGAAGAAATCGTCCGCTTTTACATCGCAGAGAGGCTGGAAAAATGAGCCGCGTATTGGGTTTGGACATCGGCGACCGCCGCATCGGGATTGCCGTGAGCGACGAGAGTCGCATCATCGCCTCGCCCCACAGCGTGCTGGAGCGCGTGGGCTGGGGACCGGATTCTAAAAAAATCGCCGCGCTGATGCAGGAAACCGGCGCTGCACTGATTGTCAGCGGTCTTCCGCTCAACATGGACGGGACGGTGGGCTTTCAGGCACAGAAGGTGCTGGATTTTTGCAATGTGCTGACCAAGCAGGGTTTTCAGGTCATCTTCCAGGACGAGCGCCTGTCCACCGTGACGGCAGAGGAAGCGCTGATTGACGGTGGCGTTCGGCGGGAAGAACGCAAGCATGTGGTGGATAAGGTCGCCGCGGCGGTCATTCTGCAAAGTTGGCTTGATGCACAAACAAGCAACGGGTAATCAGGGTTGTCTTCAAAAAAGGACACCTTACCAAATAAAATTATTTCAGGGAGAGTAAAACAATGGCTGACGAATTGAAGCGCGAGCAGGAGCTGGATGAGGACGAGGAAAGCGAAATCATCGAGCTGACGGACGAGGAGGGCGTGACCTCCCAGTTTGAATATCTGACCACCATCGACCATGAAGGCGAGCTGTATGTCGTGCTGATGCTCGTGCAGGATGAATGCACGGACGATGATGACGACGGCGAGGTGGTCATCCTCAAAATCGAAAAGGACGAAGAGACCGGCGATGACATCTATGTCTCTGTGGACGATGACAAGGTGTGCGATGCCGTGTTTGAAAAGTTCATGGCTATGATGGAAGAAGAAGATGGCGAATGAACGAGCAGGATTTGCTCGGCCAGCGGGTGCGGTTGACCGCGCCTGACGGACGCACCTTTGATTTTGTAGTGATCGATTTTGTCCCCTACGCGGGAGAGACTTATGTCGTCCTCACCGATGCACAGGGCGCGGAGGAGCAGATTTTGATTACGCGCATTGAAACGGACGCGGATAACGTGCCCGTTTTTGTCGTGGCAGAAGAAGAGGACATCATTCAGAATGTCATGGAAAAGCGCATTGCCCGTACCATTCAGAAGTCTATAGAACAATACAAGGATGCCAATTAAAAAAGTTACAATGTATCTTTCCTTTTTTCACTATTTTCACATCGAAATATTTCATTCAATGTAATTTTTTATCTTTTTCGACAAATTTGCGGCAGGAATTTGAACAAGTGTGTCGAATAAAGCTCCAAACGGGTATAATCTAAACCCGTTTTCAAAAAAAGATAACAAAGGATGAACGACTGTGATTTACAACACCATTAAAGAAGTCTTCCCGCATTTCTTCTTCAACGGCGTATACAAAAGCGGCACAGAGCTGCATTCCGGCAACATCAACACCACCTATCACCTGATTTGCGATGACGAGGGCGTGGCGCGGCACTACCTTTTGCAGCGCGTGAATACCTATGTGTTCAAGGAGCCGGAGTGTGTGATGCACAACATTGCCCGCGTGACGGAGCATCTGCGCACGCGGATGCTGACGGGCGGGTTGGATCCCAAGCGCCGCGTCATGGAGCTGATTCCGACGCGCTCCGGCAGCCTGATGTACAAGGATTCGAGCGGCAATATTTGGCGGGCCAGCAGCTTTATCACCGGCGCGACGGCGTATGACACGGTGGATTCTCCCGCACTCTTTGAAGAGGTTGGTCGCGCCTTTGGCTCGTTCCAGCGCTATCTGACGGACTTTCCTGCCGATGAGCTGTATGTGACGATTCCGAATTTCCACAACACGAAAAAGCGCTTTTTCCAGCTCATGCGCTCGGTGGATGAGGATGTTGCGGGGCGCGTTAATGAGGTAGATGATGAGCTTGAATTTATGTTCGAGCATCGCCGGATGATGAGCGCCATCGTCCAGCAGCTTGAAAAGGGCGAGCTGCCCCTGCGCGTGACGCACAACGACACCAAGTCGAACAATGTCATGGTGGATGATGCCACGGGCAAGGCGCTTTGTGTGGTCGATTTGGACACGGTTATGCCCGGCTCTGCGCTCTATGACTACGGCGATGCCGTCCGTTTCGGCGCATCCACCGCGGCGGAGGATGAGCCGGATGTTTCCAAAATCGCCTTGGATATGGACAAGACCGAGGCGTTCACACGCGGCTTTATCGAGGAAACCAACGGCTTCCTGACTGAAAACGAGCTGCGCCAGCTTCCCCTTGGCATCAAGGTGCTGACCTGCGAGCTGGCCATGCGCTTTTTGACGGACTATCTGGACGGCGACTGTTATTTCAAGGTCAACAGTCCGACACATAACCTTGTCCGCGCCCGCGCCCAGATTGCGCTACTCAAGGATGTCGAGCGCAAGGAAGAAAAAATTCAGAAGATGGTCGATGGATTGATTCGGCTGTAATGTGGTTTTTGTGGGGAAATCATTCTTTGCACGGCAAAGAACGGTTTCCCCACACCCCTTCTAAGAAACCGCGTACATAATGTGGATTGGGAGGATGAAAAAGCAACTTCTATGTAGAGCTGTACTACAATAATAATTCGGAATGCTTTTTAAGTTCGGCAAGGCTGAAAGTGAAAAGTATAGTGATACTATGCTGATCGAAATGTAGCACATGACGGACGCGGCACTCCTTCTAACTCGTAATTTTATGAATTTGCTTTTTTGAAAAGGATATAAAGAGAACATCCTTTAACGAGCAAAGAATGTTCCCAATGTCCCCGATTGTGCGATGTTGCCTATAACTGCCGCACATAGAAGTTGTTATTTCGTTGCAATCCGAAAGATTGTGTAGTCGCTTTCTTGGAAGGGGGGTGCGGGGAGACCGTTCTTTATCGGATAAAGAATGTCTCCCCGCAAAACATAAAAAATAACATGGAGGCATTATATGGCTTTTACACAGGTATCGACGGGCACTTTGCTTGCACCTGTCCCCGCCGTTTTGGTCACGGTCGGGCGTGAACGCGAGGGGAAAAAGGAAACCAACCTACTGACCATCGCATGGGCTGGCACGGTCTGCTCGGAGCCGCCGATGGTCTCTGTTTCCGTGCGCAAAGAGCGTTATTCGCACGATTTCATCACAGAATCGGGCGAGTTTGTTATCAACCTGACGGGACGCTCTCTGCTCAAAGCAACCGATTTTTGCGGCGTGCGTTCCGGCCGCGATGTGGATAAATTTGCCGCCTGCAAGCTCACGCAAGTCCCCGCACAAGGGATGCGCTTCGCTCCGGCCATCGCTGAAAGCCCGCTTTATCTGTCCTGTAAGGTCGTCAATACCCTGCCGCTCGGCAGCCATACCATGTTTGTCGGGCAAATCGAGGCCGTCGGCGTTCGGGACGATTTAATGGATAAAACAGGCCGTATCGACTTTTCTAAGGCCGACCTCGTGGCCTATAACCACGGCATATACTACGCATTGGGTGATGCCATCGGCTTCTTCGGTTATTCCGTCGCCGCCCCCGATGTGCTGAAGCGCCGAATGAATGGGCTGAAATAATCATATCATTCATTTGATAAATTTTCGGGAGACTTTTCGCTTCGACTGTGCTTGAATTGGCGCGAAGACATTACGCTTTTTCGGAAGCAAAAATTCATCCTGAATTTTTTATGCTTCTTTTTAGATATTGCAAGCATCATTATATATTGTATGATTTTTGTAATTATTTATTAACATATTCCGATGACTTTTATGGTAAAATAATTTTGATTTTAAGCGGCTAAAATCGGTCAAAACGCAAAAAATTTCTGAACGCAAAGGAAAGGTAAGGTGTACTCGGATGACTGAAAAGCTAAGGAATAATTTGACTTTGTTAAAGGCAAAAGCATGGATGACAGAATTTTTCGGGGGGGGACCAGAAGCTGAAAAACATCGCATTATTGCGGCACTGGTATTCGTTGCTATTTTATCGTTTGCCATTTTGAACCCCATTATGTCCTCTACAGGTGTTTACGCGCCGGTCTACAAAACAATTAACCATCAAATTGAGAATGTTTCTCTTTTGCTGGTTTCTGCCAGCTCAGTCTCAACCTTGATTACGGTCATTCCTAATGATGTAGGAACGCCTGTTGCGGATAAATTAGCCGACCTAAGCTCTTACTTTCTGATTGCTCTATGTGTTTTATATTTAGAGAAATTTTTGATTACCACCATCGGGCATTATGTTTTTGCTTATATTGTTCCGATTACTTTAGGATTGGAAATATGGCATCTGCTTCATACACAAAATCAATTATATAAGTTGACGCGCCGTCTAGCCGTCATCGGTCTAATTTTGCTTCTAGCTGTCCCTATCAGCGTCAGCATATGCAACGGCATCGAGGTAACTTTTCAAGACACAATCCAAGGCGCAATCGACAGCGCGGCGGAAATTGAACAGTCAGAGGAAAACGAAGAAAACAAGACGATTTTGGACGGGCTAAACGATCTTATCAACACCATAACAAACAGTGTTTCAACGGCGGTTAATTGGGCGAAAAACACGCTTCAGCAGTTTACAGAAGCCGCCGCAATTATCATGGTGACCTCTTGCCTAATTCCCCTGCTCGTGCTGTTCTGCATGATAAAACTGGCAAAGGCACTGTTCAAATCTGATGTTGCCTTTTTTAAGGGCAAACTATTATCCCCGCAGCGTTAAAATACCGCTTTCTTAAAAAATTATGTTCAATTCTGTTCGGGCAGCACCGCACAAATGAGGCAGCGCGATAAATAGTGAATTTTGTAGAAGAGTCGATTGCAAAAATCGATGGTTTACTTTCTGTAAATCGAGATTTTTGC
>CAVJHY010000110.1:0-7325 GCA_963649405.1 bacterium
CGAGGCACCGTAAAGGCACATTTTGCGAGTCGCCGAATTGTGCGGTGATGCCTTAGCAATCCAAATGAAACCACAAGTTATCGTGATTCATTTGACGGTGTGTCGAAGACACACTGTTCAGCCCATTGAAAGCCCATATCCGTAGAACGAATTGCGGATAATTTCCCCATAGAACGAAAACTCGGCTTGGCGCTCTTTAGGGAAGGTCAAGGTCAGGCAGTACACGCTGTCATTGTCCTCCGTGTCGTAGCAGATGAAGTATTCGCCGTCGGCTTCGCCGGTGAAATAACCCAAGTCCGCCTCGATCAGCAGCCGCGCCTGCGAGTGACTGTCCTCGTACTGCTCACGGTAATAATTGAGTTTGTCAGTGCGCATATCGGTGATGGTTTCCACGGTCAGCGTGACCAGCCCGTCCGCGCTTTTGTATACGCCGTTGCCTTGGTCTAAAAGCATCGGCGGCAGGGTCACACTGTAATTTTCACCTTCGGTCACGCTCCATTCGCTGAACGCGCCGTTCTCATAGCCCGCCGTCGTTGAAAAAGAAACCACCTGATACCCGAAGCGGGACGCGGCGGACGGCTGCACCTCAAGCGTCAGACCGCCCTCCCAGACCAGCACGCTCTGCGGAACATCCTCCGCCGGAACACCATCATTGCCGATGCTGGTGTACAAATCCGCCTTGACAATCAGGTTTTCGCCGCTTTGTTCAACCTCGTAAATCTCCGCGCCGCCGTAATTGTCATCCTCTAAGTCGGTGAAATCAAAGGAAATGCTGTCGCCGTCTCGCGTGATGCAGGGACATTGCGGCGCATCCCACAGCGCAAATTCGCCCGAAGCGAAAATGTCGGTGTAATAGGTCTTCAGCACATTTTCAGAGACGGTTTCCACCTCGTCCAGCGGCTGCTCGTCCACACGCGGCAGGGCAAACCTGAAAAGCCCTAAGAGCAGAGCGCCCTCCACCAAAGGCTGGGACGGCGTTTCATTTTGAGACAGACCGGTGACATTCCGCATCAGCACCGCACCGCCGATTAAGGCGGTCAGCGTGGTCAAGCCATCGTCCGGCTGTACAGCCATGTCCCGCATATCGCGCACGGGCGCGGCCAGCGCACAGGAACAGGAAAGGCAGAGAATCAGCAAAATCGCCATGAGCTTTTTCATCATCAACAAGACTCCTTTCTTCGGGGCAGCCTCCGCCGCCCGCGCAAACGCCCGAACACGAGCCGTCTGCACTTAACTAACGGAAACCAGCCGCATTTTTATCCCGACATCACAAATCTTTGATTCGCGGGTCGTCATCGCTCAGCACCTGAATGCCGTTTTTTTGCAGCAGCTCGGCGGTCACGCCGTTTCCGTCCGTGAGCGTTCCCGAAAATGTGCCGTCATAGATTTTCCCGCACCCGCAGGACGGGCTTTTAGCACGCAGGACGGCGATTTCGCACTCCGTCAGCCGTGCAATCTCCAGCGCACACTGCGCGCCGCGCAAGAAAGCCGCCGTGTTATCCGCGCCTTCCTTGTTGATGACGCTTTTCCCCTGCCTCTCGCTCGGCACACGCGGGGTCGCCAGCCCGCCAAGCTGTTCGGGGCAGACGGGTATCAAAGTGTGCTCTTGAGCAAGCCGCAGTACGGCAGGGTATTGTTTCATTTTCCCGTCATAGCGGCAGGGCAGCCCCAGCAGACAGGCGGACACCAAAATCGTCATGCGATTTCCAGCGCGATTTCCATCATCTGCGTGAAGGTCTCGCGCACTTCCTGCGGCGTGCAGCTTTCGCCCGTGTAGGGGTTATCGGAGATGGTGAGCAGCGCCAAGGCGTTCTTTCCGGCGCGGGCAGCGTTCAAATAGAGGGCATACGCCTCCATTTCGATGGCCAAAACATGGAGCTTCTGCAGGACATCAAGCTGACTGCGCTCGTCATAGAAGGTATCGGAGGAATAGGTGGGACCGACTGTCAGGGTGACATTCATCTTTTTCGCCGTCTCCACGGCGCGGGAGAGCAGGTCATAGGAGGCGCAAGCGCCCAAGTTCCCGCGGAAGCCATACTGATCGCCGTAGGCGGAATTGGAATACGCGCTCATGGCGGCGACAACCGAGCGAATTTTCAAATTCGGGTCAATCAGCCCCGCCGAGCCGACGCGGATGATGTTTTCCACATCGTACATATTATATAGCTCATAGGAATAGATACCGATGGACGGCATGCCCATGCCGGAGGCCATGACGGACACGCGCTTGCCCTTATACTCGCCCGTATAGCCCTGAATGCCGCGCACATTATTGACCAGCACCCGATTTTCAAGATAGGTTTCCGCGATGAATTTTGCCCGAAGCGGATCGCCGGGCATGAGGACGGTGCGGGCAAAATCGCCCTTTTCCGCCGTATTATGCAGCGTTGCCATAATAAATGCCTCCTTACAATGCAATAATTGGTTGGAAAAACGAAAAGACTGCAACGCACGGATGAGGTGGTACGATAAATAGTGAATTTTGCGTCAGATGCGAGAGGTGAAATCGAAGGCTTACTTGCAGCGTAAGTCGAGATTTCGGAACGAAGCAGATGGCGCAAAAGGCACATTTAGCGTCGCCGCCGAATTGTGCGGTGATGTCTAAAGCATACCACAACGCGCCTTTACTTTCAAGGATATTTCCACTATAATATGGGCGAGGTGTTGCTTTAGTATGCGGGAGGTCATCATTCACAGTTTTAACGAATTGCAGGCGGAGGTGTTCGCCGATGTGTGGGATCCCGCCATTCGCCGGTATCGGGATAACCGTGTATATCGCGGCGTGGCGGACAAGACTTGGGGGCTGATTCCGTCCCTGAACCGCGTCTGTGCGCACGATTTGAAGCTCGAAAAGCAGATGCTGCGTTCCTTCAAAAAGTACGGCTATGCGGATTTGGCACATGTGACCAATTTCTGGCAGACCTTGGCGATGGCGCAGCAGTTCGGGCTGCCGACGCGCCTTTTGGACTGGACCTATTCCCCGCTCGTTGCGGCGCATTTCGCCACCGAGGATGTTGCTTCCTACGACTTGGACGGCGCAATCTGGTGTGCCGATATTGAGACCATCAATGCGCAGCTTCCCCAAAAGATGCACGCGCTGCTTGAAAATGAGCGCGGGCGCATTTTTACGATGGAAATGCTGGATCATGTGGGGGACACCTTTGAGGAGTTAAGCGCTTTATCGCCCACGCCGTTCGCCTTTTTCTTTGAGCCGGCGAGCGCGGTCAACCGTATTGCAAACCAATACGCGCTCTTTTCCGTCACCACCGACCCGACCGTGTGCATTGACCAGCTTCCCGCCTTGGACGCGGCCTTCAAAAAGCTCGTCATTCCCAAGGAGGTCAAGCTGGAAATCCGTGACAAGCTGGACTACATCAACATTTCCGAGCGCATGATTTATCCGGGGCTGGACGGCATTTGCAAGTGGATTACCCGCCGCTATGCCAACCTTGGTCCCAAGTACAACAAAAACCACGATTGAGGCGATATGTATGCTGATTTGTGACACCCATGCCGACACCCTCTATGCCTTAGCTTCCGGCGCACCCGTCTTGGATGTGACGCGGGAGACGCTCAAAAAAGGCGGTATTTCCCTGCAGACCTTAGCGCTTTTTGTGGGGGACAGCGGCGAATACGAGCAGGCGATGGCATTCAACAGAAAAATGCTTCACGAGCTGGACAAGCTGAAAGCTGCCGGATATAAGCTCATTGATGACCCGCGGGATGCTGTCGAGGGCGAGACACATTTCATGCTATCCATTGAGGGCTGCGAAATCATGGAGGGCGGGTTACAGACTATTCCTGAATGGCGGCGGCTTGGGGTGCGCATGGCGGCGCTGGTTTGGAATTACGAAAACCGCTTAGGCGTGCCTGCCCGTCACGACACGGGCGAGGGGCTGAAGCCCTTCGGACGGGACGCGGCGCGGGAGATGGCACGGGTCGGCATTGCGCCGGATGTCTCGCACTTAAACGAGCGCGGGTTCTGGGATTTATTAGAGCTGGGGCTGGTGCCGCTTGCTTCCCATTCCTGCTGCAAAGCACTCTGCGCTAATCCGCGCAATCTAACGGAC
Source organism: bacterium (assembly GCA_963649405.1). Classification (GTDB taxonomy): domain Bacteria; phylum Bacillota; class Clostridia; order Christensenellales; family Aristaeellaceae; genus CAVDRM01. Next base: position 4,071 of record CAVJHY010000110.1, read on the forward strand.
GAGCAGCTCCGCGCTCTCTTTTCCGCAGGCGGGTATGTGGGGGTAAACTTTTACCCGCACTTCCTTTCCGAGGATGCGAGCGCGACCTTGGACACGGTGGTTGATCACATCCTGCACATGATGGAGATGGGCGGCGATGGCAAGGTTGGCTTCGGCTCGGACTTTGACGGTATTGAGTGCAAAGTGCCGGGTCTCGAAAACCCCGCCGATGTCCCCGCGCTACTGCAGAAGCTGCACGAACGCGGCCTTACCGACACGGAAATCTCCGGCATTGCCGGTCAAAACCTCCTTAGCTATTACGATCGGGTGTTTCCGAGGGAATGAGGACGGGAAGGATAATTTGCGGGAGGAGGCTTTTTCGTAAAAAGCCCCCTCCCGCACCCACCCGAAAACAACTTCACAATATTTATGATTGTAGCGAAGCCGCAGCCATCTGTGCGAGGATGGAGATTTTGCAGAACCCTTTTTCTTTGGCAGAAAAGGGATTTCCGCACCTTCCCCAAAGAAACTTTGATACACAATGTATATGGTTGCAGCGAAGCGACAGCATCTGAGTTCTTCTAAAATAGCCTAACCGCTAACAGCTAACTGCTCCTATTTCATGTTTCCTCTCCACACTATGTAAACTATCCACTAACCACTATCCACTAATCACTCCTTCGGAGGCTCCATGAAACATTCAACAACTTTTTTTCAAAAGTTCTACCTAGCATTCCTGCTGCTGGTCATGTACCTGCCCATTGTGGTGGTGGTGGTCTATTCGTTTAATGCGAACACCGCCCGCTCCTCGAACACCTTCACGGGGTTTTCTCTGCAATGGTACGCGCAGCTTTTTGATGACGAGCGCGGTTTTGGCGAGGCGTTCCGCACGAGCCTGTTTGTGGGCTTTGTGAGCGTGTTCTTTTCCTGCGTTTTAGGGACATTGGGTGCGCTCGGTTTAGCGCGGCACAAGGCGAAGAAGGGCTTTTTAGGCGCTGTCAGTTCTACGGCTGTGGGCTTGCTTGAAAACATCATGACCCTGCCGGTGATGCTTCCCGAAATCATCTTAGGGCTGGCGTTTCTCTCCCTGTTCACGCTGCTTAATCTTCCGTTCGGGCTGCTTACGCTGATTTTAGCGCACATCACCTTCTGTGTACCGTATGTGTTCATCATCGTCAAAAGCCGTTTGGCGACCATGGACGATGCCTTGCTGGAGGCCGCCCGCGATTTAGGCGCATCCCCCGCCCGTGCCTTTCTGACGGTCACGCTGCCGCTCATTTCTCCCGCCGTCCTCTCCGGCGCATTGCTTGCGCTGGCGATGTCGCTGGACGATTTCGTCATCAGCTTCTTTGTGAATGGCGCTCAGACGACGACCCTGCCGCTCAAAATTTATTCCTCCGTGCGCTACGGCGTATCGGCGCAGGTCAACGCCCTCTGCACGGTGATGCTGGCGGCGGTGTTCGTGCTGGTTGCTTTAAGTCAGCTCGTTCTGAAAAAAAGAAAATAAGGCACGCCCGTTTTTTGACAAAAATTCCGCTTTACAGGCATCGCAAAATCTTATATAATAGTCAGTGCAGTCTTTGTGCGAAATAACGAAAGGCAGGTTCTTAACAATGCTCGACAAACTGATTGGTATCTCCGCCGCGATTGCGGAAGCCACCACCGAAGCCGCCGCGACCACGGCCACCACGGATGCCGCCGCCGCTACCGGCGAATTGTCCATGGGCGCACAGCTTGTGCAGATGTTCGTCCCGATGGTGTTAATCATTGTTGTTTTCTATTTCTTCCTCATCCGTCCGCAGAAAAAGAAGGACAAGAAGGTCAAGGATATGCTCGCCGCGCTGAAGCAGGGCGACCGCATCTGCACCATCGGCGGTATCTACGGCACCATCACCAACATCAAGGATGACACCATCACCCTCGCCGTCGGCGGCAAGAACGGCTCTGAAATCGTCGTTGCTCGCTGGGCCATCCGCAATGTGGAAGAGGTTTCTGTGGAAAACGACGGAGAGACCTTGGCATAAGTTTACAAATATTGTTTTTGCACACAGCTCTTTCCGTCTGCGGAAGGAGCTTTTTTCGGTGAGAGGAGGATTTTCCTTTGCAGCAGGCTTTTTCCCGTGCGCTCAAGGATGAACGGGTACGCGCATGGCTGATGATTGTGCTGGGCTGTTTGGTCGGCGCGGCGGCGTACCCGCTGTTTTTGGTGCCGAACGCTATCGCGCCCGGCGGCTTGACGGGCGTGGCGACCATCCTGAATTACCTGTTTTCTTGGCCTGTCGGCGCGGTCAGTATGCTCTTAAACCTGCCGCTGTTCGTCCTCGGTTACAAGACGATGGGGCGCACATTCGCTTTCCGTTCGCTCGTTGCCACCATTCTTTTTTCCGTTTTCATCGACCTTCTGCCCTTGCCTTCTTTGACGGACGACATCCTTTTAGGCTCTGTCTACGGCGGCATCCTGCTCGGCATCGGTCTTGGTCTCATCTTGCGCGGCGGCGCGACTACGGGCGGCTCGGACATGGTGGCGAGGATGGTGCATCATCGCTTCCCCGTCATTTCCGTGGGGATGTTCCTGTTTTTGATTGACTGCTGTGTCATCCTCTGCGCGGCCTTCACCATGAGCGCCCGCGCCGCGCTGTACGCCCTCATCTGCATTTTCGTCTCGGATAAAATGCTCGATTTGGTGCTGTCCGGCATCGGCACGAGCAAGGCGTGCTTCATTATATCGGATGTGCCTGAACAAATTTCCAAGCGCATTATGGACGATATGGAGCGCGGTGTGACATTGCTCAATGCCACCGGTGCATACTCCGGCCGCGACCGCCGCGTCATCCTGAGCGTTGTCGCCGGCCGCGAAGTCATGACCCTCAAAAAAATCGTCCGCGAGGAAGACCCCCGCGCCTTCCTCTTCATCACCGATACCCACGAAACCCTCGGCGAAGGGTTCGGAAATCTGACGGATTGACAATCAAACAGCAGTCGAGATAAAATTCCGGCTGCTGTTTGATTTTGTGCTGCTCTTATACTACTAATAAGGTAATATGGGGGATTTTATTGTTGGGAGTCTCCACATCAAGCACTACAACGATGATCGGCGTTGTGGTGTTTTTTTCAGTTGCTCTTTCGATTAACTCTCCACACGCACGCCGCATTTTCGTTTCAGCAATCAATCGTGTGTATCAAAGTTTTTCTTTGGAAGGGTACGGAAAACCGTTTTTTTGCTTCAATGCAAAAACTTGTGTGATTTAGGATTGCGGACATAGGGCTTATGGGACG
>CAVJHY010000111.1:0-1180 GCA_963649405.1 bacterium
ACAAGCGTTACTTCTGAAGAAGATGAATAGCAAATCCTGCGATGTCGTCCTTCAGATAAATCATATTGAGGCGGCCATTCTTCATGCCGGCGCTTTCATCATCAAAAGCGAAGCCGCGGCGTTCCATATGCCAGCGGGCGCGTTCTACATCGTTGCAAGCGATGGCAATATGACCGTTCTTGCCTCTGAACGGAATCTTCATGACCTCGAAAGCATCTTTGACGAAAATGCCCTTGGAGCGTTCTTCCAGCGACCAGCCCAGCAGCTTGGCGAGCATTCCTGCATCGTGCGCGGCAGTTTCGGGGTCACCGCTGTTGACACCCACATGGCGAAGCTCCAGCCCCAGCATTGCGTTCACGGCGCTGCGGGTCAGGTTTTCAATGCGCTGCCAGTCCTTGGCGGCGACGGCATCGGCGGGTACCATCCAGCTTCCGCCGCAGGCAATGACCTTGCGGAAGGACAGATAGTCGTTCAAATTCTTCTCGTTGATGCCGCCGGTCGGCAGAAAAGTTACATCGCCATAGGGCGCAGACATGGCCTTGATGACGGGCAGTCCGCCCAGCGCCTCGGCGGGGAAGAATTTCACGGTCTTCAAGCCCTCCTCCAGCGCGATTTCGATATCGCTTGGGTTGGAGCAACCGGGGACAATCGGTACGCCCTTTTCCTTGCAATATTGGACAATGCTGCGGTTGAGACCGGGGGACACGATGTAGCCCGCGCCCGCCGCGACAGCCTCATCCACCTGTTCATGGGTCAGCACCGTGCCCGCGCCCAGCAGAACATCCGGAAGCGCTTCATGCACAAGGCGGATGGCTTCCTTTGCGGCAGCCGTGCGGAAGGTAATCTCTGCGACCGGCAGTCCGCCGTTGGCCAGCGCCCGACAAAGCGGCACGGCATCTGCCGCATCCTCAACCTTAATGACCGGCACAAGCCCTGCTAAAGAAAGCTGTTTGATAATATCCATGTCAAATTCCTCCCAAATTGTTGGTGTTGATTTTATTATAGCGCATTTTATCGGCGCTGTCAAAGTGAAGATAGGAAGTAGGGAGCAGGGAATAGGAAACAGTTTTTATAAGCGGTTAGCTGCTAACAGTTAGCTTTATATAGTGTTTCTTTTAGACTATATTCTCTACTCATTTTTAAAAGCTAATGACTAATGGATAATGGCTAATGGCTTTTC
>CAVJHY010000111.1:1190-7264 GCA_963649405.1 bacterium
TTTTCAGCGAATCGCTGTTTCCTAATCCTTATTGCCTAACCGCTAACGGCTAACAGCTAACCGCTCTTACAGTGTCACTCCCGTCTTGAATATCGCCATATCATGATACCCATTCTCTTCACTGCGGACGAGGCGGCCGCTTGCAGTGGCCAGTACCAAGTCCATCAGGCTTTGAGAAAGGACGGGCAGGGTTTTGCCGTCCAGCATTTTCCCTGCGTCAAAATCAATCCAGCCGTGCTTTTTCGTAGCCAGCGGAGTGTTCGAGGCGATTTTCAGCGTCGGCACGGGGCAGGCAAAGGGTGTGCCGCGTCCCGTAGAGAACAGGACGATTTGCGCGCCGGATGCGGCCAAGGCCGTTGCCGCCACCAAGTCATTGCCAGGCGCGGACAGAAGATTTAAGCCCGCCGTGTGCAGCCTTTCACCGTAGGACAGCACATCGCGCACGGGCGAAAAGCCGCTCTTTTGCGTGCAGCCGAGCGCCTTGTCTTCTAATGTGCTGATGCCGCCCGCCTTGTTGCCGGGGGACGGGTTTTCGTAGATGGTCTGATGATGCTCCTCAAAATAGCGCTTGAAATCGTTGATGAGACGCACAGTCTTATCAAACAGCTCCTTCGTACCGCAGCGCTCCATGAGGATGGTCTCCGCACCGAACATTTCCGGCACTTCGGTCAAAATGGTACTGCCGCCCTGCGCGGTCAGAAGGTCGGAAAAGCCGCCGATGACAGGATTCGCGGTGATGCCGCTGAAGCCATCCGAGCCGCCGCATTTGAGACCGACCACCAGCTTGGACGCGGGACAAGGAACACGGCGATCCGCCTTCATACGCTCCGACAGCTCGGTCAGCAACGCCATACCCTCTTTGATTTCGTCTTCCACCTGCTGGCAGACAAGGAAGCGAATTCGGCTGCCCACGCCTTCGGGCAAGCGCTTTTTGATTTCCTCCACGCCGCTGTTTTCACAGCCCAACCCCAGCATCAGCACGCCGCCCGCGTTGGGATGCGCCGCAAAGTCTGCCAAGACCGTCCGCGTGTTCTCTTGATCCTCGCCCATTTGAGAGCAGCCGTAGGGGTGCGGGAAAGCATATACACCCTCCACACCGCCGCCCACAAGCGTCTGCGCCTTGCGCTCCAGCGCTCTTGCAACATCGTTGACGCAGCCGACAGTCGGCAAAATCCATAGCTCATTCCGCACACCGACCGTACCGTTTTCGCGTGCATAGCCCATGAAGGTGACGGGCGGCTGCGGCGTTTGCTCTCTGTTCACGGGGTGATAAGTGTAGGTCAGCTCGCCGCTTAACAGCGTGTGCAGATTGTGTGTATGCACATGGCTGCCCTTCTTGATGTCCTTGGTGGCGCGGCCAATGGGATAGCCGTATTTGATGACCGTCTCGCCTTCGTGAATATCCCGAAGCGCGACCTTATGTCCAGCAGGTACATCGGTTAAAAGCGAGATTTTTTCGCCGTCCGCGTCCACCGTTTCGCCTTTTTTCAAGGGGTGCAGGGCGACCGCCACACTATCCTGCGGGGTGATTTTCAAAAGCTCATGCATGGTCAGACCTCTCCGTCATCGCCGTGCGCATACCCTTTTCCAGAATGTCCTTGTAGCTCTGCAAAACAGAGGCTTCAAAGCCATTGATCTTTGTCAAATCCTGCCCGAAGAAGGCTTCGTTGGAAAGGAAGTCATGGACAAGTTGCTCAGAAGTCAAGATATTTCCCTGCTCGAAGAAGCGCAGAACACTTTCATCATCCTGCAAAGCATACTCTTCTCCGTTCCGCTTGCAAAGGAGCTTGCCGCCTTCCAAATGTCCGCCATGATAGAGCGCCATCATAGAGGCCATCGAGAAGGTTAAACGCGACGGCAACTCGCCCGTTTTTTCGACATAGCCCAGCACGCTCGGCAGGCAGCGGGCACGCCACTTGGACACGCAATTCAGACAGATAGACAGGAGCGCATGATGAATGAAGGGGTTTTCAAACCGTCCCGTGACCGCCTCAGCAAAGGACATTAAGTCTTCTTTCGGCAGCGTCAGGGTGGGGATGACCTCGTCATACAGAGTGTGCTGCATGAAATTTTTAATCAGCGGATCCTGCATTCCTTGCAGCACATAATCATACCCGCACTGGAAAGCAGCAGGGACAAAAGAAGTGTGAGCACCGTTCAAAATGCGCACCTTGCGCTGCTTGTAGGGACGCTGGTTGTCCGTGAAAATGACGGGCAGCCCGCACTTGGGCAGGGGCAGAACATCGCTCAAATCCCTTGGGGATTCAATGACCCACAGGGCAAACGGCTCGCCCGTGACAAGCAGCCTGTCCTCATAGCCAAGGCGCTCCCAGATGGCTTGACGGTCGGCCTCGTCCCGCGGATAGCCGGTCACGATGCGATCCACCAAGGTAGAGGTAAAGACGCATGCCTCGTCCAGCCACTGTTCAAAGCGCTCGCCCAGCTTCCAAATCTTCGCCAGCGCTTTCACGCAGCGCTTTAGCTGGATACCGTTGTCGTCAATCAACTCAACGGGCAGGATAATAAGTCCTTTGTCGTTTGCGTAATCAAACGCCTCGGCGCGTTCAAAAAGAAATTTGCACAGCTTGCCAGGATAGGTGCGCGGGGGGCAGAGATCAAATTGGTCGCTCTCATCCAGCACAATGCCCGCCTCCGTGGTGTTGGAAACGATGAACTGCAGGGTGTCGAGCTTAGCGAACGCCGCATATTTTTCGTATTCGTCGTAGGCATCCACCGCGTCCTGAACGGAGGTAATCAGCCGCTCTTCCTGAACAGGCTGACCGTCCCGAATCCCCCGCAGCATGACCGTATACAGGCAGTCCTGCTCATGAAATGCCTGCAGGCTGCCTAAGGCGATGTTTTTCACCAGCACAATGCCCGCATTGAGCGCAGTTTCTTCGTTTGCAATGTCAATCATATCATCCACAAAGGCACGCAGGAAATTGCCTTCGCCGAATTGCAGCACCTTGATGGGACGCTGCACTGTGTCTTTCAACTGGGCGCTTAACCGTTCCATGTTCCATCTTCCTTTCGTTCTGCTGTTCGTCACGCACTAAATGCGCGTCATGTCCATGTAAGCAATTACATTTTATACTAATTCAGTCTATTCGTCAACCATAAAAACACAAGATTTTCTAAACGACATTTGAACAATTTACGGTATTTACAAACCAAATCATCTGCGGTATAATAAGACGAAATCTCGTAAGCGCTTACACGAATGCGGGGTGACGCATGAACATCTATGACATTTCCAAGCGGGCTGGGGTTTCCATCGCCACGGTCTCACGGGTGCTGAACAACAGCGAACATGTGAGCCAAAAGACGCGGCAGAAGATACTTTCCGTCATGGCAGAAAACAGCTATGTACCGAACGCCTTTGCACGAAGTCTGGGGCTTAACAGCATGAAGACCATCGGTCTCCTTTGTCCGAATGCGGCTGACCCGTATCTGGCGCACGCGCTGAGCTATCTGGAAAAGGCGCTGCGCGACAGGCAGTATAACTGTCTTCTCTCCTGCTGCGGCAGGACACTTCCGGCGCGACAGGCGGGCGTGGAGCTTTTGCAGGAGCGCCATGTGGACGGCATCATCTTGATGGGTTCGACCTTTGTGGAAAGTGAGCCAGAAGATAACGACTACATTTTAAAAGCCGCCGCACATATGCCTGTGTTCATTCTGAATGCCGCCTTCCGCACCGAGAATGTCTACTGCGTCCTGTGTGATGAAGAGCAGGCGACCAAGGAAGCCACTCAGTACCTCATTGACACCGGCTGCAAGCGCATCCTGTACCTCTACCACAGCAAAAACTACAATGGCAGAAAGAAGCTGAACGGCTATCGAGCGGGGCTTTTGAGCCGCAGCCTTACGCCGGATGAGGCACTCATCCGCTTTGTGCCGGAGGATGAGGCGGATATGCAGCATATTCGGGATTTGCTACTCCGCCTTTCCGAGCAAGGGCTTTCCTTTGATGCCGTGCTGTCCTCTGAGGACATTTTGAGCGTCGGCGCGGTCAAGTACGCGAACGCACGCGGTCTTAAAATTCCCAACCAGCTCAGTGTCATTGGCTATAACAATTCCGTCTACGGGCTTTGCTGTGAGCCGGAATTGACCAGCGTAGATAACCGTTTGAGCGCCGTCTGCGAAACCTGCGCAACCCTGCTCTTGGGCGTTCTGGAAGGCAAATCCATGCCGCAGGTGACGGTGTTCAATGGCAATCTTGTTCACCGAGGCAGCACAAGAACGAGTGACTAGTGGTCAGAAAATAGGAAACAGAGAACAGAAAAAGCGGTTAGCTTTATATAGTTTTTGCCCTAATATATTTTCTAACCGTATTATCTAATCTCTAATTTCTAACCGCTAACCGCTCACTTTAATAATCCCCATTTCCTATTTCCTAATCCCTCATTCCTAACCGCTAACTGCTAACAGCTAACGGTTCATCATGAAAACTGAAAGGAGAACAACCATGCAACCCTTCATGACCAAAGACTTCCTCTTGGACACCTCCGTCGCCATGCGGCTCTTCCACGAGACCGCCGCGAAATGCCCCATCATTGACTATCATTGCCACATCAGCCCCAAAGAAATCTACGAGGATATGCGCTATGACAATATCACGCAGGTTTGGCTGGGCGGCGACCATTACAAGTGGCGCTTGATGCGCTGCGCCGGGATAGACGAAAAGTACATCACCGGCGATGCCAGCGACCATGACAAGTTCATCAAATGGGCAGAGGTGCTGGGCAAGGCCATCGGCAACCCGCTCTACCACTGGAGTCATTTGGAACTGCGTCGTTTCTTCGGCTATGACGGCATTCTGAACAGCGAAACCGCCGAGCAGGTCTGGACGCTGTGCAACGAAAAGCTGCACGAAGACGGCATGAGTGTGCGCGGCCTGATTAACCAGAGCAATGTGGAAACCATCTGTACTACGGATGACCCCATTGACAGCCTCGAATGGCATAAGAAACTGGCTGCGGACAAAACCTTCCGCACCGCCGTCCTCCCCGCTTGGCGGCCTGACAAGGCGATGAATCTGGAAAAGCCCGAATTTACTGCCTATTTGGAAAAGATGAGCGCTGCGAGCGGCGTTCAAATCAAGGACTGGGCGGATTTGAAAGACGCGCTGTCCAAGCGTATGGATTTCTTCCATGAAAACAACTGCCGCCTGAGCGACCACGGTCTGAATTATGTGTACTATGCCCCTGCTGCGGATGAAGCAGTGGATGCAATTCTCAAAAAGCGCCTGAGCGGTGAAAGCGTTTCCGAGCAGGAAGAGGCGCAGTTCAAGACCGCCTTCATGCTCTTCCTCGGTCATGAGTACCATCAGCGCGGCTGGGTGATGCAGCTCCATTACGGCTGCCGCCGCAACAACAATCCGACCATGTACAAAAAGTTGGGACCGGACACGGGCTATGACTGCGTGGATAACTACGCGCCCGCCGCCCAGACTGCCGCCTTCTTAGGTGCGCTGGAGGAGGAGAATGCCCTGCCCAAGACCATCCTGTACAGCCTTAACCCCAACGACAATCAGGCGATTGACTCCATTTGCGGCTGCTTCCAGAGCAGTGAAGCGGTCTGCAAGGTGCAGCACGGCTCGGCTTGGTGGTTCAACGACCATCTGCAAGGTATGACCGAGCATATGGTCAGCCTTGCCAACCTCGGGTATCTCGCGGGTTTTGTAGGTATGCTGACGGACAGCCGCAGCTTCCTGAGTTATCCGCGCCATGAGTATTTCCGCCGCATCCTGTGCCGTCAAATCGGTCATTGGGTGGAGGAAGGTCAGTTCCCGGAGGACATGGACACACTCAAGGAAATCGTCCAAGCCATCAGCTATGAAAATGCGAAGAAATATTTTAATTTCGCCGAAAAGAAATAAGTGATGATATTGAAATGCCCCTCTTTCTGAATCAAAAAGAGGGGCGTTTTGTATCAGCCTATATATTTTTCCATTAACACAAGCTGCACATTGGGAATACCGTTAAATTCTGTCGGGACGATGCCGATTTCCGTATAGCCGTGACGCTTGTACATCGCCCGCGCTGCCGCGTTGCGGGCGTTTGTGTCGATGCGAA
>CAVJHY010000112.1:0-7206 GCA_963649405.1 bacterium
GCGTGCGGCGCGAAGAGCGCCCAAGGCGAAGATGGTGCGGCTCTGGGCGCTGTGCGTGATGGTCAGCGTTTCGTACTCGCCTAAAAAGTCGATTTCATGCTCACCCGCCAAAGTCCCGCCACGCACGGCATGCACGGTGATTTCGTTTTCATGCCGCTTGCAGGATGCACCATTTCGTCCAAAGAGCGGTACGGTGTCCGCATCAGAGAGCGATTTGAGCAGCGTCAACGCCGTGCCGCTGGGAGCATCTGCCTTGCCACGATGGTGCTTTTCAATGATTTCAATGTCGAAGCCAGGTAGCAACGCCTTCGCTTGCTGCGCTAACTTGTTAAGGACATACACGCCTACGCTTAAATTGCTGCTTTGAAAAATGGGAATCTGCTTGGCAGCTTCGGCAATGCGGCATTGGTCGGCCTCAGTGTAGCCGGTCGCTGCTAAAACGCAGGGCAGATGATGATGAAGTGCGTAAGTCAGCAAATCAGGCAGCAGGGCAGGACGCGAAAAATCAATCAGCACATCCGCCTCACCTTGGCATACGGAAAAAGACGGGTAAACGGGGAACGCGGCTTGAAAATTCGTATTCGCATCCACACCAAAGGCAACTGTAAAGTCCGCCGATTCCGCATTTGCGGCAATTTCATGCCCCATGCGTCCCGCTGCGCCGGAAAGCAAAATTTTGTTCATAAAAGCCCCAGCCTTGTCATTTCGTTTTGTAATTTTTCACGCCCATTTTCGCTCATCGGTACGAGCGGCAGCCGCAGGGTTTCTTCTATCATTCCCATCAAATGCAGGGCGCACTTGATTGGAACCGGACTGACCTCGGAGAAGAGCAGCCGAATCAGCGGCATCATGCGGATTTGAAGGGCAGTGGCCTTCTTGTAATCACCCTGTAAGCAAGCCTCCGCCATCTGAGCAGTCTCCTTGGGGCAGATGTTGGACAGGACGGAAATCGCCCCCATTGCGCCCAAGGACATCATGGCAACATTCATCTCATCCGAGCCGGAATAGATGGTTAAGTCCTCCCCGGCATAGGAAAAAATATCGGCAACGCGGCCAATATCGCCGCCGGCCTCCTTGAGCGCAAGGATGTTGTTGTGCTTAGAAAGCGACTTCAGCGCGTCCAAGGAAATCCCCATGCCCGTGCGGGCGGGAACATTGTACAAAATGACGGGCAGGGCGGATTTATCGGCAATTTTTTGATAGTGCGCCACTAACCCTGCTTGGGTTGTCTTGTTGTAGTACGGCGTGACGCAGAGCTGTGCATCAGCGCCCAATTCCTTGGCAATGGCTGCCAATTCCAGCACATGGGCAGTGCTGTTGCTGCCCGTTCCGGCGATGACAGGCACACGCCCATGTACGGCGGCAACAGTCCGCGCAATGGCCGCTTTCCATTCGTTCGCGTTTAATGTGCTCGGCTCACCCGTCGTGCCGCAGATGAGCAGCGCCTGAATACCGCTATCAAGCTGAAATTCAATCAGCCTGTCCAGCGCGGGCAAATCCAGCCCGACCTTAGTCATGGGCGTGACCAGCGCCGTCGCCACGCCGGAAAACAACACTTTTTTCATGAAATATATCTCCCGATGAGAAGGTTATTTGTGGGTGATGTACCCTTGTGCACAGAGCAATTCTGCACTCAGCACACCGCCGCCCGCCGCGCCGCGCAGGGTGTTGTGCGACAGGCAGACGAACTTGTAATCAAAAATGGAATCCTCGCGCAGACGACCCACGCAGATGCCCATGCCGCGCTCAAAATCGCGGTCGAGCTTCGCTTGCGGTCGATCCGGCTCGTCCATGTACTTGACGAAGGGTGTCGGGGCGCTGGGCAGATGCAATTCTTGCGGCAGGGTGGTGAAATTCTGCCATGCGGCCTTCATTTCGTCAATGGTGGGCTTTTTCGCAAAGCTCACGCTGACCGCCGCCGTGTGTCCGTCCGACACGGGAACGCGCAGACATTGAGCGCTGATAATCGGCGTTTTCGCGGGGATGATGACCGTTTTATCGGCATTTAATGCGCCCCAGATTTTCAGCGGTTCCTGCTCGCTTTTTTCTTCCTCGCCGCCGATGTAGGGGATGACATTATCCAAAATTTCGGGGAAAGTCATGAAGGTCTTGCCTGCACCGGAAATCGCCTGATAGGTGCAGACGGAAATTTTTTCAATACCGTAGGGCAAAAACGGCGTGAGCGCGGGAACATAGCTCTGAATGGAGCAGTTAGGCTTCACGGCAATGAAGCCGTTCTTCGTGCCGAGACGCTTGCGCTGCGCCGGAATGACCTTCGTGTGCGCATGGTTGATTTCCGGAATCAGCATCGGCACATCGGACAGCCTGCGGCAGGCGCTGTTGTTGCTGACTACAGGCGTTTCGGCTTTGGCATAAGCCTCCTCTAAGGCGCGGGTTTGATCCTTGGGCGCAGAGATGGCACAGAAAACGAAGTCCACATCCTTGGCGACATCCTCGACATCGGCGGCATCGCGCACAACCATGCTGCGGAAGTGTTCGGGAATCGGCCATGAAAACGCCCAGCGTTTGCCGACAGCTTCCTCGTAGGTCTTGCCCGCACTGCGGCCACTGGCCGCTAAGACGCGAACATCAAACCACGGATGCTCGGCAAGCAGAGAAACAAAGCGTTGGCCAACCATGCCGGTTGCGCCGATGATACCAACCTTGAATTTTTCCATGTTCATTCACGCTCCAAATAAAAGTGATTAGAAGTGCATTCGCCTACGCAGTTCTTCGCGCAGAGGTCGATAACCATTGATAAGAAAGATGATGATTGCAAGAAAGGCACACGGCGCGGCGGCAAAGGGCGACCAATGCAGGGCGACAGTGCCGTTTATGCTGAGTGAGTACAGCGTTTCAATCAGCGTGCAGACCATCACGCAGGATAGAAGCACACCGCCGATGGTCATCAGGATGCCGAAGATACCCTTTTCGTTCAGCACGAGCAGCGTTATCAGGCAGATAAACGCCAGCGTCAACACGGGCAGGGCAATCGGCAGAAACCAGTCCTCTGCATGGGAAAGGGAGGAACACATCGCCAGATACAGCGCCGAGGCGATATAGCCGGACGAGGCCGAAATGTACAGCCGGTGCTTCTTGAAAAGCAGTGGGACAGCCGTGCCTAAAAACATCAGCGCCAGCGCTGCCGATGGGTACGCGCTCCATACAATGCGGCGGTTGAGCAGAAGGTCAATAATTAAGCACAGCGCAGCCGGAACGAGCATAATCAGCGACAGCAAAGTGAGCAAAAATCGTCGGCTTATGGTGATTTTCTGTTCCGGTGTGCGGACGGGAAAGGACTTTTCGGCAACCTTCCGGTTCGGCTCGGAAGGGTCAAGCACGGGCGTTCCGCATAAGGGGCAATGCGTCTCCGCCTCGCCCAGCTTCACGCCGCAATGCACGCAATAGGCCATCTTCATCCACCCCTTCCTGCTCCTGATTGCTTTCTACCGTCACGGGAACGCCGCGCTCTACAAGGAAGCGAAGCACCCCTCGCGGTAGGGTCTTTTCCTCAATGTTGTCCGTAAATATGAGCTGAAGCTGTCCGCCGCTTGAGAGCATCCCTACCTGACAGCACGGCGTGGCGGCAGCGCCGAGCATCATTTCTAGTCTTTCCACATACGGCGCTGCGCCGGTCGGCAAGGTAATTCGCCCCAAGTTGGAAATGGTGGAGGCAAACAGCCGTTCGCCAGAAGCACGGAACACCTGCCCGATGACGAAATTTTTAAGCGGAAGGGGACAGAGCCGTACCAGCAAATTCCGCTCATCACGGACATTGGCGGCAGTGATGGCTCCCAGCAGTTTGCCCGTGTTGTGATACAGAAGGAAGGCATGAACGGTCTGTACTATTTCCTCAAAGGTGTAATCACCCAGCCGCGCATCAATTTCTGGATTCACAAAGGAGGAAAAATTTCGGAGCGTATTGGTTTGATAATAAGCGCGAAGATTGATGGGCACGGACACCCGAATGGGACGGCTGAGGCGCTTTTCCTTCTTCTGCTCCTGATAAATGACATAGAGCATGACGGCGGCCAAATACTCCGTCAGCGATACATGGAGCGCCCGCGACAAGTTCAGCATAGCATCGCAGGGCATGGACGCGGCAATGACATTGAGCGTGTGCGAGATTTCACGCGTGGTGGGCAGATGATAGGACGGTGCTTCCTTGCGCGAGGCGCACTTTTTCGGCAGTGGAATTTTCTGAAATGCATCCTCATATTCGTCCGGCTTGGGCGCGTCAGCAATATTTAGCGCCCCCGCGTCATACTGCACTTCATGCCCTTGCAGGCACAGATAGGTACACAGCAGTGTTTTCAGAAAAATCATCCCGCCCGTGCCGTCCGTCAGCGCATGGAAAAATTCCACGGAGATTCGTTTTTTTCGGTATAGTACGCGCAATAGATAGCCGTTGTTTCCCTTAAATTTGAAGGGAACGCAGGGATGCCCCTCCTCCTGTACGACTGATAGATGTGCGTCATTTTCCTCAAAATAGTACCAGAACAGTCCGTGCTTGATGTGTACCATCATGGCGGGAAATCGCGGTAGCACCAAGTCCAATGCCTTTTGCAGACACGCAGCATCCACATCCTCCGTCATCACCGCACTGACGCGGAAAATGCTGCTCCAGCGGGAATGCGCGATGGCCGGATAGAGCTTCGCGGCATTGTCTAACTTAAACCACCGCTTCTTCCTGCGTTCCATGCCATCCCACCTCCCGCGCCTGTATTTCCGTTATTATATCACGCATTGGAAAGTGACGCAATTATTTTTGAACAATGGGACACGGTCACTTCATCAAATTACAAAGCATAAAAAATAATTGCACAATTATTACAACTTAATTACAGAAGTTTCCAATGCGAACCACGCAAGAAAATAATTCATTTAACCTGGAAGAGTTTATATTGCTTCTATGCTTATAAATCATTGCTCATAATATTTTTGCAATATGATGATTTTGCTATGCTGGTTACCATTTTTGCTATATTCTACCGAAGGGACTCGGCACAATGCATTGTTTAAGGCGCTATTCGGCCAATCTAAAACAGAAAAGACGGATAGGAAGCGGAAATCAAACAGGACTTCGGCTGAAATTTCCGGAAGTTCTTTTTCACTTACACATTTTTCTCCTCATCTGATTGTGGGGGAAAGCCGCCCATCATCGCTTATTCCTATGACGAACGATTTAAATCCACCGTATTATAGCCGATATAGGAGTTCAAAAGCAGCGCATTCTCGTTCCGTACGAAGTAATATTGTACAGATATGCTGTTTTGTGCATCGAGAGATACAGACACAATCAGCGTTTCGCCGTCCGTATTCCAGCCAAGTTTCGGTTCTTTTTTCACTCCCGCATATGCCAGCTCGTTATAAAAAACAGGGTATATTCGCCGTTTTGCATCTGTACCGCGCACAGGCTGCACTGACCGGGCTTGGACAGCACGGCGAGCACCGGTGAGTCGGCGATCACGGTGCAAATCGTATCATCGGAATATTCAGTTTTAAAAAAGCCGCAGCTTAATTTTTCACCGCATTGGCAGGCAGTAGGAAACATAAAGCACACATCAAAAGTATCAGGCGTTTCACAAAAAGCATCTCCTTTCAAAATCATGACAACAGGAAAGTAGTACTGCGCTGCCGCATCTATTCAACAATTTTCGCCTAATATTTTATCCCGCACGGATAAATATCAGAAAGGCAGACATTTTTCAAAAAAACTCTTGCGCTCCGCACTGAAAATATGGTATACTAACCCTTGTGTGAAACGGACGGTCCGCTGTCGGCATACGCATGGCGGTCGGAAGTGACCGGCGTGTACCAGCCGCACATGAACGTCTATGAGGGAAGGAGGAAACTGACAATGAGTGAAATCATCCGTTCGATCGAAGCTGCTCAGCTCCGTACCGATCTGCCTATGTTCCGCGTTGGCGATACCGTTCGTGTGTTCGTCAAGGTCGTCGAAGGTAGCCGCGAGCGTCTTCAGGCGTTCGAGGGTGTTGTGATTGCAAAGCGTAACGGCTCCAGCCGTGAGACCTTCACCGTCCGCCGTGTTTCTTACGGCATCGGCGTGGAGCGCACGTTCCCGCTGCATTCCCCGCGTGTGGATCATATCGAGATCATCCGCCGTGGTAAGGTTCGCCGCGCCAAGCTGTACTATCTGCGTGGTCTTCAGGGCAAGGCCGCCAAGATTAAGGAAGCCGGCCGTCGGTAATTCGCAAAGCAAATTAAAGGAAGCTCGTTTGTCGGGCTTCCTTTTTGCTTTTTTTTTCCGAGACGGTGTCATTCCATTTCGGGCAATATAGACCATTGCTGAAATCCCAAATTCATTCTGACCCTTGCTATGCTTTTGATGTCAAATTAAACGCGGCACATAGACGCTGCTATTTCGATGCAGTCCAATATATTATGAAGTCGTTTTCTTGGAAGGGGTGTTAGGAAACCATTCTTTATCGCATAAAGAATGGTTTCTCCACAATTTTATAGTGCCAAAACAACGACTTCATTTCCCAGCCCCTTGATGGCGCTGATGAGTGCGGACGCGGAAATCCAGAGCGTGGCGTCATTTTGGTTGGGGTGAACGCCAATGCGGTCAAGCTGCGCAATTTTTTCATCAAACACGATAGTGACCTCGTGCTGCGCGTCATTCAGCACGCCAAAGGGCGAGACGCAGCCCGCCGTCACGCCGAGATATTTTTGCAGGCGTTCGGGCGATGCAAAGCTCAGCTTGCCCGCACCCAGCTTTTCGCCAAGCTCCTTCAGATGGACGACCGTGCTGTCATCCGCCGTAATCAAAAAATGTCGCTTGCCCTTGGCATCCCGCACAAAAAGATTCTTGCAGATGATGCCGAGCTTGTTCAAACCCAGCCTCTCCATGTCTTCCATCGTGTACACCGGCTCATGCTCCGTTACTTCATAGGGAATGCCCTGCGCCGCTAAAAAATCAAAAACCGCTTGCTTCATGACGATCCTTCCCTTTCTGCCGCAAATCAAATACAGGTTGATTATACAGCATTTGTCGTGAGGCTTCAATACATGTAAAAATCAGATTTTCGATGCGGTTGCCGCACCGCATTTTCTTGACATCGTATCAAAATTGTAATACAATAGAAACAACTAAATATGGCTTTGTGCGCGTTTTGCAAAAAACGCGTTTTCAGGAAGGAGGGAAGGGCATGACATCTGCCCTGAAATTAGTAGGAAAACGGG
>CAVJHY010000113.1:0-7142 GCA_963649405.1 bacterium
GCATCTGACACAAAATTCACTATTTATCGCGCTGCCTCATTTGTGCGGTGCTGCCCTAAAAATTGTTCACAAAATCAATCCTTGCCATATCGTTTGTCAAGGAGTATAATGTTTGGACGCACAAAAGTTTTTCACGGCGCTGCCGTGTTATGGAGAGGGGGACAGACTATGCACAGTCTCATCTACATGGAGATGAACATTTTCGCCATCGCCGTGCTGGGCGTTCTACTTTCTAATCTGCGAAAAAGCGGCGGCATGACACGGGACGAAGTGCTGTTTCGGCGGCTGGTGGCCTCGGTGATGATGGTGCTGGCGGCGGACGGCTTCGCATGGACGCTGGAAGGTCGTACCTTCCTCGGCGCACATCTGCTGATTGTCACCTTCGATACCGCGTATTTTTATTTGTCCGGTCTTGTCAGCTTTATCTGGGCGCAGTACATTGACTGCCGCCTCTTCCCGCGTGACCAGAGCTGGCGAAAACGGCGGTACCTCTATATGATTCCTTATGTTTTCCTGTCCGTGGTCGCGCTGCTCACCCCGTTCACGGGCTGGGTGTTCACCATTGATTCTTCCAATATCTACCATCGCGGCGGCACGATGTTCTATGTCCACACGCTTTTGTCCGGCTCCAGCACTGTGTTCGCCGCCTGCCGCGCACTGTGGCTGGTGCGCAAGAATCTGGCGCAGGTGCGCAAAAATGAAACGCTGCTGATTTCTCTTTTGTCCCTTCTGGCGTTTTTCAGCGGGCTGGTGCAGATTGACCAGGAGAATTATCCCCTGATCTGGATTATGACCACCATTGCACTGCTCATCGTGTTTGTCCGCCTGCAAAACAAGCAGATTACCTTGGACACCTTGACCAATATCAACAATCGCCGCACACTCAACCGCTACCTTGATACCGCGTTCATTAATCTCAAAAAAGACGATGCCCTGTATTTAATCATCATTGATATTGACGATTTCAAGTCCATCAACGACACTTTGGGACACGCAGTGGGCGATGCCGCCATCATCCAAACTGCGGAGATTTTGAAGCGCGTTTGCGGGCGCGGCGGGTACTTCTTGGCACGGTACGGCGGCGATGAGTTTGTTGTGGCGACTGTCCGCCATCACGGCAGCGATATGGACGATGTGATTGCGCAGATTCATGCCGAGGTCGCTCTCAGTAACGACAGCAGCAACCAGCCCTATAAGCTCTCCTTCAGTATGGGTCATGCTCACCTCCATGTGGGCGACCCGCGCGGCGTGGAAGGGCTTATCCGCGAGGCCGACCGCTGGATGTACACCAAGAAGCGCTCCGGCAAAAAGGCCACCGCAGAAAAATCCAAAGCAGACGGCACAGCCCCCGCCTCCGTTGCCACTCAATGCGACCTTTGCCAAAACCCCGCCTGCGAAATGAACAAGGCGGAAAAGCAGGACGAAAAGTAAATAAATCGGGAAAAAGCGAGAAGGGGTTCCTTTTGAAAAAGGAACCCTTTCATGTACCCATCCAAGGAAAATATTCATACACAATATGTGTGAAAATATAGGCGGGGAACCTTCCAAAGAAAACCTTTGATACACAATATTTGAGGTAGGAACGAAAGAGTAGCGTGTGTGGAACGGGAATATGGCGGAAACCCTTTTCTTTCGGAAAAGAAACTTTTACACGATGTTTATGACCGAAACGAAGAGGCAGTACGCGTGTGAAAAATATCAAGCAACACACAGAATCATTTCGCTTCGATGCAATATATATTTTGTGTATAGCTTTTCGGGTGGGTGTGGGAGGACGCTTTTAGCACAAAAGCGCCCTCCCACAAATTATCTTTTCATTTTTCAAGTGTGGTGCGGGGAGAGGACTTTTGGCACAAAAGCCTCCTCCCGCAAAAATTCGCTAATTCATTATCCCCAAAACCAGCGCAATCCCGTTTCCTGTCAGGGAAAACGGGATTGCGCAATTTCAGTCTGTATAGATTACTTCTGTATTGATACGCTGAAGCCATCGGGGGTGTCGGCGGCATTGACAACGAGGGTGTCGCCGGGGAGCGCCGCGCCTTCGATGAGCTTGCGGGCAACGAGCGTTTCGATGCGGGACTGGATGAGCCGTTTCATCGGGCGAGCGCCGTAAACGGGGTCATAGCCCATGTCAAGCAGCTTGTCGCGGGCGGAAGAAGTGAGCGTCAAGGTGAGCTGCTTGTCCGCAAGACGGGCGTGCAGCTTTTCGAGCAGCAGGTCAACAATCTTCTGAATCTGGTCACGGCCAAGCGGTGTGAAGAACACAGTGTCATCAATGCGGTTTAAGAACTCCGGCTTGAAGGTGGATTTCAGCAGCGACCGCACACGGTCTTTCGCTTCGTCCGAAATATTGCCGGCGGCATCAATGCCGTCCAAGATTTGCTGACTGCCAAGGTTGCTCGTCATGATGAGAATGGTGTTCTTGAAGTCCACCGTGCGGCCTTGGCTGTCCGTCACACGACCATCATCCAAGATTTGCAGGAGGATGTTGAACACATCAGGATGCGCCTTTTCCATTTCATCGAACAAAACAACGGAGTACGGCTTGCGGCGAACAGCTTCCGTGAGCTGACCGCCTTCCTCGTAACCGACATATCCGGGCGGTGCGCCGATTAAACGCGAGACGGAGAACTTCTCCATGTACTCGGTCATGTCGATACGCACAAGATTCTTTTCGTCATCAAACAGGGCTTGAGCAAGAGCTTTTGCCAGCTCCGTCTTGCCGACACCGGTCGGACCTAAGAAGAGGAACGAGCCGATGGGTCGATTCTCATCCGCAATGCCCGCACGGGAACGCAGAATGGCATCGGACACCGCCTGCACAGCCTCGTCCTGACCAATCACGCGCTTGTGAAGCTGCTCAGGCAGATGCAAGAGCTTTTCACGCTCCGTCTCCATCAGCTTGCTGACAGGAATGCCCGTCCACCGCGCTACAATACGCGCAATTTCTTCGTCTGTTACCTTGTCACGCAAAAGCGTGGTGTCACTCTTCGGCGCTTTTTCGGCATCTTCCAGCTCTTTTTGCAGCTTAGGTAAGGTACCATATTTAAGCTCGGCAGCTTTAGAAAGGTCATAATTGCGCTCGGCGCGGGCAATGTCCGCGTTCGTCTTTTCAATGTCCTCACGCAGCTTCTGCACTTTGCCGATGTCGCTCTTCTCGTTCTCCCAGCGGGACTTCATTTCCTTGAACTGTTCGCGCATTTCGGATAGCTCCTTGCGCAAAACGGTCAAGCGTTCTTTGCTCATTTCGTCCGTTTCGTGGCTCAGAGCAGCTTCCTCAATTTCGTGCTGCATGATGCGGCGGCTGATTTCATCCAGCTCCTGCGGCATGGAATCCATCTCGGTGCGGATCATGGCGCAAGCCTCATCCACCAAGTCGATGGCCTTGTCGGGCAGGAAACGATCGGAAATGTAGCGGGCGGACAGGGTCGCGGCGGCGATTAACGCGCCGTCCGTGATTTTCACACCGTGGAAGACCTCGTAGCGCTCCTTCAGACCGCGCAGGATGGAAATGGTGTCCTCAACGGACGGCTCATTGACCAAGACGGGCTGGAAACGGCGCTCCAAGGCAGCATCCTTTTCAATATACTTGCGGTATTCGTCCAAGGTCGTCGCGCCGATGCAGTGCAATTCGCCGCGTGCCAGCATAGGCTTTAAGAGGTTGCCGGCATCCATGCTGCCCTCGGTTTTGCCCGCGCCGACAATCAGGTGCAGCTCATCAATGAACAGAATGATGCGGCCTTCGCTCTTCTTGATTTCGTTTAAGACAGCCTTCAGGCGCTCTTCAAACTCACCGCGGAACTTCGCACCGGCAATCAGAGAGCCCATATCAAGGGAGAAAATGCTCCTGTCCTTCAGGGAATCCGGCACATCGCCGCGCACAATACGCAGGGCAAGACCTTCGGCAATGGCCGTCTTGCCAACGCCCGGCTCACCGATTAAAACAGGGTTGTTCTTCGTCTTGCGGGAAAGAATGCGCACGACATCACGAATTTCACGGTCACGGCCAATCACGGGGTCGAGCTTGTTCTGACGCGCACGCTCTACCAAGTCCGTGCCGTATTTTTTCAGGGCATCATAGGTGTCTTCAGGGTTGTCGCTCGTCACCTGACTCGCGCCGCGCACGGTGGAAAGTACCTGTAAAAAACCTTCCTTGCGAATGTCAAAACGGGAAAACAGGGACGCAAGCTCCCGATCCGGCACATGTAAAAGCGCTAAGAAGAGATGTTCCACGGAAATGTATTCATCTTTCATCTGCGATGCGACTTTTGCAGCCTCGTTCAGCGCCTTGTCCATGTCGCCGGAGACATAGACCTTTCCCTGCTCACGGGATAAGCCCTGCACTTTCGGCAGCTTCTCCACGATGGCGCGGGCGCTCTGCGTGACCGCCGCCACATCCTTGCCCATTTTCTTTAAGAGCTGGGGGATTAAGCCCTGCTCTTCCTGCAAAAGCGCCAAGAGCAGATGCGCCTGCTCCAACTGCTGGTTGCTGTATTCTGTCGCCAGCGTCTGCGCACCGTTGATGGCTTCGATGCTTTTTTGTGTGTATTTGTTCTCCGACATATCTGTCACCTCACATTGTTGGGGTTATTTGCTTACTGATAATCCTTTAGCCTCTACACAAAAGTATCAACTTCGCTGCTGCTGATATTTTGTGTATCTTTTTTCAGGATGGGCGCGGGAAAGGAGCTTTTTTAAAAAGCTCTCTTCCCGCAAAAACCTCGTCCCTTCATCCCTTGTCTCCTGTTGAAGATCAAAAGTCTGACTTTCTTTGACCTTCGCGGTTATTATACATCGTTTAAGACGCAAGTCAAGGGTTTTTGAAAAATTTTGTTAGCACTTTCTTTTAATGAGTGCTAATTTTTTATTGCAATTTGACTTTAACCGTGTTATAATGCAGTTGGTCAGGTCATCCATAAAGCAAGGGCGACTTGATTGTGCGCTTTCTTATAGGATAGGAGCGCCGAATGCGATTATATATAGGAAGGTCTTTGATCTTCGTCTTAAAACAGGAGGTTTTATCATGAGCGATATGCAGAAGGGCAACATTTCCATTGATGCGCAAAACATTATGCCGGTCATCAAGCGCTGGCTGTATTCGGACAAGGACATTTTCATCCGTGAAATGGTCTCCAATGGCTGCGATGCCGTGACCAAGTATAAGATGCTGAAGGGCGCGGACGCGGACAAGGAAGAACTGCGCGTTACCGTCACCGTGGATAAGGAAGCGGGCGAGCTGCGCTTCACCGATAACGGCATCGGCATGACGGCGGAAGAAGTCGATAAGTACATCAATCAGGTCGCTTTCTCCGGCGCAGAGGAATTTTTAAAGAATTATGAGGGCGGCGATAAGGGCGGCATCATCGGCCACTTCGGTCTGGGCTTCTATTCCGCGTTCATGGTCGCCGATAAAGTGACCATCGATTCCCTCTCTTGGCAGGACGGCGCTGAGCCGGTCATCTGGCAGAGCGAGGACGGCATGCAGTTCACCATGCAGGCGGGCGGACGCACGGAGCGCGGCACCACCATCACCCTGCATATCATGGAGGATGAAAAGGAATTTCTGGACGGCTACCGCGTCCGCGAGGTGCTGGAGCGCTACTGCGGCTATATGAGCGTGCCGATTTATCTGGAAGACTTGGAAGCGGAAAAACAGCGCATTGAGGATGAAAAGAAACGCGCTGCCGAAGCCAAGGAAAAGGGTGAGCAGGAAGAGGAAAAGGACGAAAACTATGCGCACGATGTCCCCAAGGATGAACAGGAAGAAGGACACGAGTGCGAGTGCGGTCACGACCATGAGCATGAATGTGAATGCGGGCATGACCACCACGAAGAGCCGAAGCCCATCAACGACACGCATCCCCTGTGGCTCAAAAATCCCAAGGACTGCACACCGGAGGAATACAAGGCGACCTATCGCAAGCTCTTCCATACCTATGAAGACCCGCTGTTCTGGGTGCATCTGAATGTGGACTACCCGTTCAACCTGAAGGGCATCCTCTACTTCCCGCGCATTAAGAAGAATTTCGGCGGGCAGGAGGGCGAAATCAAACTCTTTAACCGTCAGGTGTTCGTGGCGGACAATATCAAGGAAGTTATCCCCGAATTTTTGATGCTCTTAAAGGGCGTTGTGGACTGCCCCGATCTGCCACTGAATGTGTCCCGCTCCTTCCTGCAAAATGACGGCTATGTCAAGCGCCTGTCCCAGCACATCACCAAGAAGGTGGCAGACAAGCTCAACAGCCTCATGAACACCGAGCGCGAGACCTACCAAACCTATTGGGACGATATTGCCCCGTTCGTCAAGTACGGTTGCATCCGCGACCAGAAATTCTATGAGCTGGTCAAGGGCAGCATTCTCTTGAAGACCACCAAGGGCGAGTATCTGACCATTGACGAATATAAGACGCGCAACGAAGGCAAGGCGGAAAAGAAGATTTTCTATACCACCGAGCCGGACCGTCAGGCGGCGGCTGTCGCCCTGTATGTCGAGCGGGGCATCGATGTCGTCGTCATGGATACGCTGATTGACATGAACTTCATGTCTTTCATGGAGTTCGGCGCGGGTCAGGACGGTCTGTCCTTTGCCCGTGTGGACGCGGATGTGTCCGGTCTCAAGCAGGAAAGCGACGAGAATACCGATTTGAACGCCGATGATTTGCAGACCATCCTCCGCGAAGCACTGGATGATAAGGAGCTGGAAGTCAAGTTAGAAGCGCTGTCCGACCGAAGCCTGCCCGTCATGCTCGTTGAGGATGAGCAGATTCGCCGCTATAAGGAAATGAGCGCCGCTTACGGCGAGAGCTTCAATTTCCCGTCCCGCTATACGCTGGTGCTGAACCGCCTCTGCCCCACCATCCGCGCTCTGGCTGCGATGGAGGCGGGCGATAAGCGCACCCTGCTCTGCAAGCAGCTTTACGATGTCGCCCGCCTGTCCTCCCGCCCGCTCAACGCCGATGACCTCAAGGCGTTCATCGCAAGAAGCAACCAGATGATCGCAATGCTGGCGGAATGAGGAAGCGACTGGCTGATGACAGTTAGCGATTAGCCGGTAGCAAGTGCGGTACATTTTGAATGGCATTTTTTCTTTGGAAGGGTTCGAAAAACCCTTCCTTTTCATTTCTATTTCTGTTTTATTTAAG
>CAVJHY010000114.1:0-6742 GCA_963649405.1 bacterium
ATTCCTGCAGCAGCCCTTGGATGATGTTCCGCTTTCCTTCCGTCATGGGTCCCGGTTTGTAGTACTCTTTCTTTTTGTTCGCCATAATTCAGACCTCCTATGTTTTTTATCCTACCACAGAAGACCTTGGTTTTCACCTTTTTACAGACTTTTTTTCACAAGCTCCCTCTCAAAGTTAATAGCTAAAATAGTCTCTGATTAATTGTCTCACGAAAGTGGTCAATAGTAAATTTTTACCGTCATACTATTTCTCTACAGATATTGTTTTTCATTTCATCTGCATCATTGTGTATAGGTTTCTTTTCTATGGTGCGGACACCTTTCCTCATTCCGCACAGATATTAACAATCACTTATTCCCGCCCAGCAGATTGCCAATTAGTTCAGTGACGACGCTACCGCCGATGGAGGACAGGATATTGTCGTCATCGTCGTTGGTCAGGAGCTTGAGCGCCTGCTTTTTCTGGTCGGTGTCGGCCTTGCGATACGCCTCGACCAGCTTCTTTTCCGTCGCGGTCAGCTTCATGCTCGTGGTTTTTGCAGCGGTGGAGGTGGTCTTCTTGGTGGTTGTGGATTTCGCCGCGGTCGATTTGGTCGTGCTCTTCTTCGTTGATGTCCCCAGCAGGGATGCCTGCGTCACGCCAGTAATTTTGGCGATTTTTTTGATGACCTCCGTGGTCAACTCCGCTTCGCCGCGCTCCGCCTTGCTGATGTCGGACGCAGTGATGCCGCCACCCAGCTTCTTGGCGAGTTTCTCCTGCGTCAAGTCTGCATCCAGCCGCGCCTGCTTGATTCGTTCCCCTGTTTTCTTGCCCATACTTTTCGCTCCTTTTTTACTTAGTAAATAGTGATTAGTGGATAGTGGATAGACGGAGTGTTGTGCAGCAGCGATTGGTGACGAAAAATTGCGCGGCTTGAAAAATGAATAGTAATGGTCAAATAAAGAAAAACAGTGTCTGTTTCCTGTTTTCTATCCATTTTCTCTGCTTCCTTGATAACTAACTGTCTATTCACTATCCACTAACCACTTCTTCACATCCACCCTACATTCTTCTCTTTATACTCCCTGACTGTCTCATCTGCTTTAACAATCAGCGCGTGCATTTCCTCCGTGCTATACACCGTTGCGCCGCTGGCGTTTTTATGACCGCCGCCTTGAAACTGCTCAGCCAGCTCGGTCACGGAGACGAAGCGGGAGCGAAGGCGGACGCGGATGGTGCCGTCCGGCGCGTCGATGAATGCCAACCAAATGAGGCAGCCGCGCACGGCGTTCAAGTAGTCCACGGCATCACTTGCATCTTCAAAGGAAAGGCCGAAAGCGGCTTGCGTCGCCTTGTCGATATAAATGGAAACCACGCCGTTTTCCGTCTGCTCGAAATGCTCATACACATACGCCTCAAAACGGAAGGACTTTTCATCGCGCAAATCAAGCTGTGCGTAAAGTGTTTCCGTGTCCACGCCCGTATCCAGCATCAGCGCAGCGTAACGCAGGCTGTCGCTGTCCACATCCGGTGAACGGAAACGAACGCTGTCCGTCACCATGCCGCAGTACAAAAGAGTCGCCGTTTCCTTGTCCAGCTTGAGACGGGGCTTAAAAAAATCGTAGAAGGCGGCAATCATCTGGCACGCCGAGGCACTCTTTTCCTCCACCCATGAAAGGGCGGCGTAAGGCTCGCGGTCGGGATGGTGGTCGATTTTCACCAGCTCTTTGCACAGGAAAAATTTCGGGTTGGAAATGCGGCCGGACGAGCCGGTATCGACCACAATACCCAGCGCATCTCCGTATTCCGCGTCCGAAATCGGTGCATCGTCCGCGCCTAAAAAGCGGAGATGCTCTGAAACATCGCTTTCCGGCAGGTCAATCCGCTTGTTGGGGTAGGAAAGCCGAAGCATCCTTTGCAAGCCCTTGCTCGCGCCCAAGCAGTCCCCGTCTGGTCGCAGATGGCGAAAAATGACGATGTGCTGATACGCTTCGATTTTATCCAAAATCGGTTGTAATCGGCCGGTGTTCAAGGCGTTCCCTCACTTTGGGTGTTTTTTAATTTTCGCTTCATGTCCTTGATCGCTGGGGACATAATACACAGCATCCTTCTTATCATCCGGCAGATACTGCTGCTTGACCCAGTGATTGGGAAAATCATGCGGATACAGATAGTCCTTGCCCGTCGTTGCGCCGACACGTTCAGCACCCTTGTAGTTATTGTCGCGTAAGTATCGCGGAACGGAGCCGAAACCGCCCTTTTCTGCGTCCGCCATGGCCGCGTCAATTGCCATGACTACGGAATTGGACTTGGGACTTTCGCACACGGCGATGATGGCCTGTGCCAAAGGCAGCCGTGCTTCCGGCATACCGATGTGGTCAAGTGCCTCCGCCGCGGCCACGGCTTGCAGCATGGCAATGGGGTTGGCCAGCCCGACATCCTCACTCGCATGGGCAATGATGCGGCGGCTCAGCATCTTTGGGTCAGCGCCCGCATAGAGAAGGCGCGAAAACCAGAGCAGCGCCGCGTCGCTGTCCGAGCCGCGCAGGGACTTGCAGAATGCGGACAGCATATCATAAAACAGGGTATCATCGCACCGCAAAACGGGCTTTTGAATGCTCTCCTGCGCAATCGGCAGGGTGATGTGAATCTGCCCGTTCTCGACCGGCGTGGTCAGTGCCGCCAGTTCCAAAGCGTTGAGCGCCATGCGAACATCGCCGTTGGCGACATAGGCAAAATGCTCCAGCGCGTCTGCGTCCGCCTGTATGTGCATCTTGCCAAGCCCGCGTTCCTCGTCCTTGATGGCGTTGTTCAAAATATCCAGCACATCTTCGCGAGACAGGGGATGAAAAGCGAACACCCGACAGCGGGACACGATGGCGGGAGTCATGGCAATCATGGGATTTTCCGTTGTCGAACCGATGAAGCGAATCAGCCCCTCCTCCATCGCGGGAAGGATACTGTCGCTCTGCGCCTTGGACCAGCGGTGGCATTCGTCCAAGAGAAGATAGGTCGCTTGGCCGTACATCCGCCGGCGCTCTGCAGCTTCTTTGAGCGCATCCCGCACATCGGACACGCCGGAGGTGACTGCGTTCATTTTGACGAACGCGGCGCGGGTCATGTGCGCAATGACGGAAGCCAAGGTGGTCTTGCCGCAGCCGGGCGGCCCGTAAAAAATGCAGCTCGTCAGGCGGTCAGCCTCAATCGCCCGCCGCAAAAGACGGCCGGGACCGACAATATCCCGCTGGCCGTAAAATTCATCCAAATTCCGTGCACGCATCCTGTCCGCCAGCGGCGCTAACTTTTCAGGCGGATTGATGGCATCGAACAAGGTCATGTTCTGTCCTCCGAATTGAGGGTGGCAATCTGCCGCCCGCTCCCTAAGCGAATGATGTGCGGGCGCTTTTCCACACCCAAGGAAAGGTGCAACAGGGCAATGCCCATATCGAGCTTGCTGGCTAAGCTCTTCTTTTCCAGCATCAGCGTGCGCCCCGCAAAAATTAAGCGCCACGGCTGGCGGTTCATCGCCGAAGGCGCAACGCGGACGCATTCCGCAGCGTTATACGCCCACATTGGCCAAACGGCGGGGTCGCCCACGCAAATATCGGTCAGTTTCTTGTGCTTGACGCGCCCGTGCTTGATTTTTTTTGGCACGCCCAAGGCAATGATAGCGACAAGCTTTTCATCGGCGTTCAGGGCAATATTGACCGCACTTTTGCGATAACTGCCCGCCACCCAGCAAGTGCCAAGTCCCAGCGAAACAGCCTCCAAAGCGAGTGCTTCGCCGCTGATGCCCGCATGGAGCATGGCGTTCGGCACTTTTTTGTTGACGATGATGGCGGCATAACGCCCACTGCCTGTGATGGTGTCCGTAAACGGGAAATGGCGATACAGCTTCTTTTCATCTGCCTCCCCCAGCTCAATACGCACGCCGGACAGAGTTAAACGCTGCGCGGAGAACGAAAGGGCGCTCAATTCCGCCACATCAGGCGGCGCTTCAAAGCTGCGCACACTCATGCGCTGCGGCACGGCGGCATATATCCGCGCCCGCTGACTTTCGGTAAAAAATCCTTCCAATACGCTTTCAAAAGCGTTCATGTCCTTCACCTCTTCCTTGCATTAACAGTTTAGCATTTGCGCCTCCGTGCGTCAAGTAATTAGTGATTAGTGGCTAGTGATTAGAAATAATGTTACGCAGAAAATGAAAGGTACGCCATATTTCATTCCATTCCCTGTTTCCTATTCTCTGTTCCCTATCCCGTCCCTTTGCTTCCCTGACGACTAACCGTCTATCCACTATCCACTAATCACTATCCACTCCTCGTTTTTCTCCCGCCCGATTGAATTTCCCCGCTTGCTATGCTACAATACAACTATACAAACAGAACGGGGAGGCAGGAATCATGGACGCGAAACGCTGGCTTGCATGGCTGTTTTGCCTGATGCTACTGCCCGTTTGCGCCCGCTGCACGGAAGATGAGACAGACATTGCCTATTCGCCCGCCCCGCCTCCGCCCACGGCTGCCCCGTGTGAAACCCTGTATCCAAAGAT
The DNA here is from genome assembly GCA_963649405.1 of bacterium. GTDB lineage: Bacteria > Bacillota > Clostridia > Christensenellales > Aristaeellaceae > CAVDRM01. Next base: position 4,533 of record CAVJHY010000114.1, read on the forward strand.
GGATGAAGTGCAGATGACGGAGCGGCTGCTCGTTTTGTCTTATGTGCAAAAGCCCATCACCGTTTGGGAAAACCTTGATGTGGGCGATGTCGGGCTTTCCGTCCCGCGGCTTTATCAGGAGGATTTTCCTGAATATATCTGCCAATATGACGGTGAGCCGCGCTCAGTCGCAACCTCCGGCTGCTCGGTCGTCTGCCTGTCGATGGCGCTGTATTATCTAACAGGGGATGCCGCGCAAAGCCCCGTCACGCTTTTTCGGGAGGCGTGCTTGCAGGGCTTTTACCGCGGGAACGGCATTCAACAGGCGCATATCGCAGAATTGGCGGAGCAGCATGGTGTAAAGGCCGTGCGCCTCGGCAAAAAGGCTGCTAACATCCGCTTGGCGCTTCAAAAGGGCTATCCGCTGATGGCCTCGATGGACAAGGGCATTTTCGGCGGTGGGCATTACATCCTTTTGTGCAGGCTGACAGAGGATGACCGCCTTGTCGTAAACGACCCCAACAGCCGTGAGCGCTCGGAGAGGACTTACCCTCTTGCCTCCGTGTTTTATGAATTGGACGGCGCGATGCCGCTGCTTGCTTTCATGCCGCTGGACGGCAGTCTGGAGGATTAGTATGGATTTATTTGACATTTTAGGTCCTGTAATGATTGGCCCCAGCTCCTCGCACACGGCGGGCGCGGCACGAATTGGCCGCGTGGCGCGGCGCTTGCTCGGCGAAATGCCGAAAAAAGCGCGGATTGGGCTGTACGGCTCGTTCGCCAAGACATGGCAGGGACACGGCATCGACCGCGCCATTTTGGGCGGACTTTTGGATATGGGCGTGGATGATGAGCGGCTGCGCAGCAGTCGGGAGCTGGCAGCGGCGGCGGGCATGGAGTTTGAATTTACCGCCATCGACCTGAAAAATGCGCATCCAAACACCGTGGTGCTGGATTTGACGGGCGTTTCCGGCGCTCATGTCACCGTGCAGGCAGCCTCCGTGGGTGGCGGGAACATCCGCGTGCAGTCCCTGAACGGCTTAGAAGTCGGCTTTGCGGGCGACTGTACCACCATTGTCATTCAACATAGCGATGCCCCCGGCGTGATTGCGGATGTCAGCCGACTTGTGGCGGCGGCAGGCTTAAACATTGCCACCATGCGAGTGTTCCGCTCCGAGGCTGGCGGTCCTGCGGCAATGGCACTGGAACTGGACGAAGAGCCGCCGGAAGGGTTAATTGACGGGCTGCGGAGCTTAAACAAAATTCAACAGGTAACGCTATTAAACAAGCTATAAAAAGGGTATAAATTATGATTGAATCCTTAGAGCAATGGATTGAACTGGCAGACGAAATGGGCGTTTGTGCCTCTGCCCGCGCCATTCAGAAAAAAACGGAGCGGGTCAGCGATGAAGCGCTGGACAAGCGGATGCTCGGTCTCCTCACCGTGATGCGGCAGAGCATTGAAAAGGGCATGGACAGGCACTTAAAATCCATGTCCGGCATGACGGGCGGGCAAGCGCCGCGCCTGTGGGATGCGGCCAACAGTGGGCAGACCGTCGGCGGCACGCTCCTTGGCAGAGCCGAGGCGCGGGCTTTAGCTGTCGCCGAATGCAACGCGGCCATGGGACGCATTGTCGCCGCACCGACGGCGGGCGCTTGCGGTATCCTGCCCGCCGCACTTTTGACGGCACAGGAAATGTATTCATTAAGCGATAACGATCTGCTGGCGGGCTTGTACACTGCCTCCGTGGTCGGCTTGGTGATTGCGCGGCGTTCCAGTATTTCGGGTGCGGAGGGCGGTTGCCAAGCGGAATGCGGCACAGCCTCCGCGATGGCGGCGGCGGCGCTAACCGTCCTGCGCTCCGGCAGCCCCAAACAGGCAGCGGACGCGGCGGGCTTTGCGCTGATGAATGTGATGGGCTTGGTCTGCGACCCCGTGCGCGGCTTGGTGGAAGTCCCGTGCGTGTACAGGAATGTCATGGGCGTGGCGAACGCTGTTTCCGCAGCGGACTTGGTGCTGGCGGGACTTTCCTGCCCGCTCCCGCCGGATGAAATCATCGACCAAATGAAGACCGTGGGTGATGCCCTGCCCTGCTCTTTGCGCGAAACCGGCGAAGGCGGCTGCGCAGCATGCCCCTCGGCACACAAATGAAAGCAGGCAATGCCTGCTTTCATTTGCACACATTTTGCCTATTCGTTCCAATTATCGTCATTGTGTGTCAAAATTTCCT
>CAVJHY010000114.1:6752-7101 GCA_963649405.1 bacterium
CGCAGCATGCCCCTCGGCACACAAATGAAAGCAGGCAATGCCTGCTTTCATTTGTTTAGTGGATAGTGATTAGTGAATAGTGGTTAGTCAATAAGGAATGATTAGTTGCTAATTTAATAAGCTAATTTAATAATGTAAAAAATAAAGCGCATAGTTATGATATGCTATTCTCATTCTTCACTTGCTTACCTAACCACTATATCTTCTGTTTTCTATTCTATTCTCTGCCAACCTGAAAACTATATATCTATCCACTAATCACTCGCCAAACTATTCGCTTTCTTGAAAAGAATGCTTAAATTATTATACTTTAGCCGTTTTCCATTTTCCGTTTAGGAAGCGCAGATGC
>CAVJHY010000115.1:0-7098 GCA_963649405.1 bacterium
CGAAACGAAAACCAGACGAGTTCGGAAAACAACTCGGAAAACCGTCACTGAGACGGCTACCGAGATTTATGAAATCGAATTGCTGCCTGAAGAGGCAGAAAAAATGGCCGAAACAAAAACAAGCACTACGATGCCGTCCATAACCATCGTAGTGCATAATGCGGAGACTCAGCGCTAAAAAAGCTCCCCGCGCTCTTTTATTGTAAAACAAGGCGAATAGAATGTCAAACAGCAGCCGGAAATTTTCACGGCTGCTGTTTTCTCGTAATACAGCTATTTCACCGATCCGTGACAGCCAATTCCTTTTTAAGTGCGGCTTGCAGGACGGCGGAAAAGTTAATGCCCGCTTGTTCTGCCTCGGCATTGAGCCAAGAGGGAAGGGTGCAATTTTTCTTTACGGTGCGAAGGTCATTTTTGCGCCGATATTCAGCGAAATCAACATCGACCAAAGAAACAACGCTGCCGGACGGTGCTTGCTTCTGCACATCGGTCAGGCTTGACGCAGACGGCAGCGCCTCGCCATCGTCTTCCATGTCGATTCCCATGAGACCGATTGCATCCCGCGCCATTTCCATAGCTTCAGGAATGTCTTTTCCCTGCGTGTTGATGTCAAAATCGGGGATGAACACGACAATAAATTCTTTTCCCCGCGTCATAATGATAGGATACGCCTGTTTCATTTTAATGCCTCCTTGTATGTAAAGCCGTTCGGAACGAGCTTATTTCAGCCTGCGCCGCTTGATAATAGCCTTTGCCAGTTCTTCGTCTGTCTCCCTGTGCCGCATGATGCTCTCCCTTTGCCCGTCCTTCATGTAAATGTCATGGTTTGCGCCGTGCCGCTTAAACTTCCAACCGTTTTTCTCCAAAAGCTCAATCAGCTCTTTGGTTTTCATGCATCGCACTCCTTTCGCTCATTATTATACGCCTTCAATGCGTACCTGTCAACGCTGCTAAAAAACTCCAATCCTCTCCCACCAAAACAGGGACGAGATTTCTCTCGTCCCCTTATCATCTTTACAACACTCTAACCTAACCGCTAACCGCTCATCACACGAGCCGCTAATCACTATTCATTCTCCCGTACCCTCGTACCCCCCCCCGAATTTTTCTGGTCGATTTCCAAAATAAGGCGTTCGAGCGCAGACAAATCAACGGGTTTAGCGAGGTGGGCGTTCATGCCCGCGTTCAGGCATTCCTGCACATCGGAGCTGAAAGCGTTCGCGGTCATGGCGATAATGGGGATGGTCTTGCCCAGCGGGTTATTGCCGCTTCTGATAATTCTGGTGGCATCCACGCCGTTCATGTTCGGCATCTGCATATCCATGAGGATGGCGGTATAATCGCCCTCCTTGACGGTCGCAAACGCCTTGACCAGCTCCGCGCCGTCGGGGTAGATGTCGCATTCCGCACCGTGCATATTGAGCAGCGCGTTCAAAATTTCGGCGTTCAGCTCGTTATCCTCCGCGCAGAGGAATTTCTTTCCGCGCAGCGGGGAAAACTCCTCGTGACGGGTGACGGGCTTCGCGTGCTGGCGGGCATTCTCAACCGCCAGAATGAGGTTTTCGACAAAGAACGGGCGGGCAATCACGCCATCCACACCGCTGCCCTTGAGCGCATCGGTGATATGTTCGCGCCGCGCATAGTCGCAGCAGAAGATGAGCATCGCGTCCTTGGCTTCCGTTCGAAGCTTCCGCACGGTCTCGGCCAAGCGCATGTCATGCAGGTAGCCGGACAAAAGGATGACCTCCGGCATATCCGCGTGGATTTCCGCCGCAGCCTCTTCGGGCGTGTGGACAGTGCGCAGGCGCACCGGCTCGTCCGTCAAGGCACAGGTGACATTGCGGATGAGCGCCTCTTCATTGGCGATGAGCAGCACATTCTTGACGGGAGTCACATGGTCGCTGCTCGTGTCGATGGGCAGGGTCAGGGTGACATCAAAGCGCGTCCCCTCGCCCTCCTTGCTCTGGACGGTGATGGTGCCGCCCATCAAGTCCACAAGGCTCTTCGTAATCGCCATGCCAAGCCCTGTCCCCTGCTCCTTATTGGTGACGGAGTTCTGGGCGCGGGTGAAGGGCTTAAAGAGCGTCTTTTGGAATTCCTCGCTCATGCCGTAGCCGTTATCGATGACGCTGATCCGGATGGTCGCATAGCCGTCCTCGCTCTTCAGCTCGGTCAGCTCAAAGCGGATATCGCCGCCGTTCTGGGTGTACTTGACGGCATTGGTGAGCAGGTTCAGGAAAATCTGGCGCAGACGCACACTGTCGCCCACCAGATATTCATGCTTTAAGTCATGCGAGATGATGATGAAGGTCTGGCCGCGCTCATTGCTCTGGGAGCGGATGATGCTCTCAATCTGCCCGACCTGTTCCGCCATCTTGACCGGCTCAAAGCTCAGCTTGACCTCCGAGGACTCAATCTTGCTCATATCCAAGATGTCGTTGATGAGGCCGAGCAAATACTGGCTGCTGGTCTGGAGCTTGCGGATGTAATAGCGCTGCTTGTCCACATCCTCCACATCATGCTCCATGAGCCGCGCCATGCCACAGATGGCGTTCATGGGTGTGCGGATGTCGTGGGACATATTGGCAAGGAACTGGCTCTTAGCTCTGGTCGCCTTCTGCGCGACCTCCAAAGCCTTCTTGGTTTCCTCCTGCGCTTCTTCCAGCTCAATGTTTGCATTTTCAAGCTGGTAGTTGGCTTGGGTGAGGCGCTTCTCGCTCTCCTCTCGCACCTTGAGCAGCTTCTGGTCGCCGCGCACACGCCACACGAAGAGCATGAAGAAGGACACACTCAGCGCCACGATAACGCCCATGGCGCAGAAGAGGATGAGCAGGGATTTGACCATCTCTCTGGCGCTTACGGCGACATCGTCCGCACTCACCATGACGATGATACCCCACTCGTAAGAAGGCAGCACATTGTACAGGATATAGCAGTTTTCGCCGCCCACCTTCACATCCGTGCAGATGGTTTTGCCGTCCTGGCCCGCTTCGATGATGCTTTCAATGCTGCCGTAATGCGGGTACTCCATCTCTTCCAAATTATGGAAAATGTTCCGTCCCTCGGTTTTCACATTGGGCAGAACGCTCTGCTCGAACAGGACAACACCGGTCGGGTCGATGACATACACGTTATTACCGCCGTTAAAAGCGGTGCACTGGAAGAAGGAGGCGAGGTCTTCCATTTTCCGCAGGAGAATAAAGTGTGTGATGGTTTTGCCGCCCGCCTTGAGCGGGGTTTCCAGCTTATGGGTGAACGCCATGTAGACGGTCTCATCCGCCCAGTTGGTCAGCAGGAAGGACTGGCGGGCGCTGTCGCCAAGATTGTCGATGCACGTCCACATACCCTGCCGTCCGGCGCTGGTGTAATAATAGCCTGTTTCCTCGATGGCGCGGAAATAGAGAGCGCGATTCTCGGTCGCAAAGTCCGATTCAGCGTGCGCCAAAAACTCCGTCATTTCCTCGCGGGTCATGCTGTCCGTATCGGTGACAAGCTCCTGCAGCTTATCCAGATAGCCCCACTGGTAGGAAAGCTGCACATCCAGCTTTTCCAAAAGCTGGTTGCCAAGCTCGTCAAGCTGGGCGACGGATTCCGCATGGAGCTGGTCAGCGGTATAGTGATAAAAGAGGGCGGCGGCAATCGTTAAAAACAGCAACAAACCAAGCAGCACGCTCACAATCTGCGGCCACTTGGCTTCTTGGCGCTGCGCCATCAGCTCCTGCGCCTTCTTCTCTTCCAGCTCTTCCTCTTTTTCCAGAAATTCCGGCGTTTTTTCAATGTCCGGCAAATCCAGTAATTCGAGTTCTCCCAGCTCTTCCGGCTTCTTCTTTCGCATAAAATCCTTTCAAATGGAATCCCGCAGCGGGCTTTCATTTGGTGGTTGAAACGGTTGCTGCTCTTGGCGGCGGTCGCTTGCGCAGTACTGATATGGGGCTTGCCGCGCCGTCCCTTTGTCCCCCCAAGGGGAGAGCCGTTATTTGGCTCTCCCTCTGGGGATGTGAGTAAATCTCAGTTTTGTCTCACTCGGCAGCGGGGGTAATAAACTGCACCAGCGAGTTATCCAGCGTTGCGCCGGACACAGTGCCGACCTCTTTCAGATAGGCTTTCGCGGCATCCAAGCCGACAATGCCCGTATTATTGAGCGGCAGATTTGCCTTGTCCGGCTTGCTCACGCCGCCGAAGACGACCGTATAAGTCTTGTCATCCTCCAGCGGGTTGCCGTCCGCGGTCATGTACACATAGGGGTACAACTTGCCGGTGGCGCGGGTGTCCACGCCGGTTTGCGCGAGCTTCACGACCTCAGCGCCTGTCATTTCCATCGTCAGCAGGGTGTCATACCAGCCGCCGGGCAGCCAAATGGTGATGTATTCCGCCGTCATCGGGCCGGGCAGGATATGCCCATTCGCGCCGTAGCTGTTTTCCATCAGGGCGTGAATGTTCGCATCGTACACGTTGTAGGAAATCAGCGCCGCATCCGCGTTGGTCGCCTTCATAAAGATTTGTCCGGAAAGCTGCGCCGCCTGCACGGTATCCAGCTCCTCGGTGGCGGTGGCGAACACTTCCGCGCCGCCCTGCGCCTGCACCTCGCGCTTGGATTCATCCAAGACAGCCAGCGCCTCTTCGCCCGTCTTCGTGCCGGCAATCCATTCATAGGTCGCCTCGCCGAAGGAAACAAGGTAATTATCCCAGCCGGTATAGACCATGTTCATCGCGTGACCATTGGCGATTTGTTCCACCGCCTCCGTGAAGGGGGAGCCATCCGGCACAACGAAATCCGCGATGCTGCTCAGGTAATTGAAGCTGTCGCCGTTCATGGCAAGGTAGCCTTCCTGCGTGGACAGCACTTCCAGCACATGAAGCGCGTCCTGCAGCTTCTGCTCATTGCCCGGCTCTGCCAGCTCTTTGTTCAGGCCGTACATACGGTTGGGGGAGGTGATGTAGGTGTTCTGGTCGCCCTCTTCGGACAGGAAGGCCATAAGGCCAAACTTGTCGCCCGTGCCGTCTGTGTTCTGGGTGAAGCGGTTGACAGAGCCGACATAGAAGGCAGTGTTGCCCTTGGCATATTCATTCAGCAGCTCGGCAGACCCCATGCGGCCGAAATCGTCATTGAGCATACCGCAGTCAATCCACTGCTGAACATAGGCGATGCATTCCGCAAGGTTTTCATTGCCGGTGGCGAAGGTATCGCTGTTCACATCTGCGAAGCTCTTGCGCCACTTGCGGCCGCTCAGCTCGTTCATAAAGCCGGTGGAGCAGATGTTAAAGAAATACTGGAAGGAGGTGCCGGGAAGGTCAAGTAAAGTATTCGATACGATGACCCCTTTTTCCTGCAATGCGGGAATCGTTTTTTCACGAAGTTCTTTGAAAGAGGCGGGGACGGAAATGCCCAGCCGCTCAAACAGGCTCTTGTTGTACAGAATGCCGGAGACGGAATAGTCAAACGGCAGAAGGTACAGAGCGCCGTCCGCCAAATATTCATCCAAACGAGCCGCGTTGTACTGCTTGGAGACATCATACTGCATCAAGTCCAGCAGGTACTCGGCCTGCAGATCCGTGTCCCACGCCTGCGTGGTGGAGTAAATATCGGGGATGGCACAGCCCGTTTCAAGCTGCTGCTTGCAGTACGCGCTCATGTTGCGCCCGCGGTACGGGATGACTTCGATGTTGATTTCCGGATACTTTTCCTTCACCAGCGCGATTAAATTCCGATAATCCCGCTGCGCATCCATGATGGTGATGGGTTCGTGGTCGGATTTGGTTTCCGTCGCCGCCGTCTCCGCCAAGGCGAGCGGCAGGGCGGTCATGGTCAGAACGAGTGCCAGAAGCAGGGTCCAAGTGGTCAGTTTACGCATTGAATCTCCTCCGTTTTGGTCGAGCTGCCCCCTTTGAGGGGGACAACAGTATGATGCCTCCGAAGCGTACCAGTGCGGCCGGTTTCGCCATCGGTCGTCATGGGATGGTGCGTTCAAAAGCAACGATGTGCAGACTACCGCAACATACAATGATTTAGAGTTATTATACGCCTATTTGTCTTTATTTGCAATAGGTTTTCCGAATATTACATTGCAACTATTGGATAAAGAAAGTACATGATTTTCGTCCTTGCTTGCTGCGCTTTTATGAGTGATTAGTGGATAGTGGATAGTTTAATAGTCTATCCAAAGAGTACTTGTGGTCACTCATAAAAATAAAATACGGAGAGTGATTAGTGAATGGCTGGTTGTGGTCATTGATAAAAAAAATAAAAAAAGAGAGAGAGGGTTTCTCCCGTTCCCCCATCTCTCTGTATAACTAACTTATCTATCCACTAATCACTCTCTTAGATAGTTCCTGTTAATCAGCCACTGATTAACAGGAACTATCTCTCTCCCTCTCCTTTTTTAACCTATACTATACTGTACTATACTGTACTATACTATACTATACTGTACTGTACTATACTGTACTGTACTATGCGGACATTTGACGGACAAGGGTTGTTGATTTATAAGGCTTTGAGGACTATTTTTTGGAAAAAATTTTTTGTTTTCCGTTTTCACTTCGTTTCAAAACGAAAAAACAATCACGCAAAAGCATTCAGTGAACACTCGGTCGGCATTAAAAAACTTTCAGTAAACACTTGGTCAGTAATAAAATAGATTTAATGAACACTTGGTTAGTGATGAGAAAAGTTTCAGTGAACGCTTGGTTAGCAATGCAGAGCATTCAGCAAACGAAACATATCATTCGGCAGCGGCATTTTTTTGAGCCTCTTCACGCAGCCTTATCTCCAGAAATTTCTTTTCCAATTCCCTTACTTTCGCTTCCATCGCCGCCTCATCCGGCTTGGGCGTGTTTCGGTTTTTTCAAATTCCTCTCTCGTCAATGTCGTAACATTGGGCTTGTAATATCCGGTAATAGGATCATGGTAATATTCCCTATATTTTACTTTCTATTCGCTGATTTTCGAAGTCGTGTGCAGCGTCTCTCTCCCGCATTTATTATACCACATTTGGTCAAAATACTCAAGGGCATCACCGCACAATTCAGCAACGCGCAAAAATGTGCCTTTTGTGCCATCTACTTCTTGCAAAAATCTCGATTTACCTCCAGTAAACC
>CAVJHY010000116.1:0-7028 GCA_963649405.1 bacterium
TGACACAAAATTCACTATTTATCGCGCTGCCTCATTTGTGCGGTGCTGCCTTAGATGTAAATCGAGATTTCGGAACGATGCAGATGCGCGAAGGTTGAAAACCTGAAAGGTTTTCAAGTCTGCCAACGGCAGACTGCCGATGCCTCTATCGTAGATTGAGGCAAGGAATCGTAAAGGCACATTTTGCGCGTTGCTGAATTGTGCGATGATGCCTTGAATTCTAATGGAAATAAATCGATATGGATTATGTTTCAAGATGAAGCAGGATTCGGTCGAATCAATAAGCCGAAATACTGTTGGACAGGTGGTAAGAGACCGACGGTACCTTGCCATCATATACGAGAATATCGTTATGCATTCGGAGCTGCTGATCCGGTTTCAGGAGATGCCTCTTTTCCGGTGATGCCGTGGTGCAATACGGTATGCATGAATATTATCCTTGACAGTCTATCCAAAGAATATGCCCAAGAAGAAATTCTGTTGGTTTGTGATGGTGCCGCATGGCATAAGTCAGCCACATTGGTTGTTCCCACTAATATTCATTCATTTCATATACCTTTCTATACGCCGGAGATGAACCCCATTGAGCAAGGTTGGTGCGAAGTCCGAAGCAGGGGTTTTAGCAACGAGGTTTTTCATTCGCTCGAAGATGTATTGTGCTGCACGCTTAAGTCCATTACTTCTGAAATCATTCGCAGTATTACAGGAAGAAAATGGATTTTATCGCTATCTTAAAATGAGAATAGCATAAATAAATAAATAATAAACCACCGGTAGGAATTGCACTCCTGTCGGTGGTTTTGATTGTGCCTTTTATTGCCGCTTTACGCGGAAAATCGTCTTACTTCACCGTCACAAGGCAGGTGGCGGGGTCGAAGGTGATGGTATACTGGCCGGGGTCAACGGTGATGTTTTCGCCGTTATCGCCATACCAGAATTCGTTGGCGACATTGCCGCCGCAGCCGTAGACGACCTTGAAGGCGACTTTATTGCCCGCCCAATCAGCGGTCTCTTTGTCGGTGAACGTGACATTCAGAGCGTAAGTGCCGTCATCCTGCGCGGTCAGTTTATAGGCTTCGTTGTCAGCCTTGGCATCGGCTGCCCAGCCGCCGTTGCCGCAGGTGCCGACCACATAGTAAGCGGGGGTTTCGACCACAATCGGCTCAGCCAGCTTGTTGTCCTCGGTCAGCTTGATGAACACCATGTAGTGACCCTTTGTCACTTTGATGTTGCCGTCGTCAGCCGCAAACCACGCTTCAGAGCCGTAGTTCTTGATGCCGAATTCGCCCTCGTCATCCTCGCAGTCAAACTCGCCGTACCAAGTGTAGTCCGTGCCGTTCTGCTTCAAGACCACATTGCGGGCAGCATCCCAGCCGAGGAAGGAGGCGTGAATCTGCAAATCAAATTTGTAGGCAACTTCGATTTCGATGGGGTCGCTCAGGCGCTCCAAGGCAATCTTGCAAACGGAGATGGTTTCCGCATCGGTGGTCAGCACGATGCGATAGTAGCCATCCTGCAGAACTTTGATGTTCGCGCCGGTATCGAAAGCATCCTCGCCGCCGGTCACATATTCGCTCTTGACAACATTGCGGCTGTCCAAGCTGTCTGTATCGCTCCAAGCGTAGCCCTCGCCGATGACGGCAATCTTGAACTCATCGCCCGTGTGCAGGTTCAGCTTGATGTCGAAGGTGTTAAATTCGCCCTCGACCGGCTGCAGCAGGTAGTTGTCCTGCGGCCAGACCTTGCCCCAAGCGTTGTCAGGGTAGTCGGTCAGCCCGCCGGCCAGCATCCACGGACGCTCATCGACCTTGGCAGACTTCCACGCCACGAACAGCACGGTGTCTTCCTGCAGCTCGGTGTCGAAGTTGTAGGGACGCAGCAGGGCGGGGGTGACGTACACGCCCTCTAAGGTGCAGCCGTCTTTGGACACGCCCAGATCGGTCTCGGTGATTTTCGCGCCCTTGTCCACCTCAAGCTCGTTCAGCACGGTCACGCCGTCCGAATCGCGCACTTCGATGGTGACTTTCTCGCCCTCGGCCAGCGCAAAGCAGCTCGCCAGCAGGCACAGAGCCAGTACCAGACATAACAGGGACTTCTTCATATGAGTTTCCTCCTTTTTATCTCATCCCTATACAGGGAATGATTACGATTTAACGAATCAGTGCGATACCGTAAGCGGGGACGGTGACTTTTCCGTCCGTGACGCTTGCATTTCCCCAGATTTCCAGCTCGCCGCAGAGGGCGGTAAAGCCATCGGGAATGGTGACTGCCGTGTCGTCAATATTCAGGTTGATGACGATGAGCAGCTTTTCTCCCGAATATTCCCGCACGATGAGGCAGACATTGGGGTCATCGCTTTCCAAGACGGTCGAGAGACCGCGGGCAATTTCGGGGTTGTTCAGGCGAAGCTGCATGGCTTGCTTGTAGTAATTCAGGATGGACAAACTGTTAGCCTCCTGCTTTTCCACGGAGGGGAAGGGATATTCCGCCTGCGTGGTGCCGCTCGGACAGCGGGTGATGTTCATCTTCTTGTCCCAGAACATCCCGATGCGCTTGTTTTGGTCTGCGCCGCTGCCAATCATGCCGATTTCATCGCCGTAGTAGACGAAGATGCTGCCGCGCATCATGCTGAGAAGACCTGCCGCCATTTTGATGTTGGTGGCATTCTGATAGCCCAGGGCATTGGCGATGCGGGTGGTGTCGTGATTGCCGAGAAAGGGCGTGACGAGCGCATCGCCCAGCTCGCGCTCTAAAAGCGCGGTCACATTGCCGTAGCTCTCTCCCTTTTTCTCCACATCGCTCGACAGGATTTTGGCGATGTAGCCGCTGCCTTGGGCAACAGGGAAGCAGAAGAAGCTGTCCGCGCCGCTCGCGTAATAGTCCTTGATGGTGTACAAATTCTCCCAGCACTCGCCGATGATGATGCTTTCGGGCTTGATTTCGGCTGCCGTTTCCTTGAGCCAGCTAAGGAAAGCGATGTTCTTGCTCTTGTCGCCCGTGTAGTAGCTGGTGACGGCATCAAGCCGAAAACCGTCCACGCCCATATCGAGCCAATAGCGCATGATGTTTTGGATTTCCTGCCGCACCGCCTCGCTGTCCAGATTCAGGTCAGGCATGGTGGAGACAAAGCGTGATTCGTACCATGTGCCGTCCGAAAGCTGATTGCATCCCGTGTGCATCTCGTCATAGAAGTTGTAGTATTCGCGGTAGGGCGAAGACTTATCGCGCATGGCGCTCAAAAACCACGGATGCCGGCTGGATGTGTGGTTGACCACTAAATCCAAGATAACCTTAATGCCCAGCTCGTGGGCGCGGCTCAGGAACGCTTGAAAGTCCTCCAATGTGCCGTAATCAGGGTCAATGGCGTAGTAGTCCGTGACATCGTACTTGTGGTAGCTGGGGGAGGGATGAATGGGCATCAGCCAAATGCCGCCAAAGCCCATGCCGCTGATGTAGTCTAACTTTTCCGTCAGCCCTTTCAGGTCGCCCATGCGGTCGCCGTCGCTGTCGTAGTAGCTGGCGACAAAGACTTCGTACCAGTTGTCCGTGAGCTGTGTTTCCTCCGCTTGCGCGGGGACAAGGCTCATGACCAGACAAATCAGTAAAATCAAAATAAAAAAGCTTTTTTTCATACGATCACCCCTTCACCGCACCGGCAGTCAGACCGTTCACAATGTGCTTGACCAAGCAGAAGTAAAGGACGACAATCGGCACGGCGATGAACACGCTGCCCGCCGCAAAGCGGGAGAAATGCGTCTCCGGCATGGAGAAAAGCCCGACCGCCACTGTCCACTGTTCGCGGTTTTTAAGCAGGAGTTTGGGAAGCAGACAATCGCTCCATGGCCATGCGAACTGCGTCAGCGCCGTATAGACCAGCATGGGCTTGGACAGCGGCAGGGTAATGCGGGTGAAGATTTGCAAGTTGGTCGCCCCGTCAATCCGTGCCGCATCATGGATGGTGGCGGGAATCGTGTCAAAGTACCCTTTTTGCACCAGGTAGCCCATGGGCGCTGTGCCCGCATAGAGGAAAATCAGCGCCTCCAGCCGGTTGAGCAGATTAAACTGCGCCATGATGATGTAGATGGCTGTCATGCCCATGAAACCGGGGAACATTCCCAGCACCAAGGTCAGCTTCTTGATGGCATTGCGCCCTTTGAACTGAAAGCGGCTCATGACATAGCCGGTCAGGATGACCAAGATGGTGCCTAAAAGGCAGCTCATGGAAGCGACATAGAGGGTGTTGAAAAACCACTTCTTGTAGGGGTACAGGCCGTTCACATCGTCCGTAAACAGGTCAATGAAGGTCTGCAGGCTGTACGAGGTCGGCAGGAAGCCGTGAATGTCATACAGGCTGCCCGACTTGCTGAAGGAAGAAAGAATCAGCCACAGGCAGGGCAATAGAAAGATGAGCGAGACGATGATGAGCGTTAAGTAAGTGAAGAAATCATCCGCCGCGCGCCGCCATGTGAGCCTGCGCTTTTTGTATGAAACGGTACTCATTGGTAGGTATCCTCCTGCTTATAGGCGGCGGAGCGGACATAGACAGCCAAGGACAGCGTGGAAGTGATGAGGAAAATAATCAGGCTGATGGCCGCGCCCACGGAGTAGTAGTTATTGTCCACCGAGAGATTATAGAGCCAGTTGATGAGCAAGTCCGTATCGCTGGCCAAGAAATAATCCCCGTAGTTGGAAATGACACCGCTGCGCATGAAGAAGAAGATGCCGAAGTTGTTGAAGTTGCCGACAAACTGGCTGATTAAAACCGGCGTTGTCGAGAAGATGACAAAGGGAAGGGTGATGTGCCGGAACTGCTGCAATTTGGTTGCGCCGTCCAAGGCGGAGGCTTCGTACAGGTCAGGGCTGATGTTGCCCAAGAGCCCCGTCACCATCAGCATGATGGAAGGCACGGTAATCCACGCATTGACGAACAGACCGATGCCGCGCGCCCACCATTTTGCGGAAGCATCGTTCGTCAGGAAGAAAATGGCATCCTTGCCCGCCGCCGTCAACAGGCTGTTGATGGGACCGGACTGCGAGAACATGAACTTGAAGCCCAGCATACTGATAAAACCGGGAATGGCATAGGCCAAGATGGGGAACGCCCGCCAGATTTTCGAGCCTTTTACATTCGGCTTGTTAAGGAGCAGCGCCAGCCCCAGCCCGCCGAGGAAATTAAGCAGGGTCGAGGACACAGCCCACAGCACATTCCAGCTCAGGATTTTGCCGAAAGTCGAACCTAACTTGCCCACCCCGAACAGCTTCTGCCACGCGCTTAAAGACCAATCCGCCAATTTCGGGTACACGATGTCGCCGCCCAAGTTGGTGAAGGCAATCAGCACCATGAAGATAATCGGCAGGACGGAAAAAATCATCACGCCTGTCATGGGCAGGGCTAACGCTGTCACATGGAATTTCCCGTCGGCGAGGTTGGCAAGCGTCTCCCGAAAATGCCGCGGCTTCTTGCCTGCCTTCACCTCTCGCGCCGTGAACGCGCAATCCTTGATGTTGCTCACCCACAGGACAATGCCGCCCAGCGCCAGCATGATGGCGAAAATGCCCAGGATGAGCATGGTCATGGAGTTGTCGCCCGGTATGCCCATCCAAAGGTCTTCCTGCTGTGTGCCGAGCGTAAAGAAGCCCTCAATGGCGGAAAAACCGCTGGTGACAAAGTACCAAACAAGCCCGCCTAAACAGGCGAAATAGAACAGCCCTTTCACGATTTGCCCATAGCAGAGCTGCCCAAGCCCCATGACCAGCATGGACAGCTTCACCTGCCAAGGCGCGGTTTTGATGAAGCGAAAAAGGGTAACGATTTTACTCTCTCCCTTTTTCTTTGCGGCGTTTTTTCCTGCATGGGTCATCGCCATTTCGGACAGCCTCCTTTACGCCAAGGTGAAGATGGCATCCAAAATCTGCTGCACCATGCGCTCCAAGCCCTGCTGCACCTGTTCGATGGTCTCATAAATGGGCGTTTCGCCGCGCTCCTGACGGAAGGCATCCGTGCAAAGGTCAATCAGGAAGGATTCTGCTGGTGTCCAAATCTGCGCGGTTTCATTGATGGCGGGCATCACATCAATGTAGCCTTTGTCAAGGTTATCAAAGATGAGCTGCACGGTTTCATCCTCTGCGCCGATGGTCGCCGCCGCATCGGAGCAGGCAGGGCTGACCCCCAGCATTTCATTGCGCAGAAGCACCTGTTCATAGCTCGCGGCAAACTCGATGAAGGCAAGGGACGCATTCGGGTACTTGGTGTAGGCGGACATCCCGTAGCCGTTCACGCCGCCCATCATCTTGGTCTTCACCGTCAAAGTTTCCATATCGGTGATGGTGTCCTGCCATGCGTCTGCGGTTAAGTCCGCCGACACGGGAAGCCGCGGCACATTAATCATGTGCAAATCCGTCTCAGCCTCTTCCTTTGTCCAGCTGCCCGTGTTGACCATTGCCCGCACGAACATCTGCTTCACATCCGGCGTGGTGATGGTGCAAAGCATCTTGCCCTGCGCCAGATACGCATAGGCGGCGGAGGCAAAAGTCTTGTCCAGCACTTCGGTGTTGTGCATAAGGTCAGACCACTGGCGCAGCATCATCGCGCCCTTGGCGCTGCCGCCCGATGCAAGACCGATGTCGGAGGGGTCTGTATTTCCATTGCCGAAGACATAGCCGCCATAGGTAAAGAGATAACCGGCAGAGAAGTAGGTGTCCACCAAGTCATCCAGATAGCCGTACTCGGTCTTGCCGCCGTTTTCCTGAATGTCCTTGCTGACGGCATACAGGGCGGTGAAGGTCTCAAAGAAGTCCGGCGTACCGTTTTGGTTGACATCCCAGTTTTGTTCCCAGTTTTCCGGCAGCATGGATTCAATGTAGAACAGCATCCCGCTCTGTACATTGACCGGCACGCCGCAGAAGAAGTCCTCGCCGTACATGGTCATCTTGTAGGCATCCCATGCGTTTTGTGGGATGAGGCTGCGGCAGCTCAGGCTGTCAATCGGCAGGGGCAGCATATGCTGCTTGGTGGCGTACTTCATCAG
>CAVJHY010000117.1:0-7024 GCA_963649405.1 bacterium
TGCAAGAAGTAGATGGCACAAAAGGCACTTTTTTGCGCGTTGCTGAATTGTGCGGCGCTACCTTAAATTAATCCTTGAATTAAAATAATTAGAATCAGCACCGGTAGCACCCACTGGAAGTAGGGCTTGAGCCAGCGGGCAATCTTGATGCCCTTACCGTCATTGGCCTCGGAGAGATACTTATCAAAGCCCCAGCCCCATTTGCACACGCAGAACAAAAGGTAAATGAGCGAGCCGATGGGCAGAAGAAGATTACTGACGAGGAAGTCCTCCGCGTCCAGCACGGTGCGGTCACCGGGAAACACAAGCCCGCTCCAAATGTTATAACCGAACACGCAAGGCAGGCTTAGCAACGCCAGCAGAATGCCGTTGATGACAGTCGCCTTTTTGCGGGAGATGCCGAAGGTGTCCATGCAGATGGCTAAGATGTTTTCAAATACAGCCAGCACGGTAGAGAAGCTGGCGAAAATCATGAACAGGAAGAACAGCGTTCCCCAGATGCGCCCGCCGCTCATGTTCACGAACACATTCGGCAGGGTCATGAAAATCAGCGACGGACCTTGATTCGGCTCTACGCCGTAGGAGAAGCAAGCGGGGAAGATAATCGTGCCGGCCATCAGTGCCACGAAGGTATCGAGCGCACAGATGCGCATGGCCTCGCCCGTGAGCGACTCATTTTTGCTCATGTAGCTGCCGAAAATTTCCATTGCGCCGATGCCGAGGCTCAGTGTGAAGAACGCCTGATTCATGGCATCCTTTACCAGACTGCCCAAACCGTTTTCTTGGATGCTGGACAGGGAGGGTAGCAGGTAGAAACTTATGCCCTCGCCCGCGCCGGACAGGGTGAGGCTGTGGATGGCGAGGATGAGAATCAGCGCAAGCAGGGCAATCATCATGACCTTGGAGACACGCTCCAAGCCCTTTTGCAGACCAAAACTGCACACCAAGAAGCCCAGCAGCACGACTAATTCCGTAACCAGTGTCATCTCTGTCGGCGAGGACAAGAGGGTACTGAAAACGCCCTCGGCGGCTTCCGTACTCATGCCCTCATAGAACGCGCCGGTCATGAATTTATAGAAATAGGAAACCATCCAGCCCGTGACGGTGGTGTAATACATCATCAACAGATAGCAACCGATTAAGCAAAACCAACCGTGAATATGCCACTTCTGCCCCGGTCTTTCCAGCGTTTTGTATGCCAGCACAGCGCTGCGGCGGCTGGCGCGACCGACGGCCAGCTCCATCGTCAAAACCGGAACACCCATGATGAGAAGGCAAATCAGGTACACCAAAACGAAATAGCCGCCGCCATTTTTGCCCGCAATGTACGGA
This sequence comes from bacterium, assembly GCA_963649405.1. Classification (GTDB taxonomy): domain Bacteria; phylum Bacillota; class Clostridia; order Christensenellales; family Aristaeellaceae; genus CAVDRM01. The sequence continues at coordinate 1,333 of CAVJHY010000117.1, forward strand.
AAACGCCACACATTGCCGATGCCAATGGCGCAGCCCGCGCTCACCAACAGGAAGCCTAACCGTGACTTGAAGGATTCTCTTTGCTCCATATGCCTGTCCGCTCCTATCCACAAATTGCCCGCACCAAGGGCTAAAGTCCGCTCATCCGTCAGCAAAAAGCGTATAGAAACAGGAGCCTTTGAAGGTGGAACGCATTTGAATGCGCATTTCTTCTGCGGCAGATGATGTTTGCTTTTTGTGCAGATGAGGCTGTGTTGTAGCAACACTGTACAAAGAAGCACTGAATGCTGCTCGATTGTGCAGTGAGGTCACATCATACTATTTTCGTCTAAAACTTGAATCTTTGGGCGATTTCCGCTTCGGCTTTGCTTCAGTTCAGTTAGAGTAAGCTCATGCTACGCATTCTCCACTCAGCTTTGCCAAAAGCAAAAAATCATCCAAATTCTTTCAATTTTTAGTCGATAAGATAAATAGTATAGGCAGCACCGCAAATGAGATGACATGAACATCGCCACCAAATTATGCAGTAATGCCAATGAAAAAAACGCTCCGCGCACCTGATTTCAGGCGCATGGGGCGTCAAGAAATATCAACGCTGTACCACCCATGTTCGGCAGAAAATTCATCTGCCCTCTCGGAGCTCCTTAACGCGGATCGACGGCGAAAACTACGCACGGGCGACAGCCCGCTTCATCCACGCGGCTTGGAAGCGAATGCCCTGCTTGCGTCCCTGAGACGGTTTTCAGCCGATGACCGTCTCTCTCTGCCGGAACACATGACTCGCAGGGGTTGTTCTTCCGCAACGCCATTGCAATGGATTTTATCACTTTACATGGGAAAAGTCAACGGGAGATGAAAGAGATTTATGTGCTATTACTATTAGGTATCATGTTGTTTTGCGCTAACGGCTTGACATCTCCCTCTCAACACGCTATAATATCCTCTGAACTGAATACCTTATCCAGAGCGGCTGAGGGACTGGCCCGATGAAGCCCGGCAACCGGCACGAAGGTGCAAGGTGCTAATTCCAGCAGCGCGGCAACGCGCTGGCAGATAAGGCGCAAAGAAACGATGGTTTGTTCGCTTGAGCCTTGCGCTGCAAGCGAATTTTTTTGCGGAGGACGGGTATTCAGAAATCTCAGCGGTGATTCCGCGGGAGTACGCGAGGGGGACAATCTCCCTATTGACGATGGTGAGGGACGACGGAGAAATCCCCCAATGCACGCAAGCATTGAGGAAAATGCAGGGACAGAGGGTATTCGCCCGAATGAGCGCTTGCGTCCGCCTGCTGCTTGATATGAAAGGCTGCAAGCATCAGCGCGGTCCCATAACGCTTGTACATTGCGTATCGCTCGGAATACCGCTTCCTATATGAATGGCGCTATGCGCCGGAAAGGATTGTTTATGAGAAAGCTGTTTACTTCTGAATCCGTGACGGAGGGGCATCCTGACAAAATGTGCGACCAGATTTCGGACGCGATTCTGGACGCAATCCTTGAAAAAGACCCGATGGCGCGTGTGGCGTGCGAGACCTGCGCGACCACGGGCTTGGTGATGGTGATGGGCGAGGTGACGACGAGCGCCTATGTGCCCGTTCAGGACATCGTGCGTCAGGTGGTGACGGAAATCGGCTACGACCGCGCCAAGAAGGGCTTTGACGGCCACACTTGCGGTGTGCTGACCGCCCTGCATGACCAGTCGCCGGACATTGCGCTGGGCGTGAATGCCGCGCTGGAGACCCGCGGCGAAGCCGAAGCCGAGACCGGCGCGGGCGACCAAGGCATGATGTTTGGCTATGCGTGCGATGAAACGCCCGAAATGATGCCGATGGCGCTGGCGCTGGCGCATCGCCTGACCCGCCGCATGGCGTATGTCCGCAAGCAGGGCATCTGCCCCTTTATGCGGCCGGACGGCAAGGCGCAGGTGACGGTTGCTTATGAGGACGGCGAGCCTGTCTCCGTGGACACGGTGGTCATCTCCACCCAGCACGATGAGAATGTCTCCCATGAGGAAATCGAGCGGGCGATGATGGAAGAGGTCATCCGCCATGAGATTCCCGCCAACCTCCTAACCAAGGAAACCAAGTATTATGTCAACCCCACCGGTCGTTTCGTCATCGGCGGTCCTGCGGGGGACAGCGGCTTGACCGGCCGCAAAATCATCGTGGACACCTACGGCGGCTATGCCCCACACGGTGGCGGCGCGTTCTCCGGCAAGGATCCGACTAAGGTAGACCGTTCTGCTGCCTATGCTGCCCGTCACGCGGCGAAAAATGTGGTGGCGGCTGGGCTGGCGAAGAAGTGCCAGATTGCCTTGGCCTATGCCATCGGCGTGGCGCAGCCCGTCTCCTTCGTGGTGGATACTTTCGGCACGGGGCGTTTGCCGGATGAGAAGCTGTCCGAAATCGTGAGCGAGGTCTTTGATATGCGGCCTGATGCCATCATCAAGCGGCTTGACCTGCGCCGCCCCATCTATCGCCAGACGGCTTCCTACGGTCACTTTGGCCGCACGGATGTCGATTTGCCGTGGGAGCATACGGATTATGTAGACACCCTGCGCGAAAAAGTAAATATCTAAGGCGGCACCGCACAAATGAGGCGGCGCGATAAATCGTGAATTTTGTGTCAGATGCGATTGCAGAAATCGAAGGTTTACTGGAGGTAAATCGAGATTTTTGCAAGAAGCAGATGGCGCAAAAGGCACATTTTTGCGCGTCGCCGAATTGTGCGGTGATGCCATAATCTAATCGGAGGAAATGTATGGCAAAGCAACCATTGCGTTCAGAGCATCCGAGACCTGACAGGGAGCGTGCCGCATGGCAGACACTGAACGGTGAATGGCATTTTGGATTTGATAAGGAAAATATCGGGCGGAAAAATAAGTGGTATCAGGGCGCGGCGCTGCCGCTGACCATTGAGGTGCCGTTCGTGTATCAGAGCGAGCTTTCCGGTGTACAGGAAAAGGAACACTGCGATGTGATTTGGTACGCCCGCTCGTTCACCGTTTCCGAGGACTTGCGCTCGCTTCGTCGGCTGCTGCATTTCGGCGCGGCGGATTATCGCACGGATGTGTGGCTGGATGGGCAGTATCTGGGCGGTCACGAGGGCGGCTACACTCCGTTCACCTTTGATATTACCGATTTGACCGAGGAAGATAAAGAATATACGCTTTATGTCCGCTGCGAGGACAGGCTGGAATTTGACCAGCCCCGCGGCAAGCAGAGCTTCCGTCCTGAGCCGTTCGAGTGCTGGTATACGCCCATGAGCGGCATCTGGCAGAGCGTCTGGCTGGAGGGCGTAGGGGAATACTACCCCGTGGATTTCCGCCTGACCCCGCACCTGAAGAGCGGCTCTCTGCAAGTGGAGCTGACCTTAAATGAGCTGCCAAAGGACGGTTTTGTCCGCCTGACCGCCTCCTATAAGGGCGTTTTGACCGCCAAGCAGGAGGTCGCCGTCACCACTGACCGCCTTGTGCAGACGGAGCTGTTCCTGCGCCATAACGAGGTCATCGAGGGCTTCCACACTTGGCATCCCAGTCACCCTGACCTGTATGATTTGACCATCGAAATGTACGTGAACGGCGCTGTCTGCGACACGGTGAAAACATACTTCGGTATGCGCGAAATCACCGTGAAGAACGGCTATGTGCTGCTGAACAATAACAACCTCACCCAGCGCCTTATCTTAGATCAAGGCTATTGGCGGGACGGTTTGCTGACCGCGCCGAGCGATGACGCGCTGCGCAAGGATGTCGAGCTGACCATTCAAATGGGCTACAACGGCGCACGCAAGCATCAGAAGTTTGAAGACCCGCGCTACCTCTATTGGGCGGACAAGCTGGGCTTGGTCGTCTGGGGCGAACTGCCGAGCGGCTATTGGCTGACGGACAAGGAAAAGCACAACATGGTGCGCGATTTGTCCGAGGCCATTCAGCGCGATTACAACCATCCCAGCCTTATCGCTTGGGCAACGCTCAACGAGTCTTGGGGCGTGCCGTTCATCGAAACGGACAAGAACGCGCAGGAGCTTTCCGAGCTGCTTTATCATGTGGTGCATAGCTTGGACGGCACGCGCATTGTCTCCGGCAATGACGGCTGGGAGAATGCGGCGACTGACCTGTTTACCGTGCATGATTACACGGCATGGCCGGAGCAGCTCCGTCCCGCCTACGCAACGGCTGATGGTATGCGGGACGGCAATCCTTCCGGCATCAAGCTCAGCAGCGCCGTTGGCTATGACCACCACGACAAGCCCATGCTGCTGACTGAGTACGGCGGCATTGCCATGCAGAAGGATTCCGGCGGCGATAATTGGGGCTACAACGGCGCGGTTAAGGACGAAGAGAGCTTCCTCAAGCGCTTTGAGGCCATCACGATGGCCATGAAGCACCTGCCTGATTGCCGCGGGTATTGCTACACCCAGCTCACCGATGTGTTCCAAGAGGTCAACGGCTTGCTGGATATGAATCGTAAGCCCAAGGTCAATTTGGAAGAAATCAGAAGAATCAATTTACAAGAATAATTGCAGCAAAAATTCCGCCTCAAATGAGACGGAATTTTTATATGGATAGTGGTTAGTGGTTAGTGAAATAGTGTGGATAGGTGGAACAAAAGGTCTATAAAAGAAAAAATGGTTATCGTTTGGATATAAGTCAAGCGAAGCATGAAATGCCCCTGCATCAACACTTCAACTATTCACTATCCACTCGTATTCAATCTGTTACGAAAACATTAAAAATATAACATTTCCGCCATTGTTTCCGCAAAATCGGTTTACAAAGCATGAAAAATATGATATGCTTACATTAACCGATTGGTTATTTTCGATAATTGAAAGTGAGAATGGCGAATGCGCACAAGGAACGAGAAGGCTTACCAGCAAAGGAAGATTGAGATTATGGAGCAATGCTTTGATTGCTACGCCGAGCATGGCTTGACCGGCACGGGTTTAACTGTGCTGGCGGATGCGTGCGGCGTTTCCAGGGCGAGCATATACACATATTTTGATTCTCTGGATGACATGATTGCCGAAGCTACCGAGTATTGCATGAGCAAGGTCGAGCAGGAATTTATGGCGATTGCGCCCAAAAATTCGGAGGATTTGTTTCGTTTTATCGACGAGGTGCCGTACTGGACGGCGCAGCAGCATGGCAAGAAGTATCGGCTGATGTACCAGGTGTACACGCTTCCTAAATTTATCGACAGGGGCAAGCAGTTTTTTGCCGGTGTCAACGAGCGATATCACGCTTATGCCCGGCAGCTTGAGCCTGTTTTGGGCATCCCTTGTGATACGATTGTGGCGCTGATTTTTATTCTCGTCCGTGCCTCGGTGCATTATGCCATGTTCGAGGATGAGTATTATCTGAAAAGCGAAATCAATGTGTTGAAGCAGATGCTGTATGCCTATATGGGGCAATGATTTAAAGCGCGGTTTTTACGCGCTTTGTCCCATTAAGGCACCGCGCCTCATTGGTGCAGTGCTGCCTTATAAATCGAAATACCGGCTCACTTTCTCTTTGCTGCCGATGCTCTGAGCGTTGATGGAGGGATACATGAAAAAGGTTAAGGTTTTTCTTTGCCGGATGGCAGTGTTCTGCCTTGTTTGCTGCACATTTTTGGGGGCTGCGGAGGACAATATTGTGGTCAAGGTCGGCACAGTGACATATGATGCCGAGACCGTGCAGACCTCCTTAA
>CAVJHY010000118.1:0-7020 GCA_963649405.1 bacterium
ATGGCACAAAAGGCACATTTTTGCGCGTTGCTGAATTGTGCGGTGATGCCCTAAACCTTTTTTACGACATACTTACTCTCTTCACAGCATTTATCCAATCATTTGCATAAAGTGATAATATCAAGATAGAGGGAAACCAAATTACAATATTATTAGACATATATTTTTTCAGCTACGCCATTTTAAAAAAAGCAAATTATTTTTCTTCATCTTTCGTCAAATTATTAAGCCAGAGATATTTTTTGTATCGGGGGTAAATCCATGGGAGTTTGATAATTTCATCGATGTTCATGAGGATATAAATCAGCATGACGGGAAAATGAAAAACCAAAGTGCCAAGGAGTGCCAGCGGGATGGACACACACCATGAGGCAACCAACACGCTGACGGCATCATACCGAGAATCCCCGCCCGCCGGAAATATGCCGCAAACGATGATGGTATTGATGGACTCAGCAAAAACATAGACGGCAGTAAATAGCAACATCAAAATAAGAAAGTGCCGTGCCGCACCCGACAGCAAGAAAAATTATGCAACGATGGGTGTCAGGGGCAGCAGCGCCATTTGAGCAGCACCGACTGAAAAGGACACCATGCACAACAGTCTCCCGCATTCCTTAGCACGTTCAAACAGCTTTTGTCCAAGAGCTTGCCGACAATAATGCCAGCGTCGGCAGAAATGCCCTTGCAGACGCAAGTAACAAGCTGCTGTACAACGGACACAATGGAAGCAGCTGCAGTTGCATCTGTGCCGAGATGCCCCATAATCAAAGAGTGCAGGCTAAAGCCCACGCCCCATGCAAGGGAGCTGCCGAGCATCGACGCGGAAATCTTGATGAAATCCTTCGTAATATCAGCTGAAAACCATTGCAGCCCCTTCTTGTCGGCATGAATGTGTCCATCATGATAGGACTCCGCAACGCACCAAACCAGCGCAATCAGTTCAACAAAAACCGTTGAATAGGCAGTGCCGTCTGCACCCAATTTCGGCACATCGGCATGACCGTAAAAAAAGTCAATCGTCATATCCGCAATGAGCATCAAATCACAACACTTTTTGAGGCTTGCCCCTCTAACTTCATCTTGATATAATAGCACTTCGTAATGTCAGAAAACAGATAAGAAAAACCAACAATGCGTAAGTAGGAAGCACCGATGGCAATGAGCGTCTCATCCGGCGTATAAATGCGCATCAAAAGCTCTGGCACTAGCATGGTCAGTAAGAAGAAAATCAAAGAAATGGTGAATGCCCATTTTAGAAGCATACAGAACAGATTTTTGACCATCGTCTTGCTGCCGCTGCCCCAATACTGTGCCAGCAACACACCGCCGCCGCCCGTCACCGCACCGATGAACAGATGAATGCAATCTGGTTGACCAGTGAAACAGCGGAAATGGTTTCCTGTGTCAGCCGTCCAAGCATCAGTGCGTCCGAAGCGCCGATGAGTGTGACCAGCAGATTATGCAGACCGATGGGCAACGCCAAAGCGAATAAATCCTTATAAAACAATTTCTTGTCCAAAGTGTTCAACGCTTCATCCCCCCATTGACAGAATGTGAATTGAATAATATAATTTTATTTCGCAGGGTGTGAAAATACAATCACAATGCTGCCTAAATATATAACAATCCTGCGAGGCATGATATGAGCAACTTTCCCATTCAAGACAACGGCGGCGAGCAACTCCAATATACCTATACTTCTTATGAGGCGTATATCGGGCATAAATATATGTGAAGCTGCCCTGATTTCCGTTTTCCAAGCCATTGGCATGAAGATATCGAAATGAGCGTGATGCTGAATGGCGAGATGACATACAATGTCAACGGTCATCTCGTACCCGTTCTCAAAGGCAATGCCTTTTTCATCAATTCCCGCCAGCTTCACAGTCACTACGCCGAGCCGCAGACAGACTGCGAATACATCTGCATTCTGCTACACCCGATGCTGCTTCGTCTGAATCCTGCGGTTGAAGAGGAATTTGTTCTGCCGATGCTTAAAAATGAAGGACTAAGCTACATGAAGTTCACCGAAGATGTGCCTTGGCAGAGAGACATTCGGGATGAGCTTTTGCAACTATCTATATGCGGAGCGAAAAAGGCCGAAAGCACCGCTTCTTTTGCAGGCGCACTTCTACAAAATCTGGGCGTTAATCTTCACGCACATTGACATGGCAAAAAATCAGGGCGGAAGTGGTGAAAATCTGCAGATTATCAAAAAAATGCTTCGGTTTATTCAGGAAAACTATCGTGATTCGCTCAGGCTTTCGGACATTGCCTTTTCCGGTGCGGTCGGTCAGAGCAAATGCTGCAAGCTGTTCAAGGAATACATTGGCACGACACCGATGATGTATATCAACCATTTTCGTCTGAACAAAAGCCGGACGCTACTGAAAAACACGTGTTGAACAATCACCGACATTGCATCGGCTGTCGGCTTTGCCGGCGCAAGCTATTTCGTAGAATGCTTCCGCGCTTGCTATGGTCAAACTCCAAAGGAATACAGAAGGAATTTGCCGAATAAATAAAATTCTTGATTGTCAAAAAGTCTGATGATATAATAAAAAATAAGTTGTTATGATGACGCCGAGGTTTGAATTTTCGGCAGAAAGGAAATGAACCCAATGCGCAGCATGATTACCAAAGCATTTCTGTTTGCCCTTTATGCGCACGGCGAGCAGAAACGCAAGGATGGTCTGCCTTATATTATGCATCCCGTTGAGGTAGCGATGGAACTGGCACGCAACGGGGCGGACGAAAACCTGATTTGTGCGGGCTTCCTTCATGATACGATGGAGGATGCGTTTATTACGCGGGAGCAGCTTGTGGCCGCGTTTGATGATGAAATTGCCGACCTTGTGGAAGCGGACAGCGAAAACAAGGAGGACACATGGGAGCAGCGGAAGACGGCGGCGTTGGAAATGTTGCGGCGACCGGATGACAGAAGCCATAAAATGCTGATGTGCGCGGACAAGCTCTCCAATATCCGCAGTCTGCACGAAGGGTTGCAGACGGACGGCGAGGAGGTCTGGAAGCGCTATAAGCGCGGACGGGACAAACAGGCATGGCTGTTTCATGAAACGGTTGATGCCCTTTCGCCGCTTGCAGAACTGCCCATGTATGAAGAATTAAAACAGCTTACCGAAGAGATATTTGATTCGGATAAGAAGGAATAATCATTAATCATTATTGAAAGGATGTTTTTTTATGAGCCTGTGCATCGAAAAAAAGGTTGGAGAAAAAACGGAAATCGTTCTGTCTGGGCGCTTGGATACTTCTTCTGCGCCGGAGCTGGAAACACTTCTGAACGAAGTGCTGCTCCAAGCAAAGGAGCTTGTGTTTGATTTGGAAAAATTAGAATACATCTCCTCTGCCGGTCTGCGCCTGATTTTGAAGGCACAAAAGATGATGAATCAAAACGGCATCATGAAGCTCAAGCATGTCCCCGAATCCGTGATGGAGATTTTCACCATCACCGGCTTTGCGGACTTTCTCACCATTGAAAACTGATAAAGGATGAACGCCTCAATGACCATATTAAAGCTGACGCTTGCCACAGTCGCCCCTGCCCTGCTGTGCGCAATTTTTGCCCTGCTGGAAAAGAAGACGAAGTTTTCTCAATGCCGCTATGCTGTCAAGCAGGGCATTATTGGCGTTGCCTTTGGTGCTTTTGCCATTCTATGCACAAAGTTTGGCGTGAGGGTCGGCGATGGCGTCATTGTGAATGTCCGCGATGCTGCGCCGCTGTGCGCCGGTCTTTTCTTCGGCGCTCCTGCCGGTCTTGTTGCCGGTACGATTGGCAGCCTGCACCGCTGGCTGTGCGCCTATTGGGGGCTTGGCGGTGGTCTCACCCGTGCTGCCTGCGCTCTGTCCACTTTCTTAGCGGGTGTGGTCAGCGGTCTCATGCGCCGTCAGCTTTTTGAAAACAGGAATGCGGGCTTTCTGTCCAGTCTCGGCATCGGCACGACAATGGGCGTGCTGCATATGCTGCTCGTGTTGTTGACGAATTTGCATAATGTTTCCGAAGCCTTCCATTTTGTGCAGATTTGCTCCTTTCCGATGATTCTTTGCGGCGGTATTTCCATGAGCTTGGCCTCGCTGGTGTGCTGCTATACTTTTAAGCAGCGGCGTTTTGAATTCAGAAGCAAGAAAATCAGCTATGATTTTGGTTTCTGGCTGCTGGTCTGTGTTGTCATCGCCTTCCTGACCACCAGTGGTTTTACCCAGCAGATTGTTTCCCGCATCACCACCGAAAATGCGGAGCTGTACAGGGATGTAACGCTTTACCTCGTTGTCTTCATGGAAATTCTGATTTATACGGCGCTGTTCATTCTTGTCTATCAAATGCTCAAAAAGAAGGTTGTTTACAACCTGAAAAAAGTCAATAAAGGACTGAACGCTATCACCAACGGCAATTTAGATACCGTTGTTGATGTGCGTGACTATGATGAATTTTCCGAATTGTCCGACCATGTGAATGCGACGGTCTCCACCCTGAAATGCTATATCAAAGAGGCGGAGGAGCGCATTGACCAAGAGCTTGAATTTGCACACAAAATTCAGCGTTCCGTGCTGCCCAGCATCTTCCCGCCCTATCCTGACAGGACAGAGTTTGACATTTTTGCCTCGATGGATGCGGCGAAAGAAGTCGGCGGGGACTTTTATGATTTCTACTTTGTCACCAAGCATCGACTGGCATTCATGGTGGCGGATGTTTCCGGCAAGGGCATTCCTGCTGCTATGTTCATGATGACTGCTAAGACAATCATCAAGGACTTGACTGAGAGCGGTCTGCCGGTCGAAAAAGCCTTTACAATGACCAATGAACGGCTGTGCCGCAACAACGAAGCAGGTATGTTTGTGACCGCATGGATGGGTATCATTGATTTAAGAACGGGCTTGGTGCGCTATGTCAACGCCGGCCATAATCCTCCGCTGATTCGCCGTCATGACGGCAGCTTTGAATACTTCAGGTCGCGGCCGAATTTGGTGCTTGCAGGTATGGAAGGCATCGAATACCGCGCTGGAGAAATGACGCTCGAAGCGGGCGATTCAATGTTCCTCTATACAGACGGTGTGACTGAAGCAACAAACAGTGTTCAGGCGCTCTACGGCGAGCAGCGTCTTTTGGAGACGCTCAATGCCAACAAGGACGCGGCTGTCGAGGATTTGTGCCACGCCGTGAGAAAAAATGTGGATGCATTCGTTAGCGATGCCCCACAGTTTGACGACATTACCATGCTGGCTATGAAGTATAATGGCGATGCCGTGTACGAACAAGCGAAAATTTAAACATGGTTAAAATTGTGCTGTGAAGCCATCAGAAGGACGGTGAACAACAAGCATGACGGAAATGACATTTGAAGCGGCTGTTGAAAGCATTGCGATGGTGACAGAATTTGTTGATGCGCAGTTGGAAGCACATGACTGTTCGCCGAAGGCACAGCTCCAAATTGATGTGGCGATTGACGAAATTCTCTGTAATATCGCTTATTATGCCTATAAACCGGGGACGGGTAGCGTCACCGTGCAGCTTGAGGTGAAAGGCGGATGCGCCGTTCTCACCTTCATCGACAGCGGTGTTCCCTTTAACCCGCTGATTTCTAAAGAGCCGGATGTGTCCCTGAACGCCGAGGAACGCGACATCGGCGGTCTTGGCATTTTCTTAGTGAAAAAAACAATGGATGAGCTGGAATACGAACGAACGAATGATCAAAATATATTGAAACTCGTGAAAAAAATCAACAAATAATTCAGGAGGTGCATCATGCTGAAGGCAGATTGTACGAACGGAAAACTGACCATCGCTTTGAGCGGACATGTTGATTCCGCCAACGCTCCGCAAATCGAAAAGGAAATCGGTGAATTGCGCGAAAGGCATCTGCACGAGGAATTGGTGCTGGATATGGAAGAGCTGGAATATATTTCCAGTGCCGGTTTGCGCGTGATTCTGCGACTGCGCAAGGCGGAACAAAAATTGAGCCTTGTCAATGTCAGCTCTGCCGTGTATGAAATTTTGGAAATGACAGGCTTTGCGGAGATGCTGCCCGTGCAGAAGGCGTACCGCAGACTTAGCGTGGATGGATGCGAGGTCATCGGACAGGGCGCAAACGGCAAGGTCTATCGCTTAGACCCTGATACCATCATCAAGGTGTACTATAATCCAGACAGTCTGCCGGATATTCAGCGTGAGCGCGAACTGGCGCGGAAAGCGTTTGTGCTTGGCATTCCGACGGCCATCCCCTATGATGTTGTCAAGGTCGGCGACGGCTACGGCTCCGTGTTTGAGCTTTTGAACGCCAAGTCCTTCTCCAAGCTCCTCTTGGCTAATCCCGACAAGATGGATACCTATGTGGCGCTGTATGTGGATTTGCTAAAAACCATTCATTCCACCCATGTAAAGCCGGGCGAAATGCCGCGCATGAAGGATGTTGCCATCGGTTGGGGCGAATTTCTGCGGGACTATCTGACGAAAGAACAGGGCGATAAGCTGTGCGCCCTCATTCAGACTGTGCCGGAGCGCGACACCATGCTGCACGGTGACTATCATACCAATAACCTGATGATGCAGGGCGATGAGGTACTGCTGATTGACATGGACACCCTCTGCATCGGGCATCCGATTTTTGAATTAGCGAGTATGTATCAGGGTTTTGTCGGGTTTGGAGAGCTTGACCATAGCGTCACTTTGAAATTCTTGGGGCTTGATTATCAAACGACCGGCGAATTTTGGCATCGCAGCCTAAAACGCTATCTAGACAATGCGGATGATGAAACCGTGAACGCCGTCGAGCGGAAGGCCGCGCTTATCGGCTATGCCCGCCTCATGCGCCGCACCATTCGCAGAAACGGCCTGAACACGGACGATGGCCGCGCCGTCATCGAAAACTGCCGGAAGCATATCATCGAAATCCTGCTGACTGTGGAGACATTGGATTTCTAAGGCATCACCGCACAATTCAGCAACGCGCAAAATGTGCCTTTACGGTGCCTCGCCTCAATCTACGATAGAGGCATCGG